>CAJLHL010000001.1 GCA_905206455.1 uncultured Eubacteriales bacterium
TCCGGAAAATCCATCTGTGATATATAATAAAAAGTATTTTGAAAGAAAGATGGAGGAGAAGATCTGATCGATATGGAACGGGATTTGAATTTTACGGTAACGGACGACAGACGGGACGATTCGGTGAGAGTGAACGGCGGAATTTCGGAATATGCAGAAGTGAGAAGCAGGGCGGCGGAATTATTCCGCCGTCCCGGTATTCGGGTAACCGCAGCTCTTTTGTGCTGTCTTCTCTGGGGCAGCGCTTTTCCCTGTGTAAAGATGGGATATGAAATGCTGAACATCACCGATACGGGGAGTCAGATTTTATTTGCAGGCTATCGCTTCGTACTGGCGGGGATATTTACTTTTCTGGCCGGTTGTCTGATCGAGAAAAGGGCGCTTCTGCCAAGAAAAACGGCGCTGCCGGCGGTTGCGGGACAGGCTATGCTCCAGACGGCTCTTCAGTATGTCTTTTTTTATGTGGGAATGGCTCACACTACGGGAATTAAGGGATCGGTCATCAATTCGTCTGATGTATTTTTCGCTATGTTTGCGGCTCATTTTCTGATCCGGGGAGAACGGGTCACGTGGAGGAAAATGATCGGCTGCATAATCGGTTTTGCCGGCGTGTTTTCCGTGAATCTTCAGCCGGGCGCCTGGGACAGCGGCTTCGGCTTTTTGGGGGACGGAATGATCGTTCTCAGCTCTGTGATGTACGGTGTCAGCTCTGTAACGCTGAAACTGATCGCCGATCGTGAGACGCCGATGTGTATCACTTCCTGGCAGCTGTTTCTGGGAGGTCTGCTTCTGACCGCTGCGGGATTTTTGACCGGGGGCCGCATCGGGGGATTCCAGCTTTCCTCTGTACTGCTTTTATTTTACATGGCGCTGCTTTCTACGGTGGCTTTCAGTCTGTGGAGTATGCTGCTGAAGTATAATCAGGTGGGGCAGGTAGCTATTTTCGGATTCAGTATACCGATTTTCGGTTCTCTGCTGTCGGCGCTGATCCTGGGAGAAAAACTTTTTTCTCTGCAGAATCTGGCCGCACTGGCGCTGGTAAGCGCGGGGATCCTGGTGGTAAATGGAGTATTGCCGATAAAATCCGGCAAATATAAAGGCTGAGAGTCATGAAAATTCGTATTTTTTTAATCAAAAACGACAGGAAAAGATGCGGCAGACGGAGACGTTATTCGACATTTTTTTAACTTATTTTACATAGATTTTACATTCAACTAAAATAGATTTTACATTTCTATAATATTCTATTAAGTACGAATGTAAAGAATGAGAAAGAAATTTGTAAAATTCTGTTAAAATTTAACAGTGGAAGGGGTAAGAATCACATTAGCGAAATAAAACAGACATCATAAGCCGGGACGCAATTGTTTATGTACCATGAGAAGTGCATGGAACGGAGGATTTTATGAATGAAAATTTACAAATCATATTCGGACTGCTGGGAGGTCTGGCGGTCTTTCTTTTCGGAATGAATATGATGAGTGAATGCCTGCAGAAAGCTGCAGGAGAAAAGATGAAGAGCATTTTATCCCTACTGACGAAAAATCCCGTAATGGGAGTGATCGCAGGCGCTCTTACCACTGCTGTTCTGCAGAGCAGCAGCGCTACTACTGTTATGGCGATAGGCTTTGTCAGCGCGGGGCTGATGACGCTCCGACAGGCGATATCTATCATTTTGGGCGCGAATATCGGTACGACGGTGACGGCGCAGATTATCGCTTTTAATATTACGGACTACATATTTATCATTATCTTTATAGGATTCGTCGTTTCCTTTCTGCTCAAATCAGAGCGCGCAAAGAACATCGGTCAGACTATTTTTGCATTCGGACTTCTGTTTCTCGGGATTGAGACGATGGGTGACGTCATGGAGCCGTTGGCTTCCAGCCAGTTTTTTCTGGATTTGATCGCCCGGGTATCCGATATGCCAGTACTGGGGCTGGCGGTGGGTACGCTGATGACTCTGGTAGTGCAGAGCAGCAGCGCTACGATCGCTGTGCTTCAGAATTTTGCCGCTCAGGCGGGACCTGACGGAGTGACGAGCATTCTCGGCCTGGCAGGGGCGATTCCGATCCTTCTGGGCAATAATTTAGGCACTACGATTACCGCTGTTTTAGCATCGATCGGACAGTCCAAAGATGCGAAGCGCACGGCGGCGGCGCACTGTCTTTTTAACGCTTCCGGGTGTCTGCTGTTCATATGGTTTGTCGGCCCTTTCTCGAAACTGATTCAGATGATTTCCACCAAAGGACCGGAGGTCGATGTGATCGCACGGCAGATCGCAAATGCACACACGATTTTTAATGTGGTGATGACGCTGATCTGGATACCGCTGATACCTCTGATGGTCAAAATCGTAATGAAAATTATCCCGGCTCCGAAAAAAGCGGTCTTTCATCCGGATCGTCCGATTATTTTGGATGACAAGATGATCAACCAGCCGGTAGCGGCGCTTCAGCTGATCGCCAGGGAGGTTGTTCACTGCAGCAAAATCGCGGAGGAAATGCTCAGCGAAGTTATCGTCGCTGTCCGCGAGGGGGACAAGCACTGTCTCCATGTGATTTCTGACAAAGGAGAGCTGATCAGGGATATTTCGGAGAAGATGTCGGGTTATCTGGCGGAACTCTTTTCTGCCGGCGTGCTCACCGAGGCTCAGGCAGCGCAGACGGTTCGTCTGACTTATATTCTGAATGACCTGGACCGCATCGGTACGCTGTGCGTGGAGGTGGCAAAACATGTCTGGGATAAGGAGGAAAACAAGTACCAGTATTCCAGAAGAGCGATGGAAGAAGTTCAGGAGAGTCTTGAGATCATCAAAGAGATGTATGATGACGCTATGGATGTGCTCGTGACGAAGGATAAAGAGAAAGCGAAAAAGCTTTCGCGGCGGAAGGAAAAAATTCTGGAACTGGACAGCATTATGCGAAAAGGCCATTTGAAGCGTGTCAATGAGGGTACCTGCAAGGCCAGTCTTACCAAACCTTTTACCAAGATTCTCAACAGTATCGACCGTATGGGCAACTGCTGTCTGAATCTGGCGGATGTCGCTTTGGATGATCTCACATTCGGATATTTTTCCGGCGTGGATGAAAATCTGCCGGCTCATTAGATCTGAAACTGTGGATAATAGGCATCACGGGATGATTCCGGGACGCTTTCAGACATAATTTGTCTGGAAGTGTCCTTTTTTCCATGGCAAAAGAAAGCTCTGTTAAAATCGTTTATTATTTAACAAAAACAGAGCGGATTAAATCGATAAGCGTATACACGATGGAATAATATCTTCTCTTTCAATTTTTGACATATCCTGATTCCAATCGGAGCAAAATCTGACAGACTCAACTGGTTCGGGCATACGAATGATTTTTTACCTTGCGAAACTGTCTGCGCTTCCGGCGGCAGAAGAATGCCGGCGTTAAAAAACAAAAAAACTTTGCCTTTTCCGTGTCATTTTTCAAAAAATGGGTATATTTACTATAACAGAGCGTCGTAATCCGTAGGGGGATACGACGCTGTAATATTAGGGAAAGAGAGGGTAAAAATGAATACATTTGTAAAAAACTATCTGCAGAATATTATCCCCGTACCATTTCAGATCGAATCCGACGGCGATATTGACAAAATCGGAAACGGTACACCGGAATTTACGGTAAAAATGAGAGGGGAACTGGACAAGAAAGCTCTGATGACCAGCACTTCGCTGGCGCTGGGCGAAGCTTATATGAGAGGCGATATCGATGTGGACCGGGACCTCTTTGAGGTACTGGATCTCTTTATGGGCCAGATGGGGAAATTTACGTCGGACAAGTCGGCTCTCCAAAAGATCATCCACACCTCCCGCAGCAAAAAGAATCAGAAGACCGAGGTACAGTCTCATTATGATATCGGCAATGACTTTTACCGTCTGTGGCTGGACGAGACCATGAGCTATTCCTGCGCTTATTTTAAGTCGGAAAACGATACTCTGTACCGTGCGCAGGTAAACAAGGCGGAACATATCCTGGAAAAGCTTCATCTGCAGGAGGGGATGACTCTCTTGGATATCGGATGCGGCTGGGGATTTCTTCTCAAGATGGCGGCGAAGAAGTACGGTGTGCGCGGTTTGGGAATTACTCTCAGCGAGGAGCAGTATGAGAAATTTCGCCGGGATATCGAAGAAGAAGGACTGCAGGATGTTCTGGAAGTGCGTCTGATGGATTACCGCGATCTGGAAAAGTCGGGACTCAGATTTGACCGTGCGGTAAGCGTGGGTATGATGGAGCATGTCGGCAGAGGAAATTACGAGCTGTTTCTCAGAAATGTGGACGCTGTGCTGAAACCTGGCGGTCTGTTTCTGCTTCACTATATCAGTGCGCTTAAAGAACATCCGGGAGACGCATGGGTGAAGAAATATATCTTTCCGGGCGGTATGATTCCGAGCCTGAGAGAGATCATAAATATTATGCCGGATTTCAATTTTTACACTCTCGATGTAGAGAGTCTGCGCCGTCATTACAGCCGGACGCTGCTGTGCTGGCGCGAAAATTATCTGCAGCACAGAGAGCAGATCGAAAAAGAAAAAGGAATCGAGTTTGCGCGCATGTGGGAACTTTACCTGGCTGCCTGCGCGGCGACGTTCCACAACGGAATTATAGATCTGCATCAGATTCTGATGTCTAAGGGCATCAATAACGATCTTCCGATGATTCGTACTGTATAACAGAGAGCAGAAGAACCCCGTCCTTTTGAGGCGGGGTTCGATTTTTTGCGCCGTCTGTCTTTGGAATCTATATCGGCAGATTTCATGTTTTTCGCATGCTGCGGCAAAAATCCCCGTATGATAGAGACGGGAGGTGTTTTATGAAATCTGTTGTGCCGAAAAAGGCGGCGGCGCTGCTGCTGGTGTGCGCCGCCGGCCTGGCCTTTTTTATATTTGAAACGGTACAGACGGTGCGCGCAAATGCGGAGGCGCAGTTAATGGAAGAATGGGGTCTTGAGACGGCGCTGACTTCATCGGATGCGGAGGCAGAGCCGCGAAAAGTAATCTGCCTGACATTTGACGACGGTCCTTCCTATCTGACGCCGAAGGTTTTGGAAATTCTGAAGCAGTACGGCGTCAGAGCGACTTTTTTTGTCACCGGTATCGATCCGCAATATGCATACTGTATTAAAGAGGCGCGGGATGCAGGGCATACAGTGGGAATGCATACGTATTCTCATGATTATGCGGAGGTCTATGCTTCCGCAGAGGCGTATTACGCGGATCTGGAGAAAATTTCGATGCTCTGTGTGGAGCAGATCGGCTACATTCCGCGGTACATACGCTTTCCCGGCGGAAGCTCCAATTCCACGTCTGTAAAATACAGTCCCGGCCTGATGACATTTCTGACGCAGGATGTGACGGAGCGGGGATACCTGTATTATGATTGGAACTGCAGCAGCGGTGACGGAGAGGGAAGTCTAAAACCGCAGGTTCTGGTGGAAAATTCGAAAAAAAATGAGGGAAAGAATCCGGTGGTCCTGCTGTGCCATGACGGAGGCGGGAAAGAAACTACGGTGGAGGCTCTGCCTCAGATCATAGAATATTATCTGTCGGAGGGATATCAGTTTCAGACCGTGGATGAGATTTCAGCTGAAGTACATCACCGCGTTCTAAATTAACGCGCCGCTTTGTGCGGATGGATATTTTTCAATACACAGATTTAAGAAAATCTTAAGAGATATATTAACGGAATCTCAAACATTATCCTTTATAATAGAATTTGTCGAAAGGATGTGAGTGTATTGGGAAATAGCAGTTATATTTATCTTTTGTTTACACGGTCGAACACGCTGATGTCCAGGGCGATCTTTTGGTTTACACATGACGAATATACGCATGTGTCTATCTCTGCCGACGATGCGCTGGAGGATTTCTATTCCTTTGGGCGCCGGGTACCCTATATGATGTTGCCGGCCGGCTTCACAAAAGAATCGGTCTATGCAGGTTTGTATCGCAGCGACAGTGAAATGCCGTGCAAACTGGTGCGCATAAAGACGGAACAGGGGGAGGTAGAGCGGATCAAGACGATTCTCGGATTTTTCTACCGCTATCGCTTTCAGTATAAGTACAGTATATTGGGAACGGTTTTTTGCAAGCTGGGAATCCGGTACGAGAGGATGCAGCATCGTTTTTGTTCACAGTTTGTAAGCGAGCTGCTGCAAGAGTGCAGTATCATGCAGCGGGATCGGGAGCCTTCTCTGATCAAACCGTCGGATCTGGCGCAGGAGCCGTATGTACATACTCTGTTTGAGGGGGACATCGAAGGTCTGCGCCAGTGGATGGAGGCTATGTCCGCTCATCCGTATATCGTTTCGATCGAAGACTATCGAAACGGCCTGTCACCGGAGACAAAGAAAGCCGCAGCTGTGTCAGCGGCGGATATTTCGGCGGGTTAACTTAATTCATGGAAGGGCCGCAGATGAAAGCGGAGATATCAAAAAAGACAAAAGGGGAAAACGATAAAAGAGCGGCGCACAGCGCCGCTCTTTTTGTCTGTTTTGTCTGCAGAGGCATTCTGTTTTCAGGAATGCTTTCGTTAAAGAATTCTTTAGAAAACATCTGAGGTTATGCGAAGAGGTCATCTCCGCTTTTGAATTCGAACGCAGGGTGAAAATCAAATTTAACCGCACCCACAGCAATTCCGGGACCTACGGCGCGTTTGATTCTCGCGATACCCTCGTTACCGAATCCTGCGCACAGCTCGATGGCGGTGCATCCTTTTTCCACCAGTTCTTTTGCCGCGATTTCTGCCTCGGCGTAAGTAGAGCAGCCGATGACGTTCATATCGATGTCCGTACCCTCTATGACGGCTCTCTGAGTCTTGGGATCGCAGTTTGGAGCAACGTAAAGAAAAGCGCACTGAAATTTCATGAATATTTCCTCCTTGGATTTTCTCGGGATCAAACGGAGTCAAGACATTATGCGTCTTCTGCGAATTGCAGCGCTGTCTTCAGCGAACGGGACTACCCGGAAGCCGCCGGCTCAAACTGTATCAGACTGCCTTAAGAGACAGGACTCCTGTTTTTTCATAATCATATTGTAAAGTATCAAAATTAAAATGGAAAGCAAAAAATGATGAAAGCGGTAATTTTGGCAGAATGGAGAGGAGAAGGGGCGGAGATGATTGACAAGTGTTATCAATGCTTATATCATAATAAATAACAGATAAAATAAAAAATATCTTAATGAAGTATGTTTTCCGCGGGTCTTGCTCTTTTGGAGATTCTTGGAAGCGTACGGTTCCGGGGAGGTATCTTATGCAGGACGTAAGACAGATTTTAGCGGATTTTCAGAACGGTGTCGCAGGAGTCGCGGAGAGTAGCGGGGCCGTCGTCGATGCGTTTATGGGGCTGCAGAATGCGGCTTTTGCCGACGGCGCTCTTTCCGTCAAGATGAAGGAGCTCATCAGCGTCGCGATCGGCGTCTACAACAGATGTCAGTACTGTATCGTGGTACATGTATACAACGCTTATCAGGCTGGCGCTACGAGAGAGGAAATCCTGGAGGCGGCTATGGTATCTATGGGCGGTTTCGGCGCAGGTCCGAGCATGGCGTATTCAGCTACAGTGCTCCTGGATGCTGTCAATGAATTTGAAAAGGATTTCAAATAGCTGCGAAGTCCGGATGAAAATCAGGAATGTTTAGGCCGGAGTGTTTCTCCGGCCTTTTTTACAGGAAAAGAAAAAGGAGGGCGACAACGTGACGGAAAGAAGAGCCGCTACTTATGAAGAACAGATCGCACTGATCCGCCGGAAGGGCTTTATCCTCTACGAAGATGAAGAGGAGGACTGCATCGCATTTTTAAAGAAGGTGAATTATTATCGCTTTTCCTCCTATTTCTTTCCCTATCTGAAGGAAGACCGGTCTTTTGAACCGGGGATTTCTTTTTTCCGCCTTCAGCGTACATATGAATTTGACAGCAGGATCCGGTCTCTGATCTTTGAGGTGATCGAGGATGTGGAAGTCTATCTTCGGACACAGCTATCCTATTATATCTCTCAGAAATACGGACCGTACGGTCATCTGGGAGACGGAATGTATACAAAAAAGCATAATGAACGGAGTTTTCAGAGCAGAGTCAGATCCTGTGTGGAAAAGAACCGGGATTCTCCTGTCATTCGGCAGAGTCTGGCAAAAAACGACGGAAGAGTGCCGCTGTGGACAATTGTGGAGTTTTTCTCTATGGGGATGCTGGTTTACTTTTATCTCGATATGAAGCCTCAGGATCAGAAAGCGATCGCAGGGGAGATTTACGGAACCGGTGTGAAACAGCTGGAGAGCTGGCTTCACTGTGTAACGGAGCTGCGCAATCGCTGTGCCCATTATCTGCGGTTGTATTACTGGTCTTTTCCGTCGGTGCCCAAGATGCCGGAAGGGTGTGAATTTCAGCCGGACCGGGGATTGTTTTCTCAGCTTCTGGTTCTGAAATTTCTCTACCCCGACGAGCGGGAGTGGAATTTTAAAATGATGGCGGTTTTGGAGCCGCTGATGGCAGAGTATGAAAATGACATCGAACTGAGTCATATCGGTTTCCCAAAAGATTGGAAAGCGCTGCTTTAAATCGGGCTGCTGATGAGACTGCCGATCTCTTCCGGCGACAGTTCCCGATGATTCAGCTTTACCGCGATCAGGCGATCTTTTCGGTAGACCAGTTTCAGGGAGAAGAACGGGATGCCGGTCTGCATCAGATGCAGAAAAATCCGGTCGCCGGGCCAGATCGGAAGCTCAAATATCCGGGACTTCGGAACCCATTCCAATTCTCCTTCGTCGCAGTCGATGAGACTACCGGTATAATCGGAAGAAGTGTAAAGATACATGTATTCTGTCGGATATTCGTCGGATACGAAGGTGACGATGCCGTGCCATCGCCAGGAGATCAGATCCAGTCCGGTCTCTTCTTTTACCTCCCGCAGCAGACATTCTTCCGGACTTTCCTTGTCCTCAAACTTTCCGCCTACGCCGATCCATTTATCTTTATTGAAATCATGTCCTTTTTTTGTTCTGTGAAGAAGCAGATAACTGTCCTCTTTTTCGATATAACAGAGTGTGGTATTTTTCATCGGTAGTTCTCCTGTCATACAGCGCCGAATGTTCCCTGCTTTCCAAACGGGAGCGTTTCAAAATCTCAGCGTAAACCGGAGGCTTTCGCTGGATTCCGGAAACAGCGTTCCGGCGCTTTTTCTTCCGGACCGGATCTCTGTATATTTTGCGCGGCATTTTTGCCGCCTCTCTTTTCTCTTCGCGGAGGAGTGCGCAAAAATGAGACTCAATCATACATAATTTTTTTTTCGGAAGCGTTATGCTGTTTCAGAATGCGTCCTTTTTTCAGAAGTTCCCGGATCCGTTCCCGGTCGCCGGCCTCCAGAGCCTCTTTGTGCTGACTGATATGCTTCAGGAGCGCGTCGATCTCCTGAAGAAGATTTTCCTTATTCAGAAGGAACAGATCGCACCAGGTATTTTCGTCCAGACGGGCTACCCTGGTCATATCCAAAAAGCTGCCCGCGCTGAAACCTCTTTCTTTTGAGAGGGTCGGGCTTTTGATATATGAATTTGAAACCACGTGGGCCAGCTGAGAGGTATAGGCGATACTTTCATCGTGACGCTCCGGTGTGGCTTCGATGACTGTCTTGAAGCCGATATCATAGGCCAGTTTTCTCAGAATATCCACGTGAGCGCGGTCGGAACGGCCAGTGGGAGTGATCAGATAACTGGCGTTGACAAACATATCGGCCAGCGAGAAAGAGAAACCGGAAAATTCTGTTCCGGCCATGGGATGAGAGCCGATAAAAGAAACGCCGGCCTCTGCAAGGGGCGCTTCCAGACTTTCTACGATATATTTTTTTACACCGCATACATCGGTGACGATGGCGCCCTGGGCGAAATTGTTTTTGTTCTCCAGAATAAAGTCCACGATTTTATGAGGCGGCAGAGCTACGATAGTGAGATCTGCGCGCTTCATCAGGTGAGGGCGGTCCACGGGAATGATTTCGTCCACACTTTCCATAGCGATGGCCATTTCCAGCGTCGCTTCGTCGGAATCCATACCGATCATGTGGTGTGCGGTGTATTTTTTTATCGCTTTGCAGAAGGAACCGCCGATCAGTCCCATACCCACTACTAAAATTTTCATAGAATAACCTCGATTCTGATTTTTGCCGCCGGAAATTTACGTATCCGGAAGACTGCCGGCGGCTGATGTATGGTATCATTATAGCACAGGAAAGCTGTTTGAAAAGAAAAAAATGCTTTAAAGCGTTAAGGTGTGAAAGGACTGAGCGCAGCGGTCTGTCCGGAAAGATTTTTTATGGAAAAGAGGATTCGAAAAATGTTTTCTGCGCTCTGATGAGATACATCGCGAAGGAACAGACGAAATGCAGAGTAAATTGGTTCTATAAATAAAATAAAATTTTCTATAAATTTCACTTGCAAAATTCATGGATTGGGTTATAATAGTAAAGGTCGTACGGATTTGTACAAAATAGCATAGAGGGTTGACCGAGTGGCTAAGGAGCCCGCCTGGAACGCGGGTAAGGCGAAAGCCCCGCGGGTTCGAGTCCCGTGCCCTCTGCCATAACTGTGAAAGCGTTGTAAACACTTCAAAATGCGGTGTTTGCAGCGCTTTTTTTATTCTATTCTGCGCGGATGAAGAATCCCGAAATCGCCCGTAGCCATCTGAAGGTCCGAATACATGGTGTGCGCTCTTTTTTCAAAATATAAGCCGGTATTTTCTCGTGCGGCCTGTGTGAAGAAAGCGTGACACTCATTATTTGAGCAGAAGAAGTTTCCCGCGGTACAGCGGATGCATATAATATAGTACGTCTGCATCCCTTCAACTTTTATAAACGGAAACTTTTTCTGAAGGCAGCAGCATTTCGCTGAGATGCGGGGGCGCTGCACCCAGGGGACGGAGCGGAAACGGAAAGGAGAAAACAGATGAATAAAAAATGGTGGAAGGCCGCCGGCTCAAGAGCCCTGAGGACAACTGCGCAGACGGCGATCGCGATGATCGGTACGGCGGCGTTTATAAAGGATGTTCACTGGCTGGCCGTGGCTTCCGCATCCGTGCTTTCCGGTATATTGTCGCTGCTCAACAGTGTGGCGGGCCTGCCGGAATTAAAAGACGATGAAGCAGATTGACGGTGTTGCCGGAAAAGCGAAGTCTCTCGGCGGCAGCATAATTTTCAGGCAGCTGCCAGGGCTTTGCCGATTTCTCATCTTCTGAGAAGAAGGCGGCGCAGCCGGGGCAGATGTCTGTTATCTTTTTATTTCGGCGCGTTTTGTTTCATGATGTTGCTGGATGCGGTGACAGCGGGCTTTCCTTTCGCGTTATACAGCTCGGCGGTAGCGTGAATCATTCTTTTACTGTTGGTGACTGCCCGGGCGCGGATGGTTACCGTTTCATCGCTCAGAAGGACCGGACGGAGATAATTTGAAGTGGAATCGATGGTGCCCACTGGCTGGCAGCCGTTTGTGACAAAGCTCATAGTGCCGAAAATGCAGTCGATCATATAAGTGAGAATCCCGCCCTGCACATTGTCAAAGCCATTGACCTGCCACGGACGGATCGGGATTTTTACTGTCAGCTCTCCTTCGTCGGTATATTCTACAAATTCCGTTTCTAAGACTTCGATATCTCCCCGAGGCATAGCGCCTTCTTCAGCTCTGGCCGCAAGCAGAGCCTTCAGCTGAGCTCTTCTTCCCTCTGCTGTCGTAAGATCCAGCGTCGGATCACTCTGAATAAAAGCCATATAATTACTCCTTTCACAATCTTGAATTTTCCATAATACATAGAACAAAAGATGTTTTTATACAGAGGAAGAGAAAGTATTTTTTCCCGCATTCCTATGTACATTTATAGCTGTTATCAGCATACCATATATCATGTATGTCATGTTTTTTTTGTGGTCGATTTAAAAAATTTTTCCGGAAATCTTTTCGGTGAAATGCTTTCCGCTTTTTTCGCTTGTATCCGGAGGGCGTGCATGTTATACTTCTTCTAAAACAATTATTGTAAAGGAATTACAAAAGGAGGATTTTCGTTAATATGGAAGCAGACCCCGATGGGAACACAGTAATCTTTCAGCTATTGCTTTTGTTGTTATTTACTCTGATGAATGCGTTTTTTGCCGGTGCGGAAATGGCGGTAGTCTCGGTCAATCGGAACCGTATCCGTTCGCTGGCAGAGGACGGGAACAAAAAAGCCCGGGTGATACAGGGGCTCTTTGAAGACTCCACCCGGTTTCTCTCCGCGATTCAGGTGGCGATCACTTTTGCGGGTTTCTATTCCAGTGCGTCGGCGGCTTCGGGCATCGCGCCGGTTCTCGCCGGCTGGATGAAAGAACTGCAGATTCCCTACAGTTCGGCAATCGCACACAACGGCGTGACGCTGCTGCTGATGTTTTTTAACCTGGTCTTCGGAGAACTGGTACCGAAGCGAATCGCGCTTCAGAAGTCGGAAGCTTTCTGCATGCTGACTGTCATGCCGGTTCATTATATCTCGATCATACTCTCACCGTTTATCAAGCTTCTGTCGGTATCCACAAAAGGTGTGCTGCGGCTTCTGCGGATGAAAACGGAAGATGAAGAAGATGCGGTGACAGAGGAAGAAATTCTGTCGATGATGAAGATGGGTTATGAACGGGGAACTTTTGATGACAGCGAGCGCAGGATGGTGCATTCTATTTTCGCCTTTGACGACAGAAGCGGCACGGAAATTATGGTTCCGCGTCAAAGGGTGACAGTTCTCGATATCGAAGAGCCCCTCGAAGAGATTATCGAGGAGGTTTTGGAGAGCAGATATTCCAGAATTCCGGTCTATGAAGAGGAAATCGATAATATCATCGGTATCCTGCACGTGAAGGATGTATTGCTGCGCATGGTAAAGGACGACGCGCCTTTCACGAAAGAGGAACTGCGCGGTATGCTTCAGCGGGCGTATTTTGTGCCGGAGAAGAAGGACGCCGATGAGCTTCTGCGCGATATGCAGAAAAACAGAGTGCGCATGGCTCTTCTCGTCGATGAGTACGGCGGTTTCTCCGGAATCGTTACGCTGAAAGATCTGGTGGAAGAGATCGTGGGCGATCTCCATGAGGATTCGGAACCTGCAGAGCCTGAGATCCTTCAGGTGAGCGAAAGTGAGTTTCTGCTGGACGGAAGTCTGTCCATCGGAGATCTTAACGATGAATTCGGTCTGAAGCTGGAATCGGAGGACTATGATACGATTTCCGGCTATCTGCTGGAGCAGCTGGGGTACATTCCGGATGAGAAACACAACGGATCGGTAGAGGCTTTCGGCTGGCAGTTCAGCGCAGCCAGGACAGAAGGAAACCGGATCTGCAGCGTATGTATGAAGCGGTCGGCTTCCGAAACAGAAAACAGAGCGGAGTCTGTTCCGGCGGAAAAATAATTCAGGTCGGGCAACATCTTTTTATAAATGAGCAGAGTTCGGAAGGATTCGTCAGATCGGAGTGTGAGTCTTGGATAGCGCCGCGGCAGCTGCTTAGGCTGCTGTATTCCAGTGGGAAATAGAGAATTTCTTTAACGCCCGAGCGGCATTTGCCGCCAAGAGGCAGAGGGGATGCCGGCGTTATACAACAGCGGATTTTCATTTTGTGATTTGAAGATAGACGTAAAGTTATCAAAACCGCCGGATGATTTCCGGCGGTTTTATCGCTTTAAAGAAATACCAGCTGCATCAGAAAAGGTAAGATTGCATATAACACAGCCGATATTTGATATTTTAATAACAATGTGTTATGATTTGTACATCAAGTTGTTTATACTGGCGGGACTGTTGTTTTAGCCTCTGTTTTTGTCCGTCTGGTATCCGCGCCGGAAAAATTAGTTGGAATAGAAATGAGAAGAAGATAAGCTATGAGAAAATCAAAAGAAGACACGCAGCTTACAAGGGAAAAAATTATCGAGTCCGCATTTGAAAGTTTTTTTGAATTGGGTTATGCGGAAACATCGCTGTCTCTGATCGCTGAAAACGCAGGGATGACGAGAGGCGCTATTTACTGGCATTTTAAGGATAAGAACGAACTCTACCGGGAAGTGGTCAAAATCGCGGCGGAAAAGGCAGATGTCGTAAAATTTGCCTATAGCCTGTCGGAGGATTTATCCTATAAGGAGCGCATGCTCAGTCTGTTCCTGTTTTCTCAGAATAATCGATATGTGGATTTTATCTACAAGACGATCAACCAGATTTCGGTCTATAAAGAATTTGAAGATCTGTTTGAGATGATCAAATTAAACAAAATTAACCTTTTCAGGTATTTTGTGGAAGAGACGAGAATGCATATCCGTTCGGAGCATATTCGAAACGTCATGCTGCCGGAATATTATGCTTCCGATTTATATCTGATTTTTGAAGGTCTGTTTCTGACCAAAAATGTTCCCATCGGCCTGATCTGCGACAGAGAACATATAAGACAATATATCGATCTCGTTTTAAAAGATCTGTGATTGCGGCGGTCCTTCCCGATGATTTCGGGAAGGATATTTTTTTTCCTGCAGGAAATAATGAAAATGTAAGAAAGGAGAAATGCCATTATGTTTAAACATGAAAAACAATTATTTCACCCGGTAGCGGTGGAACGTCCGAATCCTCAGTACGCCGTGCTCATGCAGGAACAGCTGGGGGGAGGAAACGGAGAACTGAAAGCGGCGATGCAGTATATGTCGCAGAGTTTCCGCATCAAAGATCCGGAGATCAAGGATTTATTTCTCGATATCGCAGCAGAGGAATTAGGCCATATGGAAATGGTGGCGCAGACGATCAATCTGCTCAACGGTCACGATGTGGATGCATCCGCCGTAGGAGCGGGAGAAATTCAGTCTCATGTCATTCTCGGCCTGAATCCGGGCCTGATCAATTCGTCCGGCTATTCCTGGACTGGGGATTATGTGACGGTAACCGGCGATCTGTGTGCAGACCTTCTGTCCAATATCGCTTCAGAGCAGAGGGCGAAGGTGGTGTACGAATATCTCTACCGCCAAATTGAGGACAAAAAAGTCAGAGAGACGATCGACTTCCTTCTCAACAGGGAAGAAGCGCATAACGCTATGTTTCGCGAAGCCTTTAACAAGGTTCAGGACACCGGTTCCAACCGTGACTTCGGTACGACTCAGGCGGCGAAAATGTATTTCAGTATGTCCAGCCCGTCGCCTGCGGATTCCGTATTTCCTCAGACTCGCGTGACTCCGCCGTCATTTCAGTAAAGTGCGGCGTTCGGAGTCTGTCTGATCGGATCGTCTGCGTAGAAAGGACCGGATGTGATTTTATTGCAGATGAAGCTGTCCGGCGTTCCGGCGGAGGAATTGAAAAAAACTGACCTGATTAAAAAGTCCCGGTACAGACTGTTTTGTTCTGCACCGGGATTTTTTCGTCTTTTTTATCTGTCTTTTAATGAAACATACAACTGCGGTGTCTTGACGCACTGATAAGCGGGACGCATGATACGGCCGCTGCACGCCAGCTCTTCAATACGATGGGCGCACCAGCCGGAAATCCGCGCACAGGCGAAGATCGGAGTGGCCAGATCAAGCGGAATATTCAACGCGTTGTAGACGAAACCGGAGTAGAGATCCACGTTGGCCGGCAGAATAATATCCAGGCCGGTGGCTTCGGAGAATATTTGGGATCCTTTGGTCTCGATAAAATCATAGAGCATAAATTCATCCATGAGTCCGTTTTTTTCTGCCAGCGTGCGAGCCATCTTTTTCAGCAGCTGGGCTCTCGGATCGCTGACGGTATAGACAGCGTGTCCCAGTCCGTAGATCAGACCGGTGCCGTCGTTGGCCTCCCCGCGGATCACCTTGTAGAGATACTTTTCCACTTCGTTCAGATCAGTGATGTCAGATACGTTTTCTTTCAGATCTCTCATCATATGGATGACCGCGAGATTCGCCCCGCCGTGTTTCGGACCTTTCAGAGAACCTATGGCGGCTGAGATGGCGGAATACGTATCAGTACCGGTCGAGGATACCAGATGAGTGGTGAAGGTGGAATTGTTGCCGCCTCCGTGCTCTGCGTGGAGAATCAGGGCGATATCCAGCAGGCGCGCTTCCAGATCGGTATACTCGCCCATCGGACGGATGAGACGGAGAATGTTTTCCGCGGTGGACAGTTCCGGAAGAGGATAATGCAGATGCAGGCTTTGATTTTGAAAATGAGAGCGCTTTGCCTGATAAGAGTAAGCCGCGATGGTAGACAGACAGGAAATCAGATGAATCGACTGCCGCAGCACGTTGTTCAGGGAGGTATCCTCTGCTTTTTCATCGAAACTATACATGGAGAGGATGCTCCGCGCCATCTGGTTCATGATGCTCGGAGAGGGATTGGCCATGATCATATCTCTCGTAAAAGTGGGAGGCAATTCTCTCAGCCGGCCCAGAAGTGTCGCGTAGTCTTTTAGCTGCTCCTCCTCCGGAAGTTCGCCGAACAGCAGAAGATAACTGGTCTCCTCATAACCGAAGCGCTTCTCCCGGATAGAGGCGTTTACCAGGTCTTCCACATCGATTCCCCGGTAGAATAATTTGCCGGGTACCGCGATTTTTTTTCTGTTTTCGTCGATATCGTAGCCTCTGACATCGGCGATATGGGTAAGTCCTACGCGGACTCCGGTTCCGTTCTTATTGCGGAGTCCCATTTTTACATCGTATTTATCGTAAAATGACTTGTCGATATCATTATTTTTGTGAAGAAGAGGTGCGACGCGGGTGATAAAATCCCGCTCGAGAACCCGTGTATCGTCCGGCAGACATGCCGTTATATCGCGGCCTCCTGGAAATTCTGTGCTTAACAATACTTCTCCTCCTTTCGCGTGTCTGGAATACTAAAATGTATAAATGTATGAATTTTATTATATCGTATACAATTGAACTGCGCAATAGAATCTGCTGTTCCCTGCGCTTTTCCGGAAAAAAGAGCAGGCGGAAGCCTGCTCTGATGCCGCAGAATACAAGATCCGCGGATGATATTCGATTAGAGATTCAGGAGCTGTTTTTTCTTGGCGTCGAATTCCTCTTGTGTGATGATTTCGCTGTCCAGCAGTTCTTTGTATATCTTCAGTTCTTCTGCGATATCCAGACTTGATTTTGGCGCGGGAGAGTCTGCGGACTCTTTCTGCGGAGTCGGCTGAGAATCCGTAGCGCTGTCCGGAGTCTGCCGAAAATCCGGCGAACCGGATGCGGTCTGCGCCTGTGCGGTCGTTTCTTTCGAAGCATGTGCAAAGCCGGTGAAGCTGCCGGATGTATCTGACATCTGCTGAAAACCTGCCGGACTGCTCGGAGTCTGATGAAAAGACGGCTGTCTGCCGGCGCCGCCGGTTTCGATGTCGATGATGGCATTGAGTTTTTCCTGCATCAGCATCGGAGGGATGATTCCCACAAAGATCGCGAGGATGAGACACAGTACCGTCAGATCGCTGCTGACGCCGCGCGACGCCGCCAGTCGGTCGATTCTCCGTGCGCTCTGATAAACCCAGTAAATCAGATAAAACGGGACGAACATGCAGAGCAGCAGTTTATAGGTCGGGTTGCGGTATTCTTCCCCTTCGACTCGGTTCAGATATCTGGTAGTACGGTAAATCCAGATGAAATACCAGATGCCGAAGGTGAATAGGAGAAGCAGAATGTGTTTTACCAGATCGCAGTAACCGTCCTGCATATGGATCGGAGCGCCGGTTCCGTATTCATAAGGCGTCTGATTCTGCCGGCAGCCGGAGTCAGCGATGCCGGATGTATCAGACGATGTATCGTATGAGAAGGGAGACTGTTCGGCTTGAGGATATGCGAGCCACATGCCTGTCATCAACAGTCCCGCTGTGAGCAGAAGGGTCTGCAGGATATTGAAAAAACTGTGATAAGCGATACCGCCCATCCAAATGCCTCCGGAAAAAACGCTGATCAGAGCATAAATCAGAAGCCCGCCTGCAAAAGAGACTGCGGTCAGTGCGGCCGGAAGAAACCAGATGTTCTTTACGAAAGTCTTTTGCTTCGGCAGACAGTCAGTAAAGGTGCAGACCGCCAGAAAGAGCAGAAAACCGTAAGCGGTCAGCGTGACCAGCGCAGGCAGTATGGCGAACAAATTGAAATGTTCGAAGACTCCGCTGAAATAACTGTATGTTCTTACACGGTAAGTGACGGTAGAAAATCCCTGAAAGAAAGAGATGAGTTTTGAAAATGCCAGTAAACCGATTCCGACGATTGGAAGAAAATCGCGTTTTTCCATGAAGAGAGCCGTGGCTGTCACTGCGTAGCCGGCTAACAATAATACCGCGGCGAACGAAAAGAACCGGATCAGTGTAATGAGCTGAAATAGTGTCAGGACGGAGAAAATAATTCCGCCGATCAGACTGTATGAAACACTGTTTTTTGTTTTCATATAATAGTCTCCTTACAATTGTCAAGAATAGAAAGAATACAGTAAAAGTATCTTATTCTATTCTCCGCCGGCTGTCAATAAGAGGGCGGATCCCGCAGGCGGGGCGGACGGAGAAATAATTCGGAAAAGGACGGGGCTGTATTTTCTTTCCGGTTTTGTTATAATAAGAACACTTGTTCCGAATGAGTTTCTATGCTATAGTTTTTTTGAAACAGAAAAGGATGGAATTCCCGTCGGCCGTCCGGGCGCGGGATGACGACGGACTTGCGGGAAGGAGCGGCGTATCGTGCAGACCGGAGCCTTCAGGAGGAAAGTGCAATGGAGTTTAAATTACATTCAGAATACCGCCTCACCGGTGACCAGCCTCAGGCGGTGGAACGGCTGGTATCGGGATTTCAAAGCGGAAAAAAGCAGCAGACTCTGCTGGGCGTTACCGGATCCGGAAAGACGTTTACCATGGCGAATGTCATCCAGCGTATGGGAAAGCCGACGCTGATCATATCCCACAACAAGACGCTGGCGGCGCAGCTGTACGGGGAGATGAAGGAATTTTTTCCGGAAAATGCGGTGGAATATTTCGTCTCTTACTATGACTACTATCAGCCGGAAGCTTACGTACCGTCTACCGACACGTATATCGAGAAGGATTCCGATATCAATCAGGAGATCGAGAAGCTGAGGCATTCGGCGACGGCGGCTCTGTTTGAGCGCAGGGATGTCGTAATCGTGGCCAGTGTTTCCTGTATCTACGGCCTGGGAAGTCCGTCAGAGTACCGCAGCCAGATGATTTCGCTGCGTCCGGGAATGGAGACGGACCGCAGAGAAATCATGACGGAGCTGGTGCGCAATCAGTATACGAGAAATGATATCGCTTTTGAACGGGGAACTTTCCGGGTCAGAGGCGATATCATCGATATTTATCCCGCAGGCGCGGAGCAGGCGGTCCGGGTAGAACTGTTCGGAGATGAGATCGAGTCGATCAAGGAGATCAATCCGGTGACAGGAGAGATTATCGGGGTGCGGAATCATATCTCCATCTTTCCAGCTTCTCATTACGTCACCTCAAAAGAAAAGACAGAACGTGCCTGCCTTACCATCGAGGAAGAGCTGGAAGAGCAGATCGAGGCCTTTAAAAAGGAAGGGAAATTGCTGGAGGCTCAGAGAATCGAGCAGAGGACGCGCTACGATATCGAAATGCTGCGGGAAGTGGGTACTTGCAAAGGAGTGGAAAATTATTCCAGACATCTGACCGGACTGCCGGCCGGCATGCGTCCTTACACGCTTCTGGACTATTTTCCGGAGGATATGCTGATTATGATCGATGAATCCCACGTTATGCTGCCTCAGCTGCGGGGTATGTACGCGGGCGACCGTTCGAGAAAACAGTCCCTGGTGGATTACGGTTTTCGCCTGCCGTCGGCCCTGGACAATCGTCCGCTCAATTTTGCGGAATTCGAGGGAATGGTGGACCAGATTCTCTACGTCAGCGCTACGCCCAACGATTATGAAAAGGAAAAGAGCGATTATGAAGTGGTGGAGCAGATCATTCGTCCTACAGGACTTTTGGATCCGCCGATCGATGTGAGAAAGACAGAGGGACAGATCGACGATCTCATCGGAGAGATTAATCAGGTCACCGCGCGGGGCGAGCGGGTTCTGGTGACGACGCTGACAAAAAAAATGGCGGAGAGCCTGACGGATTACCTGAAGGATGTGGGGATCAGGGTGAAATACCTGCACTCTGAAATCGATACTCTGGAACGCACGGAAATCATTCATGATCTGCGGATGGGCGTCTTTGACGTATTGGTGGGCATCAATCTGCTGAGAGAAGGGCTCGACATACCGGAGGTATCCCTCGTAGCAATTCTCGATGCGGACAAGCAGGGCTTTCTGCGCAATGAGACGTCACTGATCCAGACCATCGGAAGAGCGGCCAGGAACGAGCACGGACGTGTCATCATGTATGGCGACGCCGTCAGCCCTCAGATGAAAAACGCCATCGAAGTCACCGAGCGGAGGCGGAAGATCCAGGATAAATATAACAAAGAGCACGGAATTACGCCGAAATCTGTGACAAAATCGGTGCGGCCTGCGGTCAAAGCGACGGAAGCGGCAGAAGAGGCGGATATCTATATGACGGACCGCAAGCCGTCGGAGATGACCAAGAAAGAACGAAAAGAGTACATCAAAAAGCTGGAAGAAGAAATGCGCGCGGCTGCGGCGGCGCTGCAGTTCGAACAGGCGGCTAAGCTCAGAGACCGGCTCTTTGAGCTGAAGGTCATGCTGTAAACAATGCGTGACGCAATCGGCACATCGCATAATTACGCGGGCGATTATCGGGGAAGATGCGGAACGCAGACGGATAGTTCGGCAAACGGATCGTAAAAATAAATGCCTATCGTGCAGAGACGATGGGTGAGGACGTCTGCCGTACGAATATGATAAGAGGAAAAACCGGGAAAAGACAGGAGTATTATATGGCAGGAAGCAGTACAGAACAGATTATCGTAAAAGGAGCCAATGAAAACAATTTGAAAAATGTAGATGTGGTTATTCCGAGAGACGAACTGGTGGTTATCACCGGTCTGTCCGGTTCGGGAAAATCCACACTGGCCTTCGACACGATTTACGCAGAGGGACAGCGCAGGTATATGGAGAGCGTATCCGCCTATGCCCGTCAGTTTCTGGGACAGATGGAGAAGCCCAACGTGGAATACATCGAAGGTCTTTCCCCGGCGATTTCCATCAGCCAGAAGACCACGTCAAAGAATCCGCGTTCAATCGTAGGAACGGTGACAGAGACATATGACTATCTCCGGCTGATGTATGCCAGAATCGGAATTCCTCACTGTCCGGTCTGCGGCAGGGAGATCAGCAGCCAGTCCGTGGACCAGATTACCGACGCGGTGCTCTCCTACCCCCAGGGCACAAAAGTGATCGTCGTCTCTCCGGCGGTGCGTCAGCAGAAGGGCGAGCATAAAAAACTGCTGGAGCGCATTCGTAAGGAAGGTTATAACCGGGTCAGAGTGGACGGTGAAATTTACAATCTTTCGGAAGATGAGATAAAACTGGAGAAAACCTATAAGCATACCATCGAAGTCGTCATCGATCGTCTCGTCGTAAAGCCGGGAGTGGAGAGCCGGCTGGCAGAAGCGGTGGAACTGGCGCTTGAGGAGGGCGACGGGCTCGTTATTCTCAATATAAAGCAGCCGGAAGAGGAAGAAGCTTTCGACCGGCTGTTCAGTACGAAATTTGCCTGCCCGGACCACGGCGCGGCGATTACGGAGATGGAACCGCGGACCTTTTCTTTCAACAGTCCCTTCGGCGCCTGCCCGGACTGCAACGGCCTGGGATTTATCCAGCAGATCGATCCCGATCTCATCGTGGAAGACAAAACTCTGAGTCTGCAGGACGGCGCTCTGGGAAAAACGTTTAATGCGTTTGACGAGATGTCTTATTATTCCAAAACCATCGGCGCTTTAGCGGAAGATCACGGGGTGGATCTCAGTCTGCCTTACGAAGAACTGCCGGAGGCTTTTAAGGAAGAGCTGATGTACGGCACCGGAGGACGGAAGATCGAGTATGTCTACGAGAGCCGCAGTTCCGGTACGGTGATTCATCGAAACCAGAAATTTGAAGGGATTGTCCCGAATTTTGAGAGAAGGTATCGTGAGACGCATTCGGATTATGTAAAGGAAAAGATCGAGAAATACATGAGTTATCGTCCCTGCACGACCTGCAGAGGAGAGCGTCTGCGGCCGGAGGTGCTGGCGGTAACCGTAGGCGGCATCAATATCATGGAATTCTGTCACATGCCGGTGCGGGATTCTCTGAAGTTTATCAAAGAACTGCAGCTGACGGAAAAAGAGCAGATGATCGCGGCGCAGATTATCAAAGAAATCCGCAGCAGACTGCAGTTCCTGTCCGATGTGGGGCTGGACTATCTCACACTGTCCCGCTCGTCGGCGACGCTGTCCGGCGGGGAGTCGCAGCGAATCCGCCTGGCTACTCAGATCGGTTCCGGTCTGGTAGGCGTCCTCTACATTCTGGACGAACCGAGCATCGGACTGCATCAGAAGGATAACGACAAACTTCTGGCGACTCTTCGCCATCTGACCGATATCGGCAATACGCTTCTGGTGGTAGAGCATGATGAAGACACGATGTATGCAGCGGATCATATTATTGACATGGGGCCTGCGGCAGGGGTTCACGGGGGAGAGGTCGTAGCTCAGGGGACGGTGGAAGACATCAAAGCCTGCAGGGAATCGCTGACGGGCCAGTATCTCAGCGGAGTCAAAAAAATTCCCGTTCCGGCGCAGAGACGGAAAGGAAACGGTGAGTTTATCCGCATCAGAGGCGCGGCGCAGAATAATCTGCAGGGAGTCGACGCGGATATTCCGCTGGGCGTGATGACTTGTGTGACAGGCGTTTCCGGTTCGGGAAAGAGCAGTCTGGTCAACGAAGTGCTGTACAAAAATCTGACGGTGAAGATCAACCGCTCCAAGATCAAGCCCGGAATGTGCAGATCGATTTCCGGAATCGAACAGATCGACAAAATCATCAATATCGATCAGTCGCCCATCGGAAGAACTCCCCGCTCTAATCCGGCCACATATACCGGTGTGTTTACACATATCCGGGACCTCTTCGCTCAGACCCAGGAAGCGAAAATGCGGGGATTCGGCAAGGGACGGTTCAGCTTTAACGTAAAGGGCGGAAGGTGTGAAGCCTGCTCCGGAGACGGTATCGTAAAGATTGAGATGAATTTTCTGCCGGACGTCTATGTTCCCTGCGAAGTCTGCAAGGGGAAGCGGTACAACCGGGAAACGCTCGAGGTGAAGTATAAAGGGAAGAGTATTTTTGACGTGCTGGATATGAACATCGAGGAAGCGCTGAGCTTCTTTGAAAATATACCGGCTATCGCCCGCCATATGCAGACTCTCTGCGATGTAGGACTGGGCTATATCAAACTGGGCCAGCCTTCTACACAGCTCTCCGGCGGCGAGGCGCAGCGGATCAAACTGGCGTCTGAACTGTCGAAGAGAATGACGGGAAAGACCATGTATATCCTGGACGAGCCGACGACCGGCCTTCATTTTGCCGATGTGGACCGGCTGATCCAGGTTCTGGAGCGTCTGGTAGACGCGGGGAATTCGGTGGTGGTCATCGAACACAATCTGGACGTTATAAAAACGGCGGATTATATCATCGATCTGGGGCCGGACGGCGGAGACCGGGGCGGCACCGTAGTCGTCACCGGTACGCCGGAGGAGGTGGCGGCCTGTGGGCAGTCCTATACCGGTCAGTATCTCAAAAAAATGCTGTAAAAAGGTGTTGTAAAGTAGCCGAACCCCGAATCGGCACAGAGGGGGAAAGCGAATCGGCTTGGACTTGTTTCGCACAGAAAAGAAAAAATATCAGATCATGATCAATAATTCCTCTTAGGCAGGCCGGGCGAAAAGCTCTTTCTACTTAAGGGGTTTTTTTATGGTGTTTCTCCTGTTTTTCGGAGAAACTCTATGGTACTATTTCCGGCAGAGTCAGAAAGGAGTACAGCAGCTCTCCGCCGGGAGAATGCGGAGCCTTTGAAAAACGTGTTAAAACTATATCAAAACTTGCAATTGTCCTTGGTTTGGCAGATAATATGGGAAGAAAATACTTTTGCTCAGCGGGACGCGCGCATTTTCAGGGCCGCATCCTACGGCAGGCCGGGCTGCAGCCGGCCGCAGAACGGAGAATATCGATGAATCATCATGCTGAAAAAAACTTCAACTATACGATGCTCACCGACTTTTACGAGCTTACGATGGCCAACGGCTATTTTGAACTCGGAAAAAAGGATGTTATAGCATATTTCGATATGTTTTTCAGGAGAGTGCCCGACGGCGGAGGCTTTGCCATCATGGCGGGTCTGGAACAGGTGGTGGATTATCTTCAGAATCTGGAATTTAAAGACGAAGATATCGAGTACCTCAGAGCGAAAAACTGCTTCAGTGAAGAGTTTCTGGAGTATCTCAGAAATTTTGAATTCAAGTGTGACGTGTGGGCGATCCCGGAAGGAATGCCGATCTTCCCTTATGAGCCTGTCATCACTGTCCGAGGCCCCATTATACAGGCTCAGTTTATCGAGACCTTCGTGCTCATGTCGATCAATCATCAGTCGCTGATCGCTACAAAAGCGGATCGAATCGTGCGCGCGGCCGCAGGCAAGGCGGTTATGGAGTTCGGCTCGAGAAGGGCCCAAGGGACTGACGCGGCGGTCTTCGGCGCGAGGGCTGCTTATATCGGCGGCTGCGTGGGAACGGCGTGCACGATCGCAGAGCAGCTCTTTGGAATTCCGGCGATGGGAACGATGGCTCACAGCTGGGTACAGACTTTTGACAGCGAGTACGAGGCGTTTATAAAGTTTGCAGAGCTGTATCCTGATAACTGCGTTCTGCTGGTGGATACTTATGACGTGCTGAAATCGGGCGTGCCCAATGCGATCCGTGTTTTCGATGAAAAGAAACCGGCCAACAAAGGGATTCGAATCGACAGCGGAGATATCACCTATCTTTCCAATAAAGCCAGAAAGATGCTGGATGAAGCGGGGCACGCCGATTGCACTATCGTGGTGTCAAATTCGCTGGATGAATATATCATCCGCGGCGTCGTAAACGAGGGAGCCAGCATCGATTCTTTCGGCGTAGGCGAGCGTCTGATTACAGCCAAGTCCCATCCGGTCTTCGGAGGCGTCTATAAGTTGACCGCGATCGAAGAAAATGGCGAGATCGTTCCGAAGATCAAAGTCAGTGAAAATATAGAGAAGATCACAAATCCGGGTTACAAGAAAGTCTATCGGCTTTATGAAAAGGATACCGGTCAGGCGATCGCTGATCTGATTACGCTGGCTGATGAAAAGATTCCGGAGGAGCCCTTTGAAATTTTCGATTCAGAGCACGTTTGGAAGCGAAAGAAGATCGAAAATTGCGAGTGCAGAGAACTTCAGGTACAGATTTTTGATAAAGGCAAGCTAATCTATGATCTGCCTTCTCTCAAGGAGATTCAGGCGAAATGCCGCAGCGAGATCGATCTGATGTGGGGAGAACTGAGGAGATTTGAAAATCCTCACAAATATTATGTGGATCTTTCCCAAAAGCTGTGGGAACTGAAAAACAGACTCTTGAATTCGAATAAAAAATATTGACAGCAGACAGCCGGTCTGGTGCGGTTTTTTATCCGCATTCGCCGGCTGATATTTTTTCGGCGCGCAGCGTGGGGGACGGTAAAAAGCGGAAAAAGGCTGTCTCTTTGCAGAGACAGCCGAAAAACATTTTATTTTACTTTGATCTCTCTGATCCAGCCTTCCGGAGCTTCGATATGTCCCATCTGAATACCGGTGAGTGTTTCGTAGAGCTTCTTTGTGACGGGACCCATTTCTTTCATTCCGGCAGGGAATGAAATTTCGCGTCCGTGATCGTAGATCTTTCCTACCGGAGAGATGACGGCAGCAGTGCCGCACAAACCGCATTCGGCGAAATCTTTTACTTCGTCGAAGTAAACTTCGCGCTCCTCAACTTCCAGGCCGAGATAATCTCTGGCAACGGTCATCAGAGAACGACGCGTGATGGAAGGAAGGATGCTGTCGGACTTCGGAGTGACGACTTTGTTGTCTTTCGTCACGAAGAGAATGTTGGCGCCGCCGGTTTCCTCCACTTTTGTCCGGGTGGCGGCGTCGAGATACATATTTTCGTCAAAGCCTTCCGCATGAGCTGTCATGATAGCGTGAAGGCTCATAGCGTAGTTGAGTCCCGCTTTGATATGACCCGTTCCGTGAGGAGCTGCGCGGTCAAAATCGCTGACTTTAATTGTGATCGGTTTTGCGCCTCCCTTAAAATAAGGACCTACCGGCGTGCAGAAGATTCTGAACTGATATTCCTCTGCGGGTTTTACGCCGATCACCGGATTAGACGCGAAGATATACGGTCTGATATATAATGTAGCTCCGGAACCGAACGGCGGGACAAAAGCCGCGTTGGCGGCTACTACCTGATCGATGGCATCCAGAAATTTTTCCTTAGTGATTGCCGGAATTTCCAGTCTCTCGGAAGAAGCGATGAGACGCTCCGCGTTGAGATCCGGACGGAAAGTGACGATTCGGCCGTCTTCCGTCGTATAAGCTTTCAGACCTTCGAAGACCGTCTGAGCGTACTGGAGAACGCCGGCGCATTCGTTTATTACGACATTGGCGTCCGATGTGAGACCGCCTTCATCCCAGGCGCCGTCTTTGTAATTGGACACATAACGCAGCTCTGTCTGCTGGTATTCGAATCCGAGATCGGACCAGTTGATGTTTTTCTTTTCCATATGAATCAACTCCTTTATTTGAATGTGATTGTGAGTACATGGCAATGGAATTACATCTGCAAATTCCCGTTTTCTGTCCGAAATCTCCCCGGACAGAGGTGAAACTTCGGCTGAAACCGTAAAAAACGATGAAAACAGGGATGAAAATGTAAATTACGTCTAATTATAGAACTCACCTTTTGCGCTGTCAAGCTTGCAGCGGGGACGCCGGCGGAAAAGAACAGAAGGAGAGACAGAAACAGGTAAATACGCGTTTTGCGTTTTACATATACGCGGCTTTGCGTCGCGGCGGCGTGGTTTTCTTCGGAGGGCGATACTCCGGTGAAAATCACAAAAAACTGCTGTATACAAAATGCTTACAGGCATTGTGTTGAAAAACTCTGCTGAAAGTATTAATATACAACAGATTACAGATTTAATCATATCTGAAAAAGGAAGTGAACTTATTGACTTTAGGTGAGGAATTGCAAGAAAAACTGGCAATCGAACCGATCTGGAACATCCCGCTGGGAAATATCGACATTCCGATTACCAAAGGTGTTGTGGCGACCTGGGGTGTTATGGCGTTTCTTGTCATCGTATCGATTATCTTCACGAGAAACATGAAGATAATCCCGGGGAAAAAGCAGGCCGCTGTCGAGCTGGCGATAGGCAAGCTGTACGGCGTGTTTTACAATATCCTCGGCGAAAGAGGAAAGCGATATATTCCTTATCTGCTGACGGTTCTGCTGTATCTGGGCGTATCCAATATGCTCGGGCTCATCGGAGTCGCTCCGCCGACGAAGGAGCTGAACACCACCGCAGGTCTGGCGATCATGAGTATCGTACTGATTCAATATGCGGCGATTCATCAGCGCGGCGTCAAAGGGTGGCTGAAACATTTCGCTCATCCGATGGGCATTATGCTGCCGATGAACATTTTAGAGCTGTTCATCAAACCGCTGTCACTATGTATGCGACTTTTCGGCAACATTCTGGGCGCATACATTATCATGGAACTGATCATATTCTGCATTCCGGCAGTCGTGCCGCTGGTATTCAGTTTTTATTTCGATATCTTCGACGGACTGCTGCAGGCATATGTATTCTGTTTCCTGACATCTCTGTTCATTCAGGAAGCGGTTGAGGATTGATGAAGGCAGAACAGCAGAAACAAAAAGATCTATTTTTTCAGATGAAGATCGGCGGCTGCCGGAAGAATTTCGGCGGTGAAGATCACTCAGATTTTTAGTCATTTTTCTAAGTCATTATTTTCAATAGGAGGATAAAATTATGACAGGTTTAATCGCTATAGGTGCAGGCATTGCAGTTTTAACAGGTATTGGCGCTGGTATCGGTATCGGTATCGCTACTTCTAAGGCTACGGAAGCGATCGCAAGACAGCCGGAAGCAAAAGGTGCGATCAACAGTACTCTCATCCTCGGCTGCGCGCTGGCGGAAGCGACTGCTATTTACGGTCTCGTAGTTGCGCTCGTTATCATCTTAGTGTTATAGCAAACCGGGACTACTGACAATTTGGAGGCTGAAGAATGCTCACATTAGACTGGGGCATAATCTGGACTGTTGTCAATATTCTCATTCTCTTTGTTCTTCTCAGAATTTTTCTGTTTAAGCCGGTCATGGGCATGATCGAAAACCGACAGGCTATGATCCGGAACCAGCTCGACGATGCGGAGAACAAAAACAGAGAGGCTGACGAACTGAAGGGCCGTTACGAGGAATCGCTGAAAAATGCGAAAGAGGAATCTTTCCAGATCGTCAACGATGCAAAGGAACGGGCGAAGGTCCAGTATGCACATATTATAGATAAGGCCAATGAAGATGCTGCACAGATCAAACAGCAGGCGGATAAGTCTGCGGAAGCCGACCGGGAGCAGATGATGCGCGAGGCACAGGCGGAACTCGCCCAGGTGGCTCTGGCGGCGGCATCCAAACTGATCGGAAGCAGCGTGGACGCAGAGGCCAACAAAAATATGCTTGATCAATTCTTATCGGAAGAGGGGTCACAGAAATGATTGATTTACCCTTAAACTATGCCAGAGTCTTATATGATATGAACATAGATCCGGAGAATCTGAATAAGGCAAGAAGTCTGCTGACAGAATCGCCGGAGCTTATGGAAGCGCTGGTAAATCCGCTGATCCGCAAATCGGAAAAGAGAAATGTCATCGAAAAAATATTTCCCGAATCTCTTTGGAGTTTTGTCAAGGTGATGAGCGACAATGATGATACGGCGTGCGCTCCGCAGATGTTTGAGGCGTATGACAGTATCGTGCGTGAAAGGGAAAACACGATCGAAGCGGTATTTACATATGTGACAAAGCCGGATGACGCTCAGGTCGAAAGCCTGAAGGCCAAAATCGCTGCGGACTGGGGGAAAGCGAAGGTGGAACTCCGACTGCAGGAAGACCCTTCGATCATAGGGGGCTTTGTTCTCTCGGTAGGAGAACAAGTCTATGATCAGAGTCTACGAACTTCGATGGCAAAGATGAAGCGTCATTTTGCAGAGAGGTGAGAAGTTGAGTAACATAAATTCGAAAGGAATTATTTCTGTCTTAAAGAGTGAAATAGAAAATTATGACAGTAAAGTGCAGGTGGAAGAGACCGGCAGAGTCATCAGCGTAGGTGACGGTATCGCCAATGTCTACGGCCTGCAGAGCGTGATGTACGGCGAACTGGTGGAATTTGAAAACGGAACGTCCGGCATCGCGCAGAACCTCGAAGAGAAAGTCATCGGATGTGTATTGCTGGGATCCGATCACGGCATTGTAGAGGGAACCGCGGTGAAGCGCACGGGCCGCCAGGCCGGCGTAGCCGTAGGTGAGAAGATGATCGGCCGTGTGGTCGACGCTCTGGGGCATCCCATCGACGGACTGGGTCCCATCGAGACTGACGATTACAGGCCTGTGGAGCACAAGGCTCCGGGCGTAATCACCAGAAAAGAAGTGTCTCAGCCGCTGCAGACGGGTATTCTGGCGATCGATTCCATGTTCCCGATCGGCAGAGGCCAGAGAGAGCTGATCATCGGTGACCGTCAGACGGGTAAGACGGCCATCGCCATCGATACGATCATCAACCAGAAGGGCGAAGACGTGATCTGTATCTATGTAGCGATCGGTCAGAAGGCGTCTACCGTTGCAAAGACGGTGAGCACACTGAAAAAGTACGGTGCGATGGAATATACCATCGTCGTAAACTCTCCGGCCAGCGAACCTGCGCCTCTGCAGTATCTGGCGCCATATACCGGAGCGGCCATCGGCGAACACTTTATGGATAAGGCGAAGGACGTTCTCATCGTGTACGATGATCTGTCCAAACACGCGCAGGCATATCGCGCCATGTCCCTGCTGCTTCACAGACCGCCGGGCCGTGAAGCGTATCCGGGGGACGTCTTCTATCTGCACTCCAGACTGCTGGAACGTGCATGCAGAAGAGCTCCGGAATTCGGCGGCGGTTCCATGACGGCTTTGCCGATCATCGAAACGCTGGCAGGCGACGTATCCGCATATATTCCGACCAACGTCATTTCCATTACGGACGGTCAGATCTTCCTGGAGACAGGGCTGTTCTACTCCGGCGTGCGTCCGGCGGTCAACGTAGGTCTTTCCGTATCCCGAGTGGGAGGTAAGGCGCAGACGAAGATCATGAAGTCTGTCGCGGGCTCTCTGCGTGTGGATCTGGCGCAGTATCGCGAGATGGAAGTATTCACGCAGTTCAGCTCCGATCTGGACGATGCGACGAAGGAGCTGCTGGCCCACGGCAAGAGTCTGATCGAGCTGCTGAAGCAGCCTCTGTATCATCCGATGCCGCTCTACAAGCAGGTGATTCTGCTGTGCGCGGCAAATGCGAAGCTGCTTATCGATCTTCCGATTAAGGAAATCGAACCGTTTAAGAACGGTCTCATCGAATATTTCGAGGCATCTCATCCGGAGATTATCAGCGAAATCACAGAGAAGCAGGTTCTCACAGACGAGCTGAAAGAAAATATCCTGACTGTGATCAAAGAATATAAGAGTAGGTGATTTCATGGCAAACATGAGAGAAATCCGCACGAGAATCGACAGCGTTAAGGATACGATGAAGATCACCAACGCGATGTATCTGATCTCGTCCTCCAAGCTCCGAAAGGCGAGAAGCGGCAGAGACGCGGTATCTCCTTATTTCGAGAGCCTTCAGGCGACGATATCGGATATTCTGGATCGTTCTCCCGATCTGGAGGGGACGCTTTTTGACGCCTCTTCTATGAAAGAAAAAGAATCCGAAGATGTAAAGCGCTGTTTTATCATCATCACTTCCGATAAAGGTCTGGCCGGTTCGTACAATCACAACGTGTTTAAATTAGCTGACGAATATATCGCCGGAGGGAAGGATAATACCATCTGCGCCATCGGTTATATGTCCAGAAACTATTATCTGAACAACCCGAAGGTAAAAATCGATGACGAATTTGTCTATCCGGCAGCCGAACCGACGGGGTATCGCGCCCGGGGGATGGCGGAGCACGTTATCGAAAAGTTTGAAAAAGACGAATTCGACGAAGTATATGTCATGTATACCAAGATGATCAATTCCATGTCATTTGAGGCAAAAGCCATGAAGATTCTTCCTCTTTCCCACAATATGTTCAATCGTACTGAGGAAGGGGACGATGCATCGAAAAAGAAGACTCCGGTGGACTTTTCACCTTCTCCTGTAGCGGTGCTGCGGCATATCGTGCCTAATTACGTGAAAGGCCTGCTCTACGGTGCGATGGTGGAATCCTACGCCTGCGAACAGAGTTCCCGTATGACGGCGATGGACAATGCGACGACAAATGCGAAGGAAATGATCACAGAACTGTCTCTCATCTACAACCGTGTGAGACAGGCGGCGATCACCCAGGAGATTACAGAAATTGTAAGCGGTGCGCAGTCGCAGAATAATTAACAGGAGGAACAGATGAATAAGGGAAAAATCACACAGGTCATCGGACCTGTTGTGGATGTAGTATTTGAAGGAGACCCCCTTCCCCTCATTAAAGAAGCCCTCATAGTACAGTTAAACGGCGCGCCTCTCGTTATGGAGGTCGCTCAGCATATGGGAAACAGAGTGGTACGCTGTATCGTGCTGGATTCCAGTGAAGGACTTTCAAAGGGAATGGAAGTCGAAGCCACCGGGGATTATATCAAAGTGCCGGTTGGCGATTCGACGCTGGGCCGTATGTTTAATGTCATCGGCGATGTCATCGACGGGGGCGATCCGGTCAAGGGCGAAGAACAGTGGGCGATTCACAGAGAAGCGCCTTCCTTCGCAGAACAGACGCCTGCGGTAGAGATGCTGGAAACAGGCATCAAGGTCATCGATCTTCTGGCGCCGTATGCCAAGGGCGGTAAGATCGGTCTCTTCGGCGGCGCCGGCGTAGGAAAGACCGTACTGATTCAGGAGCTGATCACAAATATCGCGACAGAACACGGCGGCTATTCTATTTTTACCGGCGTAGGCGAACGTACCCGTGAGGGAAACGATCTCTGGAATGAGATGACCGAATCCGGTGTAATCAACAAGACAGCTCTGGTGTTCGGTCAGATGAATGAACCGCCCGGCGCCCGTATGAGAGTCGCGCAGACGGGGCTGACGATGGCGGAATATTTCCGTGATGTCCAGCATCAGGACGTACTTCTGTTCATCGACAATATTTTCCGTTTCGTACAGGCGGGTTCTGAGGTATCGGCCCTGCTGGGACGTATGCCGTCCGCAGTAGGTTATCAGCCGACGCTGGCAAACGAAGTGGGTGAGCTTCAGGAGCGTATTACTTCCACGAAAAACGGTTCCATTACGTCAGTTCAGGCTGTATACGTGCCTGCCGACGACCTGACGGACCCGGCTCCGGCCACCACCTTCACCCATCTGGACGCGAAGACGGTACTCTCCAGAAAGATCGCCGAACAGGGTCTTTATCCTGCGGTGGATCCGCTGGATTCCACTTCCCGTATCCTGGAAGCGGAAGTCGTGGGCGAAGAGCATTACGAAGTGGCGCGCCGGGTACAGGAAGCGCTGCAGCGCTATAACGAGCTGCAGGATATCATTGCGATCATGGGTATGGAAGAACTGGATGAAAACGATAAAAAGATCGTATATCGTGCGAGAAAAATCCAGAAGTTCCTGTCTCAGCCGTTCCACGTTGCGGAAAACTTCACCGGCATCGCAGGGCAGTATGTGCCGGTGGCCGAGACCATCAAAGGCTTTAAGATGATTCTCGACGGCGAAATGGACGATATTCCGGAAATGGCATTCTTCAACTGCGGTCCGATCGAAGACGTATTTAAAAAAGCGGAATCGATGTAAGGGATGACGTGAGGTAATGATATGACTACATTTAACCTGGAAATCGTCGCGACAGACAAGATCTTCTATCAGGGTTCCTGCGAGTCTCTCGTGTTTCCCGCTTTGGACGGAGAACACGGGATACTGGCAAAGCACGAATCTATGGTATCGGCTCTGAAAGCGGGAGAGCTGCGTTATACGGTAGACGGAGAAGAGAGAGCTGCCGCCGTAGGCGACGGTTTTATCGAAGTTCTGCCCGATCGCGTGGTGGTGATTTCGGATTTTGCGGAGAGACCGGAAGACATCGATATCAAACGTGCCCAGCGGGCGAAAGAGCGCGCTGAGGAACGGATCCGCCTGAAAAAGAGCGAAAAAGAATACGTTCACAGCCAGGCGGCGCTGTCGCGGGCTATGGCGAGGCTGAAAGTTTCGCAGAGAAATATCAAACGCTGATACAGCGGCGGACAGAGCGAAGTACGGGAGCGTCCCTTTTTAGGGGACGCTCCTTTTTTATAGAAGAAAATGATGAGATCAGATCAGGACGCCGTTTCCGGATTTTCCGGAGAATCCGCCGGAAGGAGACAGGCGGAGAAATGCAAACGGCAGAGCATTGTATTTTTTTCCTGTGTATAGAAACCATCGAGATTTAAAACGAGATTTATTTTTGAAATATAAGGATTGTATAAATAATTATTGTGTTTAAGATCGAAATATCGAGAATTTATTTCTGAATCTATGCCAATGACTTGAATTGTATATTCGTATATGATAGCATTAATTCCGCGGCTGAGGCCGCGACTCTGGAGAGTCTTTCCGGTCAGGAAGGCGCCGAAGGTGTAATGTATGATACAGATGGAAAGAAGGATTTACCGGTTTTCGGAATAGGGATATTCCGGGATTCAAATCGGTAAAACCGCAGAAATCTCAGGGATAACCCGTCCGTTTGTTCGGATTCATACAGATCTCTCAGGCAAAAGGACAGAGCTTTTTTACAGCTTTATCCTTTCTCTCGGTGTCGGAACGCAGCGTTCCGGCTTTTTTAGTTGCCGTGAACCTTCCATGAACGCGGCATTTCGGACCTGGCGGGGAAAGCGACGCGCGCATTTTTGTTTCTGTTCAGACGCGCGCAGCGGATCGGTCAGGGGTTCTATTTTACGGAGAGGACAGGTAGTACAAATTATGGAAAAGATCAACAAAATTTTGGAAGCAATCGACGGGGCGGTTTGGGGCGTGCCTCTGATCGTCCTGATTCTTGCGGGCGGTCTTCTGCTGACGATCAGGCTCAGAGGGCTTCAGGTTCGTCATCTGGGAAGAGCGCTGAAATTCATGGTAAAAAATGAAGAAGGAGGAACCGGTGAGGTTACCAGTTTCGGAGCATTGTGTACAGCGCTCAGTGCGACCATCGGTACGGGCAATATCGTAGGCGTAGCGACGGCAGTCGGCGCAGGCGGCCCGGGAGCCTTATTCTGGATGATCCTGGCGGCGTTCTTTGGGATGGCGACAAAATATTCTGAGGGTCTGCTGGCCGTGAAGTATCGTACGGTGGACGAAGACGGACACGCTCTGGGCGGACCGTTTTATTACATAGAAAGAGGTATGGGAAAGAAGTGGAAGTGGCTGGCGAAGATTTTCGCATTTTTCGGAATGTGCGTAGGTCTCTTCGGTATTGGTACTTTTACGCAGGTAAACGGTATCGCTTCTGCGATTAAGGACTTCTTCGACCCGAATTCTCTGCATACGGTCACGATTCCGGGAATCGGGGAGTATTCCTGGGCTGTGGTTATCGCCAGTCTGGTTCTCGCGATCTGTGTCGCTCTGGTAATCATCGGAGGTATCAAGCGTATCGCTGAGGTGTCGCAGATCATCGTTCCGTTTATGGCGATCGTTTATGTGGCGGTATGTCTGCTGCTGCTGGTCTGCAATTTTACGAAGATTCCGGAAGCTGTGGTCATCATCGTGAAGAGTGCTTTTGTGCCTCAGTCTATCGCCGGCGGTATCGCAGGAAGTATGATTATCGCGATGCAGAAGGGTATCGCCCGGGGTATCTTCTCTAACGAGGCAGGTCTCGGTTCTGCCCCGATCGCTGCAGCTGCAGCTAAGACGAAGGAGCCGGTAAGACAGGGTCTGGTAACGATGACAGGTACGTTTATCGATACGATCATCATCTGTACGATGACAGGTCTTTCCATCGTTCTGACAGGAGCGTGGCAGGTAGAAGATCTCGAAGGTGTTCAGGTTACCACTTACGCGTTCCAGAACGGCCTTCCGATTCCGGCGCAGGCGGCTTCCTTCATTCTGATGGTCTGTCTGGTATTCTTCGCCTTTACGACGATTCTCGGATGGGACTACTACGGCGAACGCTGCCTCGAATATTTCTCCAACGGAAGCAAGAAGAGCGTTATGGTTTACCGCTGGATCTATATCGCAGCGGTATTTATCGGACCTTACATGACAGTTTCCGCTGTATGGACCATCGCTGATATCTTTAACGGTCTCATGGCGATTCCGAATATGATCGCTCTGATCGCTCTCAACGGTGTGGTCGTCAAGGAGACGAAAGACTACTTTAACCGCCATAAGAACGGGCGTTTGGGGTAAGTAAGAACATCTCGAAAAACGTGATGATAAGATGATTCGGGATGAGCATCCCGGTGTGGAAAATAGAATCGAAAAACGGAAAATCAGGGATCGCCCGAGACGAAGGAATTCGTTTCGGGCGGTTTTTGTGTTAGGAAAATTGGCGGGAAATAATACATTAAAGCTTCATGTATTTCTTTTTTCTTATATCGCAGATGTATCATAATTCTATATTGGTATTCAATAAGTGAGAGTTGTCAATGCTTGAAAAATGAAGTAAAATTGTTTGCATCACAAAGAGGGGAGTATTCAATGAATTTGAATACTCCCCCTCTTTTGCCGCATTAACTTTAGCAAGCCTGTTTCAATCCGCGAAAATATTTCGACATAATTGACGTTATAGAGTCTATCAGAATGATGCAACAGGTAGATAATGTATGACTTTTAATATGTATGTCTGAAAAAAGAATTGATATTTCGATGAATGAACGATATGATGTACTTATAAAAAATATTTATAACAAGGGATTTGACGTATCCCTTTGCTTCGATCATGAGAACGGTATCTGAGCTGATGAAGACTTGAGACCTGAATTAACAGAGGGAATTATGGACAAAGAGGCACAACGTGAAGCGTATGTAGCGCACATTAACGAAAATGGAGAGGAGCAGTCTGTAAGGGATCATCTGTACGGAACCGCCAAAAGAGCCGCGGCATTTGCAGCAGTGTTTCAAGGTGAAAAGCATGCGGAAGTGATCGGGCTGATGCATGATATCGGAAAATACAGCGAAGGTTTTCAGAACCGCATCCGCAATCAGGGAAAGATTGTAGATCATTCTACGGCAGGAGCGGTGGAGCGGATTGAAAAAAAAGATCTCGTCGGAGCTCTGTGTATCGCAGGGCATCACGGTGGGTTACCGAACTGCGGAACATTTTCGGATTCCGGTGATGAGGCTACACTGCATGGACGAATCAAGCGCAAGGCGGCAGGAAAGCTGGGCGACTATTCTGAATTTCATAAAGATATTTCAGCAGAAGATTTATCTGAAGCGCAAATGGGGCTTTTTTCTGCGGATAAGGAAGGATTCCTTAGAGCCTATTTTTATACGAAATTTTTATTTTCTGCGCTGACAGATGCTGATTTTCTGGATACTGAAGCTTTTATGGGTGGACGAGAGCGAAATTATTTTTATGAGGATATAGCGAACCTGTCAGAGAAACTGGATCGTTATACGGAAAAATGGGGCGAACCGAAGACAGAGCTGAATCGTATCCGATGTGAGATTTTAGAAGCGTGCCGTATTCGGGGAACAGATCCGCGAGGTCTTTTTTCTCTTACCGTACCTACTGGAGGCGGAAAAACGACGGCATCATTAGCCTTTGCGCTGAAACATGCGAAAGAACATTCTATGGAACGAATTATCTATGTAATTCCTTACACCAGTATTATCGAGCAGAATGTAGAAGTTTTTCAAGACATTCTGGGCAGCGAGAATGTACTCGCTCACTATGGAGATGTCTCTTATGACGATCAGGATGGGGCATCGCAAAAAAAGCTGGCAGCAGAGAACTGGGATGCTCCGGTGATCGTGACTACATCTGTACAATTTTTTGAATCGCTTTTTTCCAATAAGCCGTCAAAATGCAGGAAACTACATAATATAGCCAATAGCGTTATTATTTTTGACGAATATCAGATGATTCCGGTAAAACATATGTTTTTATGTACAGAAGCGATTTATCGTCTGATCCAGTCGTATCGCTGCACTGCGCTGCTCTGTACTGCGACGCAGCCGGGAACGAAACGTTTTTTTCACGAGATGACATGTCGTGAGATTATCGAAGATACAGAAAAGTTGTTCGAGTAGCTTAAAAGAGTCTCCTATCACGAAATCGGACGCATAGAGGAAGAAGAGCTCGATGTACGGCTGAATAAACACAGGCAAGTTCTCTGTATCGTAAATACAAGAAAAAAAGCGCAGCGGATTTATGAGGGTATGGAAGAAGATGGAAATTATCATCTGTCTACCCTGATGGTTCCGAGACATCGAAGCGAAGTTCTGGAAAAAGTGCGAAATCGTCTGAAAAATGGTCTGACTTGCAGAGTTATATCTACGAGCCTGATCGAGGCAGGTGTTGATGTGGATTTTCCGATACTCTATAGGGAAGAAAGCGGACTGGATTCCATCGTTCAGGCGGCAGGACGCTGTAATCGTGAAGGCAGAGCATCTGCGGAAGAGAGTTGTGTATATGTTTTCCGTCTGGGGGAATCGCAATGGAATATTCAGCGGATCAATCGAGATGCGATGCGGGAAGTTCTGAGTCTGGGATATCAGATCGGGCTTCCAGATACGACGAAACGGTATTTTGAAGCTTTGTTTGACAGCAAGGGAGACCAAGCTCTGGATGGGGATGATATTCTGAAAATGATCTGCGAAGGAGGAAAGACGGGACCTCTGCCATTTAGAGAAGTCGCAGAGCGGTTTAAAATGATCGATCAGGATACTCGGACAATCTATGTTCCGTTTGATTCTCACGGAGAGGAGCTGTGTCGCAGGTTGTCGGAAGGAGAGCGAACTCGGATGCTGTTTCGCGAACTGGGGCAGTATAGCGTTAATCTGTATCCACGCGATTACGCTCTGCTGGAGACACAGGGAATTCTTTTGGAGTACGACGAAGATGCGGCAGTACTGAGTGATCTGTCGTATTATTCAAAGGATACCGGACTTTTGCTCATGGATGCAGAAGAAGGACAGGGCTTTTTTATATAATTCAAAGAGTTCTCGGAGAATAGTGAGGAAAAAATATCGTGATAAAGTGATACTGGGAGATGAAAACGATTAACTGATAACAAAGTGATTTTTGCAGGTAAGTCACTTTTTATAGTCTGATAAAATGGAGAAAGGAGATATCGCTTATGAGCATACGTATGGAGGTGTGGGGAGAAAACGCGTGTTTTACACGTCCGGAGATGAAGACGGAAAGAGTGACTTATGATGTGATGACTCCTTCCGCAGCGAGGGGGATTCTGGAAGCCGTTTACTGGCATCCGGGAATGCGATGGCACATCGATAAAATTCATGTTTTGAGCCCGATCCGTTTTGTGAATCTCCGGCGGAATGAAGTTAAGTCGAAGGTGCAGTCACAGAATGCTCTGACTGTAATGAATGGCGGACGGAAGGAGCTATATCTCAGTACATCTGAAGATATTCAGCAAAGAGCATCTGTAATTCTTCAGGATGTGCACTATATTATCGAGGCGCATTTTACTCTTACAGAGAGGGCGGTACCAGGGGATAATGCCGGAAAATTTCAGAGCATCATCAAACGTCGTCTTGAGAAAGGGCAGTGCTATCATCAGCCATATTTCGGGACCAGAGAATTTCCGGCGCGGTTTCGCCTGTATGAACCGCCGACGATCCCGGCTGAGCCGAGCCTGATTGGAGAGTCTGATCTGGGCTATATGCTGTATGATATGGATTATTCGGATCCAGGAAATATTGTTCCTATGTTTTTTCGGGCGGTTCTGCGCGACGGAACATTGGATCTGACAGATTGTGAGGTGAAAAAATGATTTTATCATCTCTTGTAGATCTCTATGAGGTCTTAGCGCAAAAGGGGGAAATTCCCAAAAACGGATGGAGCAAAGTGAAACTTTCTTTCGCTCTCAGTCTGAACCTGCAGGGAGAATTAATCGGTATCATAGATCTGCGAAAGGAAGTGGAGAGAGGAAAGAAAAAGGTGATTGTACCGGGGGAACGAAGTATGCCGTCGCCTGTCAAACGATCTTCTGGCGTAGCAGCAAATTTTCTCTGGGACAATTCCTCTTATATACTGGGAGCAGACGAAAAGGGCAGTCCGGATAAAGCAGAAAAGAAATTCAAAGCTTTTGCGGAGAAATTTCGGGAAGTGACGAACGGAAAACAGGATGAGATGATTCTTGCGATATCGAGGTTTCTGGAAAATTGGGAACCGGAAAAAACACCGGATCATCCGTTGATCCAAGAGTACTGGAAAGAAATTTCCACTGGGGCGAATCTGACATTCCGGGTAGATGGAAAATTTGCAGATGAGAACCCCGACATTATTCGGGCCTGGGATGAATATCTGAATCAGAGTGGATCGGAAGAAAAAGGGTTCTGTCTGGCTACGGGAAGGTATGATTCTGTCGCCCGCCTCCATCCGTCGGTTAAAGGCGTTCAGGGAGCTCAGTCCAGCGGCGCAGCGCTGGTGTCATTTAATGCTCCTTCTTACTGTTCCTATGGAAAGGAGCAGGGGGCTAACTCACCTGTCGGTGAGTATGCGGCGTTCGCCTATACCAGCGCATTGAACTACTTACTGTCCGGCTACAATAACAAAGTATTACTGGGAGATACAACGATTGTCTACTGGGCGAAAAAAGCTGAAGCGGCGTATCAGGATCTTTTTGGAAGTTTGTTCGGGATGTCTTCCGATCACATGGATCAGACACAACTGAACAGTATCATGAATAAAATTGCGGACGGCCAGACTGTGATATGGGACGATGTAGAGATCTATCCGAAAGATGAATTTTATATTCTGGGACTTTCTCCGAATGCAGCCCGCCTTTCGGTACGTTTTTTCTTACGGACAACCTTTGGCGGCATGGCACAGAATCTCAGCCGGCATTATGAGAATATTCGTGTCTCACATGGTCCAAAGAATAAGGATTATCTGTCGCTGTGGAATTTGCTGTCTGAGACCGTAAATCAGAAGTCAAAGGATAAGACACCATCGCCTCAGTTAGCCGGGAATTTGGCACGGGCAGTTTTAGAAGGAGGTTTTTATCCGGAAACTCTATATACCGGTGTTCAGCTGCGGATTCGCGCAGAACGTATCGTGAATTACGGAAGGGCTGCTGTGATCAAGGCATATTTGACGAGGAACGGCAGAGATATTAATAAGGAGGTATTGACTGTGAGTTTAAATGAAGACAGCAATTATGAGCCGTACGTTTTGGGCAGATTATTTTCAATCTTGGAAGGACTGCAGAACGCAGCTAATCCGGGAATCAATGCAACGATTCGTGATAAATATTTCAATTCAGCCTGTGCGATGCCATCTGTAATTTTTCCGATACTGTTGAAATTGTCAAATAGTCATTTGAGAAAATTATATGCACCGTCCAGGATCTATTATGATAAATTGATTCAGGGCGTTATGAGCAAATTAGGGACATCATTTCCGCAGCGCCTCAATTTGCAGGAACAGGGAGTATTTCAGTTAGGTTACTATCATCAGACAGAAAAACGATTTGAGAAAAAGAACAAAGATGTGACAGAAACGAGTGAGGAGGAAATTTAAGATGGCAGAACCGATTAAAAACAGATATGATTTTGTGATTCTTTTCGATGTGGAAAATGGCAATCCAAACGGTGATCCGGACTCAGGAAATATGCCCCGAATCGATCCGGAGACGAATCTGGGAATTGTAACTGATGTATGCATCAAGCGTAAGATAAGAAATTATGTAGAGATGCTGAAGGACGGTGAAGCGGGATACAAAATTTATATCAAAGACGGTGTTCCTCTCAATACCAGCGATCAGGAAGCATATAAGGCGTTGGATCCCGAAAATGAAGGAATGAAAACCCTGAAGAAAAAAGATCCGGAGATCGATAGAAAAGTCAGAGACTTTATGTGTCAGAACTTCTTTGATATCCGAACTTTCGGCGCGGTTATGACGACTTTTGTAAAAGATGCCTTAAACTGCGGACAGGTCAGAGGACCGGTACAGCTGGGATTTGCACGCAGTATTGATCCGATTATGCCGCAGGAAGTGACGATTACCCGCGTGGCAATCACCACAGAAAAAGACGCGGAACGCAAAGGCACAGAGATGGGCAGAAAATATATCGTACCATATGGTCTATACCGTATGGAGGGGTATATTTCAGCCAATTTAGCACGCAAAACCACGGGTTTTTCTGAAGAAGATCTGAACCTTTTATGGGATGCGATTATCAACATGTTTGAACATGACCATTCTGCAGCGAGAGGGAAAATGGCGGTTCGCCGTCTGATCGTTTTTCAGCACGATTCGGAATTGGGGAATGCTCCATCTTATAAACTATTTGAACGCGTTCATGTAAAACACAGGACAGAAAATAGCGTTTCCCGTTCGTTTGCAGACTATGAAGTGACCGTTGATACAACCGAACTGCCGCAGGGAGTTACCTGTATTTCTATGGTCGAATGAAGGAACAGGATTATTTGATGCTCTCGGGCATACAGCACTTTATTTTTTGCCGCAGACAGTGGGCTCTGATACATATTGAACAGCAGTGGGCGGAAAATGAACAGACTATCGACGGAAGGCTGATGCATCGGAGGGCTCATGACGAGGAATCTGTGGAGAAACGGGGAGATCAGATTATCACCCGCGGAATGCGAGTGGTATCGCATCGTCTGGGAGTCAGTGGGATCTGTGATGTAGTGGAATTTCACAAAAGTAAAGATGGGATTGCGATTCAAAGCTGGCCGGGATATTGGAAGCCTTACCCGATAGAATATAAGAAAGGAACTCCGAAAGATCACGATGCAGATGAGCTGCAGCTCTGTCTGCAGGCGATTTGTCTGGAAGAGATGTTATGCTGTGATATCGAAGAAGGCAGTTTATATTATGGGGAAACGAGAAGGCGGAAGAAGGTTGTATTCTCGGAAGATATGAGGTGGCGAGCAGAAAATATTCTGGGAGAGATGCACAATCTGTACAGAAGAGGATGGACTCCTAAGGGGAAATTTTCCAAAGGTTGTAATGCATGTTCGCTGAAAGAAATCTGCCTTCCTAAATTATCTCGGTCGGTAAAAGTGAGTACATATTTGGATCGATCTTTGAAAGGAGATGAAGAATGCGAAAACTCCTGAATACGCTGTTTGTCACCTCAGAGGATTCTTATCTGACACTGGACGGTGAAAATGTCGTAGTGAATCGCGAAGATAAAAAGATCGGACGATTTCCGCTTCATATGCTGGAAGGCATCATTACTTTTTCTTATAAAGGTGCGAGTCCTGCGCTTATGGGCGCTTGTGCGAAACGAAATATAAATTTCTGTCTGATGACACCAAGAGGACGTTTTTTAGCCCGGATCTGCGGGACAGGTTATGGGAATGTTCTGCTTCGGAAGGAACAGTTTCGAAGATCGGATGATGAGGAGCGCAGTTGCCTGATTGCCAGAAATTTTATTGTGGGAAAAGTTTTTAACAGCCGTTGGTCCATTGAACGAACTGTTCGCGATCATGCGATGAGGGTGGATACAGAAAAGCTGAAAAAAGTATCCGGAAATCTAAAGGATGCTCTGACGCAAATTCGTGGGGAGACCGACCTGTATACGCTAAGGGGATTGGAAGGAGAGACGGCAAAACTGTATTTTTCGGTATTAGATGAGCTGATTCTCAATCAAAAAGAAGATTTTTTCTTTACAGAGCGGAGCCGACGGCCACCATTGGATCGGCTCAACGCGCTTCTTTCCTTTGCGTATACTCTGTTGGCCAATGACTGCGCCGCAGCGCTGGAAAGTGTCGGTTTGGATTCTTATGTGGGGTTTCTGCACCGGGATCGGCCGGGGCGAAAATCTCTGGCTCTCGACCTTATGGAAGAACTGAGATCAGTTATGGCTGATCGTTTTGTCATTACTCTGATCAACAACCGGATGATAAAAGCAGAGCATTTTGAAGTACAGGAAAATGGGGCGGTATTATTGACAGAAAATGGTCGAAGGATTTTTCTGACGGAGTATCAAAAAAAGAAAAAAGAAAAACTCACCCATCCATATTTGGGTGAAAAGATGGTTTGGGGTCTGATTCCTTATGTGCAGTCTCTGTTGTTATCGCGATATCTCAGAGAGGATCTGGACGAATACCCTGTATTTCTGTGGAAGTAAGGAGATGGGCAGGAAAAATGTTGGTTTTAATTACTTATGATGTGAATACATCGGATGTAGAAGGAAGGAAACGTCTTCGGAAAGTCGCGAAACAATGTCAGAACTACGGACAGCGAGTGCAAAATTCTGTTTTCGAATGTCTGATAGATACAGCACAATTAAAACTGCTTCGCACCAGTCTGATTGATATTATTGATGCGGAAAAAGACAGTCTGAGATTTTATTTTCTCGGAACAAAATACCAAACAAAGATCGAGCATGTAGGTGCAAAAGAGTCCTATGAACCGGAAGGTGTTCTGATATTGTAAGAGGCAGTGGAGCTCTGGTGCGAAGAGTAAGCTCTCATAGAGCTTCACCATCTTTCGCACCTAAAATGATGTTAGAAATATGAAGAAAATGAGTGCAACAAAACGGACTTTGTGCTCAGTAAACAAACTTATATCAGAAAGATATATGCTTTGGGCAAAAATGTAAAGTTAAAAAAAGATAAATTTGTCATTTTTGCTGTCGCCCTCCGTGAGGAGGGCGTGGATTGAAATGGAACCATACTGTGCTTTCGCCCGATCCAAAGCTGTCGCCCTCCGTGAGGAGGGCGTGGATTGAAATAAATGCGAATCTTTCAGATTTGAAAATCGGAAGCGTCGCCCTCCGTGAGGAGGGCGTGGATTGAAATTTACGGATGGAAGTATCAAGGAGGTAATCGGAGAAGTCGCCCTCCGTGAGGAGGGCGTGGATTGAAATAGGGGGAAGTTGGGCCTGTCGGCCCACAGGGTCCACGTCGCCCTCCGTGAGGAGGGCGTGGATTGAAATCGGATTGATTAGATTATACAGTTTGTCCTGATTAGTCGCCCTCCGTGAGGAGGGCGTGGATTGAAATGCGCCGGGGTTGTCGTTGCCGTAACCTTCCAAAAGGTCGCCCTCCGCGAGGAGGGCGTAGATTGAAATAATCTGACAAAACGGCAGCTTATTTGTTTTGACACAACTTATGGCGAAAAATATTGAATAGACAAGATAAAATTGAGAACATATAGACACTTTTATAGGAATGGTAATTAAATAGTGGAGTTGGATTTGACGGTAAGGTTTCGACTAATTTTATTAGGCATTGAAATAATCATGTTATCGGTTGAAAATGCAGCAATTATGGAGATTGAATAATTATTTTCTGAATTAGTACATAATCTTAATTAATTTAAAAAACTTGATGTTTTCTCTGTATAGGGTTATAATAAAAAACATATATAATTGATTTTATTTAATAAACTCATTACTGACTTGAGAATCGTATGATTTGTATAGCATTTGGGCGTTTATGTTGATCCGATGTTTTCAGTTTTATTTGAAATAGTGTAGAATCTAATGATAGTTTCAGAGATCGTTTCCGTGCAAAGAGTACGGATCTTTAGAACGGTATCTAAAAGTATGTATCCTGACCTGTTCCGCCCGTTAATTTTACAGTGAGAATTCCAAATTATTTATCTGCGGCATATAAACTAAGAAAAAAATCATAAAATCTCCTTCATCTCCTCAAATTTCTTTTATCCTCCACTCATCTTTATCGTCTAAATTAGACAGTAGTTCGGGAGGGGGTCCGGGGTGAAATTGTAACATCGTGTCAGAATATCACGAACGATTTCACCTTGCGGAATTCCGGACGATGTAGAAAGATAGAATGGGTAGTGGAGAAAGGATTTGATTTTAATATGACATATGAAGAATTTTACGGGGCTGATTACCGAAGGCTGAAGGCTGCGGAGGCCCATCTGACACAGAGTATTTTAAAATATCAGTGTTTTTTAGAGGAGCAGAATGACTATCCTGTGATCGAGTTCTGCAGATCCAGAATTAAATCGCCGGAGAGCATGGCGGCGAAATTGAGGAAACGGGGATTTCCGGTGACTCCGGAAGCGGCGCTGACAAAAGTCAACGACGCGCTGGGAGTACAGATTGTGTGCGCTTTTTTCGATGATATCTATCGAACAGCGTCCTGGCTGAGGCATCATCCGGATTTTCACGTGCTGCAGATAAAAGACTATATCGCACATCCGAAGAGTAGCGGCTACCGCAGCTATCATGTGATTTTGGAAATTCTCAGCGGAGAAGGAAAGGGAATGAAAGCAGAAGTGCAGATCCGGACAGTAGCTTTGGATTTCTGGGCGGATCTGGAACATCAGCTGCAGTATAAAAGGCAGAACGGCGCCGGTAAACCGCCGGCAGCGGCTTTGAAACAGTGCGCGGAAGATCTGATTTCAGCAGATCTGTCGGTACAGTCGATACGAAACCGGATTATCAGAGATTTTAAAACCGGACCGCGGGGGCGCGCTGTGTATCCGTCAATGCGATAAAAAATTTTTAGAAAGGCAGATTTCTCCGGAGACGGTGAGTCTGCCTTTTTCGGCGTTTTTCTTCTTAACGGTTTGCGTATATTGTTGCAAATGCACTTTACAGATGAGAGCGGATCATATATTATATTTTAAGAAAAACACTATATATAGTTGGTGCATGGAATATATATAACAATATACCGAGGTGCCGCCCTTTTACAGGGATGCGGCGCTGCGGAAAATTCTAAACGAATATCGCAGCGGCTTTTTCCCGGGGAGCAGAGGGCGATATTGTTACAGGGTAAGAAAGTTTAAGAAGGGAAGCGGAAAAAGATGGGTCAGATCAGACAGATAATTAAGAGAGACGGACGTCATGTCCCGTTTGATCAAACGAAGATTACGAATGCGATTTACGCGGCGGCTACCGTACTTGGAGGTCAGGACAGAAGCACGGCGGAGCAGCTTTCAGCGGATATCGTGGCTTATCTGACAGATGAGCAGCAGATTGCGGAACCTACCGTGGAACAAGTGCAGGATGCGGTGGAAAAGATTCTCATCGAAAAAGGTCACGCCCGTACGGCGAAAGAATATATTCTCTACCGCGCGGAGCGGACCCGCATCCGAAATATGAATACGAAACTGATGAAAATTTACGAGGATCTCACTTTCCGCGATGCGGCAGAGAACGATATCAAGCGCGAAAATGCCAATATCGACGGGGATACGGCCATGGGGACTATGCTGAAGTACGGATCGGAAGGGGCGAAGCAGTTCTATGAGATGTACGTTCTCGATCCGAAGCATGCGGAGGCGCATATCACTGGAGACATTCACATCCACGATCTGGATTTTCTCACGCTGACGACGACCTGCTGCCAGATCGACCTGAAAAAACTGTTTGAGGGCGGATTTTCCACCGGGCACGGGTTCATCAGGGAACCGAAGCATATTCAGACCTATTCGGCGCTGGCCTGCATTGCCATTCAGAGTAATCAGAACGATCAGCACGGCGGGCAGAGTATTCCCGATTTCGATTACGCTATGGCGCCGGGAGTGCGCAAGACGTACCGCAGTCTCTATATTCAGAATCTGGGAAAGATGATCAATCTCTTAAAGGACATCGAAGACGGAGAAGAGATCGCCGGCTCTGTTTTGAAACAGATCGAAAAGGAGAAGGGGGCAGTTCCTTCCATGGCCGACGAATCGGATTACATCGCTGTGGAAAGGGAATATCTCAAGGAATATCTGAAAGAGGACGAGATCGAAAAAGTCCAGCGCTATGCGAAAAAATATGCGGATAAGGAGATCGAGAGATCGACGTATCAGGCGATGGAGGCGTTGGTTCATAACCTGAATACCATGCATTCAAGAGCGGGAGCGCAGATTCCTTTTTCTTCTATTAATTACGGTACAGATACTTCTCCGGAAGGCCGTCTTGTGATGGAATGTGTGCTGAAGGCTACGGAGGCCGGGCTGGGCGGTGGAGAGACACCGATCTTCCCGATTCATATTTTTAAAGTAAAAGAGGGAGTCAATTACAATCCGGAAGATCCGAATTACGATCTGTTCCGTCTCGCCTGCAGGGTTTCGGCGAAGCGTCTTTTCCCGAATTTTTCCTTTATAGACGCTCCGTTTAATCTGCAGTATTACGATCCGAAAGACCATAATACAGAAGTGGCGTACATGGGCTGCAGAACCCGGGTCGTGGCCAATAATTACGATCCAGGACGTCAGACGACGTCGGGAAGAGGAAATCTCAGTTTCACTTCTGTAAATCTGCCGAGAATCGCTATCAAAGCCAAGGGAGATCTGGATATTTTCTTTGAGGATCTTGACCGTAAAATCTCTCTCGTCGTCGATCAGCTGTTAGATCGATTTAAGATTCAGGCGGCCAAAAAGGTAAAGAATTATCCGTTTCTGATGGGTCAGGGGATCTGGCTGGATTCTGAGAAACTGGGGCCGAACGACGAGGTGGGGGAAGTGCTGAAACACGGTACGCTGACGATCGGCTTTATCGGTCTGGCCGAATGTCTGAAAGCTCTGATCGGAACGCATCACGGGGAATCCGAGGAAGCACAGAATCTGGGACTGGATATCATCGGATATATGAGAAAGCGGGTAGACGACGCCTGTAAGAAAACAGGACTGAATTTCTCTCTGATCGCTACGCCTGCCGAGGGGCTTTCCGGTCGTTTTGTAAAAATCGACCGGGAAAAATACGGTGAAATACCGGGAGTTACAGATCGGGAATATTATACCAATTCTTTTCATATTCCTGTGTATTATAACATCAGCGCATTCGATAAAATCAAGCTGGAAGCGCCGTATCACGCGCTGACCAACGGCGGCCATATTTCATACATCGAACTGGACGGAGATCCGCTGAAAAATCTGGATGCATTCGAAGCTGTGGTGCGGTGTATGAAGGAAAGCGGCATCGGTTACGGTTCCATCAATCATCCGGTGGACCGCGATCCTGTCTGCGGTTTTACAGGAATCATCGACAACGAGTGCCCGCACTGCCATCGGACCGAAGAAGACGGTCAGGGCGATTTCGAGAGAATCCGCCGCATCACCGGGTATCTGGTGGGTACGGTAGACCGCTTCAATAACGCGAAGCGTGCAGAAGTGGAAGATCGTGTGAAACACTCTGTCATGCGTTCTCAGAATTAGATTTATGTGACTGGGCTGACGCTGTCGGGAGAGGATGTCAGCAAACTGACGGAAAATGATACGTCGGCAGCGGAGAAACAGAAAGAGAAAATAGGATTCAGCGTCGGGATTCTCCTGCGCTGTAGCGAACCCTCCGCGGTTTCTGAAAGAGCAGATAGATCTCCATTGCCCCGATTGGAGACGCGGAGGAAGAAGACGGGCGTCGCTTATTTGAAAAGCGCCGCCCGTCTTTGCGTGTGTGGACATATCTGTATTCTGCGGCGAAAGAACCGGAGGGATGCGGAAAAGTGACAGGGGATTGCCTTATTGCCGGAAGAAAAAACGAAGACGAAGCTGCATCCGGATATGATAAGATAAAAGAAAAACGGCGGGAACAGTCACGGAAAAGCCGGTGTTTTTTCCATAAAAAAAGGTGGCAGAAAGGCGGAAGAAAATGAAGGTCAGAAAAATTTACGCGGTGTATTTTAGTGCGACGGGAACGACGGAGAAAACGGTGTGTCGCGCGTCGCAGGCGGCGGTTCGGACCGTTTTTTCGCCGTCTGGGGATTTTGACAGGAACGAAGCATACAAAAAAGCCGCCGACACGGAAAGACCGTGCCCGTGTTCACAGAAGACAACCGGCGGAGTTCAGAATGGGAAAAATAGTTTCGAAAACTCGCCTGCAGCGCCGGTAAAAATCTGTTTTAACTCTCCGGATTTTCGGCGGAGAAATCTGTCTTTCAAACGGGGAGATCTCGTTTTTTTCGGCGTTCCTGTCTATGCGGGCAGGGTGCCCAACCTTCTGTTGCCGTATCTCAGAGAATTCATCAGCGGAGGCGGAGCCGCCGCTGTACCCATCGTATCGTACGGGAATCGAAATTTTGACGATGCACTGAAAGAACTGGCGCAGCTTTTAGAGAGAGCCGGCTTTTTTACAGCGGCGGGAGGCGCTTTTGTCGGAGAACATGCCTTTTCGGAAATTCTGGGAGCGGGCCGGCCGGATGCGGAGGATCTGGATCTGGCCGACCGGCTGGGGATTGCCGCTGTGAAAAAGGTCTCATCGGAAAACTGGCCGCGGCAGCCTCATGTCCCTGTGAAAGTACCGGGAGAGGAACCTCTCCGTCCGTATTATGTGCCGAGAGACCGGAGGGGAAATCATATAAATATCCTGAAAGTAAAGCCGAAGACGGATCGGAACCGGTGTACCGGCTGCGGACTGTGCGCGTCGCTCTGTCCGCTGAGTTCCATCGATTCGGGGGAACCTTCTCTTATAACAGGGATCTGCATGAAATGCGGCGCCTGTATTAAAAAGTGCCCGAAACGGGCGAAATTTATCGACGATCCCGGATACCTCTATCATAGAACAGAGTTGGAAGAAGTCTATGCGAGAAGAAGCGGCAGCCGGATTTATATTTAAATCTTCGGCAGCTTCCAACCGGGAAGAGTCTCCGACAGCGTTGCTCTGTTTTATGGTGCAGAAGCGTTTTTTTTCTTCCGGAAGCGCAGATAATAGAGAAGCCCTGCCAGATCTGCGAGAAACCAGCCGATAGGGACAGAAGCCCAGATGCCTGTGACACCGACAGACGGCACCGCTGACAGAGTGTAGGCGAGAACGACTCTCGTGCCCAGTGAGATGACAGTCAGGATCAGCGACATGGAGGGCTTTTCCACAGCGCGGTAAAAACCGTACCACAGGAAAAGAATTCCGATGAGCAGATAGAATGCCCCTTCGATGCGAAGATAAGAGACGCCGGCGGCGATAATTTCAGTCTCTGTCTGCTGAACAAAGAGTCCCATCAGAGGTGCGGCAAAGAGGAATACCAGGGCGCTGACCAGCAGGCTGAAGAGCGCGGTGACCGTAACCGCGCTGCGGATACCTTTTCTGATCCGGTCCTCTTTTTTCGCTCCGTAATTCTGAGCGGCAAATGTGGAGAAGGCGTTGCCGAAATCCTGCACCGGCATATAGGCGAAGGAATCGATTTTTACCGCGGCGGCGAAAGCCGCCATGACGACGGGACCGAAACTGTTGACGATTCCCTGAACCATCAGAATGCCGAGGTTCATCACAGACTGCTGCAGGCAGGTGAGTACGGAGAAACCGGAGATCTCAGCGGCTACGGACCGCTGCCATCTCATCTGTTTTCGGGAAGGCATGAGCTCCGGAAAACGTTTCAGAGCGTAGACTGCGATACCAGCAGCCGAGACGATCTGTGCCAGTACAGTAGCTGCCGCCGCTCCTCTGACGCCGAAAGGCAGAAAGACGACAAAGAGGATATCCAGCACCACGTTCAGAATCGATGAGACCGCCAGAAAGATCAGCGGCGATGCGGAATTGCCGATGGAACGCAGCAGCGCTGTGAAAAAATTGTATACGAAAACGGCAGGGATTCCCAGAAAAATGATTTTCAGATACTGACGCATGGGCGGCAATACCTCCGGAGGGACGTTCAGCAGATTCATGATGCAGTCGGTGCCCAGAAAGGCGAGAATTGTCAGCAGAAGCGTCAGCGCGGAAATCAGTGTAAAAGAGTGAAAGATACCTGACTTGAGTTTGTCACTGTCCTTCGCGCCGAAACTGATGGAAAAACTGACGCCGCTGCCCATACACAGGCCGATGAGCACAGAGGTGAGAAAGACCATCAGCGTGTAGGCGGAACCTACTGCCGCCAGCGCGTCGCGTCCCAGTACCCGTCCGACGATCAGCGTGTCTGCTATATTATAAAATTGCTGCAGCAGATTGCCCGCCGTCATCGGCAGAGCGAAAAGCAGCAGCGAAGATGTGATTTTTCCCTGTGTGAGATCTCGTTTCATACCTTATATACCCCAGATTTCCGGATGGATGATTTTTCTGTCTGCAATAAATCATAGCAATGCGGTTTTCTAAGATCTTATCATATCTCATCTGTCGAGAATTCGCAATGTGTCGCGGGATTTGCGTTTTATTGTCTCTTATTCTCAGGGAAAATTCTGTTAAATTTATAGAAATGATGCAAATGCAACAGAATTTTAGACGAAAAGATATATAATGATATTGAAAGAAACTATGTTAGACAATATTTTAATGAGGAACAGGATACCGCTGTATCCGCCGGGGCGGAAAGCGGCGGAGGTATCGTCGTGATACCCGTTGTCCGGAATTTCGGCGGCAGGCCGCAGTCTGGTGTGTTATCCGGAAATGGGACTTTCCGCGGGAAGGGGCAGGCAGTCCCGGATTTTAACAGTATAGATTTTGTGAAACCGCAGATCTGCGGATTTTGCGGTATTTCACGGGAAGATAAGCGGGCCGGGGCTTCAGGAGCTTTTTCGGCCGGAGGGATTTTGCGGAAGCCGTCCGGCAGAGGCACAGGAGCGGTAAAACGGCCGGAGAAGAAAGGAGTATAGTCTTATGGATTACAAGAAGCTGAATGACAGTCTGTATTGGACAGGGGTTCTGGACAAAGATCTCCGCGTATTCGACATTATCATGTACACGGAATTCGGTACGACGTACAATTCCTATGTTTTAAAGGGAAGTGAGAAGACCGCCCTGTTTGAGAGCGCGAAGGCGAAATTCTTCGACGATTATCTGGAGACATTAACCCAGATTACGCCGATCGAGGATATCGAATATATCATCGTGGATCACACGGAGCCGGATCATGCGGGCAGCGTGGAGAAACTGCTGGAAATCAATCCAACGATCAAAGTTGTGGGTTCCGCTACGGCGATCACCTTCCTTCAGCATATCGTCAACAGAGATTTCTATTCTGTAGTGGTGGATGATGGAGATACTCTCAGTCTGGGTGATAAGACGATCCGTTTTTACTCAGTGCCGAGTCTTCACTGGCCGGATACGATCTACTCCTATATCGAGGAGGACGGCGTTCTCGTGACCTGCGATTCCTTCGGTTCCCACTATGCTCATGACGGAATTCTCCGGAGTACGGTTACCGATTACGAAGGGTATATGAGAGCGACAAAATATTATTTTGACAACATTCTCGGCCCGTTTAAACAGCCTCATATGGCAAACGCGCTGAAGCTGGTGAGAGAAGAACTGAAGCCTGTGATGATTTGTCCGGGACATGGTCCTGTGCTGGACAGTGATCTGGAAGATCTCTATGAGAAGTATGAGGAATGGTGCGGACAGCCGGCGGAAAATCAGCCGAAGAAAGTAGTGATTCCTTATGTCAGCGCTTATGGATATACGGCACAGTTAGCGGAAAAGATCGCCGAAGGCGTGAGATCTGCCGGGGATTTTGAAGTGAAGCTGTACGATATGGTGACCGCTTCGAAAGATGAGGTTCTCGGAGAAATTGCCGGAGCGGACGGAATCCTCTTCGGGACACCGACGATCCTTCAGGAAGCGCTCAATCCGATCTGGGATCTGACCATCAACATGTATCCTCCGGTGCATAACGGAAAATATGCGGCGGCTTTCGGAAGCTACGGCTGGAGCGGCGAAGCGGTGCCTCATCTCACCGAACGTCTGAAGCAGCTGGGTCTGAAAGTGATGGAAGGTCTGAGAGTGAGACTCAAGCCCGATGAAAGAGATCTGATCGACGCTTACGATTTCGGCTGCGGCTTCGGTTACTTTATGCAGGAAAAAGAACCTCTCAAAGCCATCGAAGGCACAGGATTCGTGAAGTGCATGGTCTGCGGCGCCGTTTTCGACGCATCTGTCACTATCTGCCCGACCTGCGGCGTAGGGGCGGAAAACTTTGTGCCGGTACAGGTCAATGACGTAACATACAGCAACGACACCGAAAACCGTTATGTCATTCTCGGTGCGGGTACCGCGGCGCTCAGTGCGGCCACCGCCATCAGAGAAAGAGACGCTTCCGGTTCGATCCTCATGATTTCCGAAGAAGCGGAGCTGCCGTATAACCGTCCGATGCTGACGAAAAATATGTTTGCGGGTCCGGAGCCGAAAGTCTTCACGATTCACGATAAAGCCTGGTACGAGGAACAGCGGATCGAGCTGATATTCGGAAAGAAGATCGTATCTCTGGATCCTTCCGCGAAGAAGGTCGTCATGGAGGACGGTCAGGTTTATGAATATGACAAGTGCATCTATGCTCTCGGTTCTCATTTCTTCGTTCCTCCGTTTGAAGGACATCAGGATGAGAGAGTGACGACGATTCGCACTCTAACGGACATCGCCAAGGCGGCGGAATTCCTGAAAGACGGTAAGCAGGCTGTGGTCATCGGCGGCGGTGTCGTCGGTCTGGAAGCAGCCTGGGAACTGAAAAAATATCAGTGTGACGTAACGATTCTCGAGGCGATGCCGTCACTGATGTCAAATAAACTGGATTCCTCCGCATCTCATATGCTTCAGGAGATCTTTGAGGCAAACGGCATCCGCATTCTGGCGGGCGCTTCTACAAAGAAGTTTGAAGACAGAAAGATCTATCTTGAAGACGGTACTGTGATTCCGGCGGATCTGGTGGTAGTATCCTGCGGCGTTCGCGCCAACAGCGCGATTGCAGCGGATGCGGGAGTGGAAATCGGCAGAGCGATTCTCGTCAACGACAGGATGGAGACGAATATTCCGGATCTGTATGCGGCGGGCGATTGTGTGGAATTTGAAGGCATGAACTATGCGCTGTGGCCGGAAGCGACAGATCAGGGAGAGACCGCAGGTGCGAATGCCTGCGGCGACGAAGCGCACTACCAGTCTCAGATCTTCGGCATGACGATGCATGTGGCGAATACAGAACTCTACGCCATCGGAAAAACGGCGGGTGCAGAACCGTTCCGTACGGTGGAATTCAGGGATCCGGTGAGAAATACGCTGAAGAAGTATTTCTTCCTGAACAATATTCTCTGCGGCGTGACACTCATCGGAGATACGAGGGATATGATTAAAGTTACGGATCAGGTGAACCGAAAGACACCTTTTAACGAAATTTTCTGAGAACGGAGCGATTCTCCTTTCCCCGGTGATTAGAGCGCGGGGGGATAGCGGTGATGAAAAATCGCTTTTCAGAGCCGGCGGCGTTTTTTCTCCGCAGGCGAAATAAAAAATTGTGGCAGCGTGCCTTTAGGCCCGGCGGTTTGCAGGAAAGATGCAGTCCGGGCTTAGCCGGCGCTGTATGCATACTCTGAACAAACAGGTCTGACGGCGTTTCGCTGTAAGTGGAATGCTTGAACAGAGGCAGAAATGATACGGTGAAAAAGCGGTGAAATCTCTCGAAGAGGTTTCACCGTTTTTCGCGCATTGTTCTCAGATAAGATCTGAAAAGAGATCCGAAGAAGGGAAAAATTATTTCCCGCGGTTCCGTGATCAAATTGAATCCTGTCCGTCAGCAGGATATAATAGATTTGATGGCTGTGCAGAACAATCAAAGGGCCGAGGACTCGGATCCGGGAGAACGTCAGAGGAACAGAATCTCTGATGCGGGCAGGCAGCTTTTACGAGAGCAGCCCGGTCTGCGGAAAGGAAGAGAATGATGGGAAACGAAATTGAGCTGAAAATCGCAGGAGTCATAGATGAATCCATCGTGGACGGGCCGGGAATCCGCTATGTCGTCTTCGTACAGGGCTGTCCGCATCACTGTGAGGGCTGTCATAATCCGCAGACACATGATTTCTCAGGCGGACAGACCGCCGATATCCCGGGGATTCTCGGGGAGATCGACCGGGACCCCATGATTTCCGGCGTGACTTTCAGCGGAGGAGAACCTTTCTGCCAGGCGCGGCAGCTCTGTGCTCTGGCGGATGAAATCAAACGCAGAAAAAAGGATCTGTTGATTTATTCCGGATATACTTATGAACAGCTGACGGAAATGGCGGAGGGGGATCAGGCGGTGGCGCATCTGCTGAATACGGCAGACCGTCTGATCGACGGTCCTTTCCTCATGGAACAGAGAGATCTGGAGCTTCCTTTCCGGGGAAGCCGGAATCAGAGATACATCGATTTGGCCCGATCCCGGGCAGCGGGAGAGGTCGTGCCGGCGGATGAACAGATATAAATTCAGAGACGGCAGGCAGCTTCGCTGCGGGTACACCACGGGAACCTGTGCCGCAGCGGCGGCGGAGGCTGCAGCCGGATTTCTGCTGACGGGAAAAAAGACGCCGTCTGTTTCGATCCTTCTTCCTGCGGGTAGTACGGCGGAGCTTTCCGTGGAATTTTCCGAACTGGAATACGGGGAAGAATTCCAGTTCGCGGCAGCCGGGGCAAGTCTGCCGGCCGACGCCGAACAGAACCGGAAAATTTTTAACGGCGTTTCGCCGGCTTTCCGTTCCGCCGGGAAAATTACGGGCAGTACCGGAGCGAGATGGAATTCCAATGCGGAGAAACGTGCGATGGCGGCTGTCTGCGGCGTGAGAAAAGACGCGGGAGATGACGCGGATATCACCGACGGGATGCTGATCTGTGCCAGAGTGCGACTGACGGACCGGAATTTTTTCGCAGGAGAAGAGAGAACGTCTTTTTCGCAGGAAGAGAAAGACGGCATTTTTATCACCGGCGGTGACGGCGTCGGCCGGGTGACGAAGCCGGGATTGGATCAGCCGGTGGGAGCGGCAGCGGTCAATACCGTCCCGCGGCGCATGATATCCGACGCGGTGAAGAAGATCTGTGACAGAGAAGGTTACGACGGTATGGTTTTCGTGGAAATTTTTGTTCCCGGGGGCGCGGAGGCGGCGAAAAAGACGTTTAATCCTCTTCTGGGAATCGAGGGGGGAATCTCGATTCTGGGAACCAGCGGAATTGTGGAGCCGATGAGCGACAGCGCTGTCGTCGAAACCATCCGGGCGGAGATCCGTGTGAAAGCGCGGGAAAGAGGAAATTTTCCGGAAAAAGCAACTGAATTTCCCGTTTGTCTGGCGGCCGTACCGGGGAATTACGGGATGAAATTCGCCTGTGAAGAACTGGCAATTTCGGAAGACAGGATCGTAAAGTGCAGCAATTTTATCGGCGATATGCTGAATGCCTGCTGGGAATACCGGCTTTCCGGAATTCTTCTCATCGGCAATGCCGGCAAGCTGATCAAGCTGACCTCCGGCGTGATGAACACCCATTCTTCTCACGCAGATGCCAGAATCGAGACGGTGATCGCCTGCAGTCTGGCGGCGGGAGCGTCTTTGGATCTCCTGCGGCAGATCAGCGGATGCGTGACGACAGAAGCGGCGTTTTCTCTTTTGTATAAAGAAGGGCTTGCACAGAAAACGATGGATATCGCGGCTGAGCGTGCGGCGGCTCATATGGCGCGCCGTGTGAGAGATCAGCTGAAAACAGGAGTTATTCTCTTTTCTTCCTCCTCCGGAATCGCCTCTTTCGGAGGGGCGGCAAAGGGGCTTTTGGAAGAACTGAGAAAGCGGGAAAGGAACAGATAGAATGTCAGCAGCAATCGTACATTTTGTGGGCGCGGGAAGCGGCGCGCCGGATCTGATCACCGTCAGGGGCATGCGTTTGCTTCAGGAAGCGAAAGTCATCGTCTATGCCGGATCTCTGGTTAATCCGCAGCTGCTGCAGTACGCCCCGAAAGACTGTGAAATTCACGACAGCGCTTATCTCCACCTGGATCAGGTGATCGATATTCTCAGCCGTTCTGCGAAACGGGGACAGAATACCGTGCGCCTGCATACCGGCGACCCGTCGATTTACGGGGCCGTACGCGAGCAGATCGATCGGCTGGCGCAGTTAGGCATCGACAGCGACGTGTGTCCGGGAGTCAGCAGTTTTCAGGGCGCGGCGGCCAGTCTGAAAGCGGAATATACGCTTCCCGGAGTGTCGCAGACGGTGATTCTCACGCGCCTCGAAGGCAGGACACCGGTGCCGGATAGAGAGAATTTGCGGGAGCTTGCAGCCCATGGCGCATCGATGGCGGTATTTCTAAGCATTTCGATGGCGGATCGGCTGCAGGAAGAACTGCTGGCCTCCGGGGGTTATGATGAGGATACGCCCTGTGCGGTGGTATATAAGGCTACGTGGAAGGAAGAAAAGAAATTTGTCACGCGGCTGGGAGAGCTGGCGGAGACAGTGAAAAGTAACGATATCACGAAAACGGCGATCCTGCTGATCGGCGGTTTTCTCGGCGGAGAATACAGTCTGTCGAAGTTATACGACAGGACGTTTACCACAGAATTCAGAAAGGGACAGGAGGCATGTGTCAGACAGGAGCCCGGCAAAATAAAATAACGCCGGAAAGAAAATGCGGCGGACGCGATGTGATTTACGCTGTATCGGTGGCGTTTACCGACAGAGGCAAACTTCTGAGCCGAAAAGCTGAGGATGCCTGCCGGAGACGGGCGGACCGGGAAATTCTGTGGAGAGATCTGACGGAGATCGATGAAGAAACGTTTCGGAATGCGGACGTGATTTTCTTTTTCTGCGCCTCCGGGATCGCTGTGCGAAAAATTGCGCCGTTTCTCGCAGACAAAACATCGGATCCGGCCGTTCTGGTCATCGGAGAGGAGGGAAGCTATGTGATCTCTCTCCTGTCCGGTCATCTGGGCGGAGCAAACCGCTGGACGCGGGAGATCGCGGGTATTTTGGGCGCGCAGCCTGTCATCACCACTGCGACCGACGGAAGGAAACTGCCTTCCATCGATCTCTGGGCTTCAAAATGCGGATTGTCGATAGACGATATAAAGCTGGCGAAGCGGGTGACGGCGTATCTGCTGAAGGAGAACAGTAAATCCGGCTGTTTGGAAACTGCGGATTTTCCGTATCTTTTCGATCAGCCGGATTCCCGCTGTTCGTCCGCGGAGGCGAGTCTTCTGCCGGCTGCCGCCGGAAAGATCGCCTCTGCCTTGAGAAACGAAAGAGTCGGAGAGGAAGTCTCCTCTTCGGGTTTTCCTGACAAAGAATACGGCAGGGCGGGAGAAAGAGCGCAATACGCCATCTGCATTACAGAGAATCTTCAGCTGTTCTGCGGCGAAAATACTCTGATTCTGCGGCCGAAACGCTGCGTCCTGGGAGTCGGATGCCGCCGGGGTACAGATGCGGGAAAGATGAGAGAATTTATCTTTGAGTTCCTGAAACAGAGCGGGATCGATCCCCGGCTGGTCGAACGGATCTGTTCCATCGACCGGAAAAAAGACGAGGCTTGTATAAAAACAGCGGCGCGCGCGCTGAATGTTCCTTTTACCGTATTTTCGGCGGAGGAGCTCGCAGCTGTGCCGGGCAGTTTCAGCAGGTCGGATTTTGTAGAAGAGACCGTGGGAATCGACAATGTCTGCGAGCGGGCCGCGGTCTGCGGCGCCGGTCCGGAGAGCCGGCTGATCGTGAAAAAGACGATTGCTGACGGTATGACGGCGGCCGCTGCTCTGCGGCCGCCTCTGACGGAGGACGCTCTGATTCTGACACCGGAAGAATGGCTGAAGACAGCGTCGGGGCAGATCGAAGATATTGAAAGTTAAGCGGCAGAACGATGGAATTTACTTATGTATAGTGTATCGCTGTTTTACGATTTAGCTTTGGCGGGCATCGTCGTATTCAGGGAAAACACGCAGTAAGACGCAGTATATTATCTGACTGCGAAGAATCAAAATATGCAGAAAAATATCCGGCTGTAAGCCAGACGGAAAGACGATATTATTTTGTGGCGGACGGAACGGCGGGCGTATCCGGGACAGGGGTCTCGCAGACCGGAAAAAGTGGGATTCAGCGGCGCGCAGGCAGAACAAACGCCGGCAGATCAGATAGAACGAAAGACAGAAGAGAGATGCGTATTATGGAAAAAGAGAGAAAAGGAGAACGGGAAAAAGCGGCGGCAGGCAGAGACAGGAAAAGCCCGTACACGGCGAATGCCGCAGATTCGGAGCAAAAGGAAACGATCTTCTGCGCAGCGGCGGAAGAAAAACCGGAGACAGAAGAAACCCGTTTCTGTGCGGAGAGAACCGGAGGAACGGGATTAAAAGAAAAGACTCCGGATACGGCAAAAGGAGGAAATGCGGCGGAAGCAGCGGCTTTGTCCGAGGAACGGAAGGGCGTCGATCTGGGAACGGGAAGCACAGGCCGTCTGATGCTGCGGCTGGCCGTTCCCGCGGTTACGGCTCAGTTCGTGAGTATGCTGTATAATATCGTAGACCGCATTTATATCGGACATATTCCGGAAGCGGGGTCTGCGCCGCTGACCGGCGTGGGACTTTGTTTTCCTCTGATTACGCTGGTGATGGCATTTTCCTCTCTCGTCTGCGCAGGCGGAGCGCCGCGGGCTGCTATCCGCATGGGACAGAAAGACGACGGCGGAGCGGAGCGGATTCTTGGGAACTGTTTCAGCTGTCTGCTTCTGACCGCTGTGATCATCACGGCGGTATATGAGATGGCGGCGGAACCTCTGCTGAATCTTTTCGGCGGAAGCGAAAATACCCTCCCCTACGCGGTAAGCTATATGCGCATCTATTCTGTAGGGACGATTTTTGTCATGATTTCGCTGGGCATGAATCTGTTTCTCATGTCTCAGGGATTTTCCGGCATGAGCATGCTGACGACATTGATCGGTGCAGTGCTCAATATCCTTTTGGACCCGCTGTTTATCTTTGTCTTTGATATGGGCGTGGAAGGCGCGGCGGTGGCGACTGTCATCAGCCAGGCGGCGAGCGCTCTATGGGTACTTTTATTCCTGACGGGAAAGCGGACGAAACTGCGTCTGAATAAGACAAATCTGAGACTGCGCAAAGAAATCATCCTGCCTTGCCTGGCTCTGGGTCTGTCTCCTTTTGTCATGCAGAGCACGGAGAGTCTCCTGAATATCTGTTTTAATGTCAGTCTGATGAAATATGGAGGAGATCTGGCGGTGGGCGCGATGACGATTATCGCCAGTACGGCGCAGCTGCTGGCGGTGCCTATGATCGGAATCTGCCAGGGCGGTCAGCCGATCATCAGCTATAATTTCGGCGCGGGAAAAAATCAGAGAGTAAAGAAAGTGGTAAAATGTCAGGTAGCCGCCTGTTTTCTGTATGCGGCGTTTTTCTTCGGAATCGCTATGCTGATACCGGCGGTGATGGCAGGGATGTTTTCCGGAGACCGGGAACTGGTGGATTATACGGTGCGCTTTATGCGGATTTATCATACGGGGGCTTTCATGATCGGTGTTCAGATCGGATGTCAGCAGGCATTTATGGCTCTGGGACAGGCGAAGATCAGTCTTCTTATGGCATGTCTCAGGAAACTGATTCTTCTGATTCCTCTGATCTTTATTCTCCCCGTATTTTTACAGGACGATGTCACGGCTGTATTTCTGGCGGAACCGGTGAGCGACGTGCTTGCGGCGCTGGTAACCGGCATACTGTTTTTCTCAAAACTTCCGTCGATTTTGAAGAAAGGTCCTTCTGGGCAGGGAGGAGTTTAGGATAATTTCATGAATAAATTATACATCGCCGGCATCGGGCCCGGCGGACCGGAATATATGACACGAAAAGCATACCGCATCCTGCAGGAGGCAGATCTGATCGTGGGTTATACATTATACAACGACTTGCTTCGCCGGGAGTTTCCGGATAAAACATATTATTCCACAGCCATGACCGGTGAGCGGGAACGGTGCCTGTACGCTCTTCGTGCCGCGGAGGCGGGACGAAAGGCAGTGGTGGTATGCAGCGGCGACAGCGGGGTCTACGGTATGGCTTCTCTGGTGCTGGAACTGGCGGAAGAACGGGGATTTGACGTGGAGATCGAAGCTGTTCCGGGTGTTACAGCAGCGCTGGGCGCCGGTGCACTGGCCGGCGCGGCGGTTTCCGGAGATTTTGCAGCGGTGAGTCTCAGCGATCTTCTGACTCCCTGGAACGTGATCGAAAAGCGGCTTCGGACGGCGGCTTCCGGTGATTTCGTCATCGCTTTATATAATCCCGGTTCCAGAAAGAGGCGGGATCATCTGAAAAGAGCCTGCGAAGTCATCGGACAGTTCCGGGCTTGGGACACCGTGTGCGCTGTCGCGGAGCGGATCGGCAGAGAGGGCGAGAATGTGAGATTTCTTTCACTGGAACAGTTATCGTCGGCAGAAGCGGACATGTTTATGACGATTCTCATCGGAAATTCTTCCACTCGCATGGTCCGGCTGAGCGGCGGCGCGGAAAAAATGGTGACTCCCCGGGGATACCGGATCGGTGAGCCGGCGGACCTTTGGAAAAAGGAGAGCCTGCCGGAAAGAAAAAATGCCGGGAGAGAACGTATCGTAATTTTCGGAGGTACGACGGAGGGGCGGCAGCTGACGGAATTTGCCTGTGAGAAAGGAGTGCCGGTATTTCTGTGTGTAGCGACGGCATACGGAGAACGGATGGTGAAGCCTCATCCTCTTTTAGAGGTGAATTCCGCGGGTCTGGGACAGAAAGAGATCGAAGAGCTGCTCACGGATTCCCGCATTCTCGCTGTGCTGGACGCTACTCATCCTTATGCCGCGGAGATCACCGAAAAGACAGCGGCCGCCTGTCGGAAAACCGGCCGCAGGTATCTTCGGATTCTGCGGAATGTCTTCGAAGGAGGAGCAGATCAGGCTGGAGAAAGAACCTTTTCTGAAAACGGAAATCAGGCGGAAGGAGAGGTTTTTTTCGCCGGAAGTATACGGCAGGCGGCTGATTTTCTGGATCGCGTGCAGGGACGAGCCCTGATCACCACAGGTTCGAAGGAAGCGGCGGAATACATGAAGATAAAAGACGCCGAAGAGCGGCTGACGTTCCGGGTTCTTCCCTCAAGGGAAGCGCTGGCGGCCTGTGAGGCGGCGGGAATTTCCGGAAAGAATCTGATCTGCATGCAGGGACCTTTTTCCGCGGAGATGAATGCCTGTATGATGCGGGAATGCGGCGCGTCTTATCTGGTGACGAAAATTTCAGGAAAAAACGGAGGCTTTGAGGAGAAAATCGAAGCTGCGCGCAGAGTCGGAGCGCGCGTAATCGCCGTACTGCCGCCGGAGAGCCGCAGCGGAATTTCCATGCGCGATGCGGAAGATGTCATCTGCCGTATTGCAGAGGAACTGAACAGGGCGAAGAAATCTGCCGGAAGAAATTCGGGCCGGCCGAAGCATTTTCCGGGGCTGTAAAAGGCGGAGCGGTCTGAAAAACGGCGGGAAGAAGTATCGAAGCGGAGGGAGGAGACGGAGGATAAGAATGAAGTACAGCAAAGAGACAGCCGGAAAAATGATGCCGGAACGATTCGCACCGGGTGGTTCCGTGACGATTGCAGGAATCGGTCCGGGGCATCCGGATATGATGACAGAAGCTCTTCGCCGGGCCTTTTTGAGAGCGGACACGGTGATCGGCGCGGCGCGGATGATTGAAGAACTGAAGAGGATCCCGGCGGCAGAGGGGATGAAAAACGGCCCGAAAATCTATAAAGAAGAGTATCGTTCTCAGAAAGTGGCGGAGTATATCGCAGACGACGGACGTGATTATCCGAACCGGCGTTATCTCGTGGCGGTTTCCGGGGACAGCGGTTTTTTCAGCGCCGCGTCGGGAATTTTCAGCACCCTCGAGAAAAAGGGGATCGCTGCAGAGATTCTTCCCGGGATTTCTTCTTTGTCCTATCTCTGTGCCAAGGCAGGGGTTTCTTGGGAGGATACGGTAAGTCTCAGCGCTCACGGCAGAAAAGCGAGCATCGCGGCATGCGTCCGCCGAAACCGGAAGACGTTTTTGCTGACGGGCAGCAACGGAGCGCAGCTGCTTCGTCATCTGACGGACTTCGGCCTGGGGGACGTGCGGGTGATCGCCGGAGAAAGGCTTTCCTGCTGCGACGAACGGATTTCAGAGGGCAGAGTGTCTGAGATGGCCTGCCGCAAGTATTCTGTGCTGACGTCGATGCTTCTGATCAATTCCGATCCCAGACCTTTTTTTCTCTGCGGAATGGAAGACGGCAGTTTTCTCCGCGGCAGTGTTCCTATGACAAAGCGGGAAATCCGCGCCCAAGCGCTGTCGCTTCTGCAGCTCAAAGAGGAGAGCGTCGCTTACGATATCGGTGCGGGAACCGGTTCTGTCACCGTGGAGATGGCGCTGGCGGGCTGGAGGGGAAACGTCTTTGCTGTGGAACGAAACCCGGAGGGCGCGGCGCTCATCCGTCAGAACTGCAGAATGTTTTCGGCAGATAATGTAACGGTCGTCGAAGGGGACGCGCCAGAGGCGCTGAAAGATCTTCCTGCACCGGATGCCGTTTTTATCGGAGGTTCCGGGGGGCGGCTGGATGAGATTCTGGAATTTCTGCGCTTTAAGGGCGCGGAGAAACGAGAGGGCGAGAAAGAGAGCGGCTTCGCGATGCGCCTGGTGATGACCGCGGTCACACTGGAGACGGTCGGATCGGGGGTGAAAAAATTAGAAAAATTCGGTTTTGAAGATGCACAGGTCGTCCAGATCGCCGCGGCGCGCGGGGAGAAGGCCGGGAAATATCATCTTCTGAAAGCTCAGTCTCCCGTTTTTATCCTCAGCGGCGAGCTCCGTCTGTAAGACTGCCGGACAGATTTGCGGTATTTTTTCAGAGACAGCGTTTCTGAAACGTGCAGAATTGAGCTGTGCGAAGGCTGTGAAACGCCAGAAGAAACGCAAATGCAGAAATTAAGAAAGCGGTCAAAAGGCGCCGCATGAGATCGGCGCGGCGGCGGGAGAAGCACAGCGGCCGAAAGGCATGTGAAACGCGCGAAGATCCGGGAAGTACAGAGAAGACGGAAAATGAAAAAATTTTGAACATGCAGAAATGAAAAAGAGGAATGGATGAAGAGAAGGAACCATGTGTGAAAAAGACGGAAAGAGACCGGAATCTGCGGATTCGGATTGTGGGACAGAACGAATCTCCCTGCCCGGGAGCAGAATCGTTATCGCCGGTACCGGCAGCGGATGCGGAAAGACGACGGTCACGTCGGGACTCCTTCAGTGCCTGAAAGACAGAGGGGTCTCCGCCGCCGCTTTTAAATGCGGTCCCGATTATATCGATCCCATGTTTCATGAAAAAGTCCTGGGAACAAAATCGGAAAATCTCGATCTTTTTTTCTCCGGCCGTGAGGCACTGCGGTATCTGGCGGCGGACAGCGGACGGGGATGCGATATTGGTGTGGCGGAAGGTGTGATGGGTTTTTATGACGGCGTCGGCATGACAGAGACGGCGTCTACTTACGAGGTGGCGAAAGCCCTGGACGCTCCGGTGATTCTCGTGCTCAGCGCCGCCGGAGTGGCATCTTCCGTGCTGGCAGTACTGGAAGGATTCTTAAATCATCGAAGTGACAGCGGTATCCGGGGGGTGATTTTTAACCGTCTGCCGGCGAAGCTGTATGACCATCTGGCAGATCGTGTGCGTCGTCTGGGAATAGAACCCCTTGGATATCTGCCCGCCGACGGCAGAGCGGAAATCAGGAGCCGTCATCTGGGACTGATAACGGCAGGAGAAATCACCGATCTAAAAGAAAAAATGAAAGTTATCGCCCGATGGATGGAGAAGACAGTGGATATCGACGGTGTTCTTCGCCTGGCATCCGAAGCGAAGCCTGCGTCAGCGGAGATTCCTCTGCAGATTGTATCGGCAGAGAAGCGGGCGAAAGAGCGCCGTAATTTTGCCAGAATCGCTGTGGCTTCGGACGAAGCTTTTTGTTTTACATATAAATCAAATCTCTCGCTGCTGGAACGTCTGGGCGCGGAGCTGGTCCCTTTCAGTCCTCTTCGGGACAGGCGTCTTCCGGCAGACGTGGACGGACTGCTTCTCAGCGGCGGTTATCCGGAGCTTTACGCCGAACAGCTGGAGAGCAATAAAGACATGAGGTCGCAGATTCGCGGTGCGGTACGGCGTAATATGCCTACTCTTGCGGAGTGCGGCGGATTTCTGTATCTGCACACTTTCATCGAAGCGGCGGAAAACGCGGTAAAGGACGACGCTGGTCAAAAAAAAGGAACTGTGCAGAGAACTGCTGCGAGCCGGCGGAAAAAAATGTGTGAAATGGCGGATGTAATTCCCGGAGAATGCCGGCGGAAGGGGCTTTCCGGCCAGTTCGGATATATTATCATGGAAGCCCGAAAAGACGGTTTGATCGCGTCTGAGGGCGAGCGTCTGAGGGCGCATGAGTTTCACTACTGGCAGAGTTCATCGCCGGGAGAAGATTTCTCAGCGGAAAAGGCGGACCGGAGCAGAGAATGGAAATGCGGCTATTCTTCGGAGACGTTATACGCCGGATTTCCTCATTTGTTTTTGTATTCTTCGCCGAAAGCGGCAGAGCGCTTTGTGAACAGATGCGCTGAATTCCGCCGCGGAAGAAAGGCGGAAGAGGAAAGATCGTGAAGACAGGAGCCGTGTCATGGAAGAAAAAGAAGAGAAAAACTTACAGATCAGAGAACGAGAGAGCCGGCGGAGCGGAGTATGGAACGATCTTCGGTGTGAGGCGGGAAAAAGTCAGAAGTATAGAGCGGAAAGACCGTATGAAATTTTTCTCGCTGAGCTGATTTCCTGCAGCCGCGTATTCGATCGGGAAGCTGAGGCGGAGAGCCGCCGCCGGTGGGATCGTATCGGAAAACCCATCGACGGACTGGGAAAGCTGGAAACCATGGTCTCAAAGATTGCCGGAATGACGGGAACGCCGGATGTGAAGATACGAAGAAAAGCGGTGGCTGTCATGTGCGGAGATCACGGCGTGGTGGCGGAAGGTGTGACTCAGACCGGGCAAGAGGTGACGGCGCTGGTAGCGGAGCATATCGCCGGAGGAACCTCGACCGTCTGTCTCATGGCCCGCGCCGCAGGCGCGGACGTATTTGCAGCGGATCTGGGGATCGCCTGTGAGTTTTCCTCGGAATGGAACAGCATGGCGCGGGAATCAGTGTTATCAGCGGGATCTGAGGATTCTTTCGCCGATGTAAAGAAGGAGCGTCCCCGCGGTCCGGAAAGGAGCCGTGGTCTGGTGAAAGAGGGCTGCGGCACAGCGGATTTTGCCGATGAGAGCTTTGATCATAAGAAGTTTATTCTTTCTCCTTCCGGACGGCTCGCACCGGGAAAAATAGCGGGCAAGAAAGTGTCCAAAGGGACGGAAAATATGATGCGCAAGCCTGCTATGACGAGGGAACAGGCGGCGCTGGCTGTATGCCGGGGTGTGGAAACGGCGGTGGAACTTGCACAGATGGGATATGACATCATCGTCACCGGGGAGATGGGAATCGGCAACACAACAGCCGCCAGCGCGGCCGCCTGCTGTATCTGCGGTCTTACACCGGAAGAAGCTGTAGGCAGAGGAGCCGGTTTATCGAAGGAGGGGCTTATGCGCAAGACCGGGGCGGTGAGGGGAGCCCTTTCTCTCCATCGTCCGAATGCTGAGGACGCGCTCGATGTGCTCTCTAAGGTGGGAGGTTATGATATCGCCGGTATGACGGGTCTGTTTCTCGGCGGTGCTGTCTGCGGGATTCCCGTGGTGGTGGACGGTGTGATATCGGCGGTCTCCGCGGCTTTGGCCTCGCGGCTGTGTCCGGACTGCAGGGAGTTCATGCTGGCGTCTCATCTGGGAAAAGAACCGGCGATGAAACCTCTGCTGGACATGCTCGGCCTTTCTCCGGTGATCTGCGCGGATCTCGCGCTGGGAGAGGGGACTGGCGGAACGGCGCTGCTCCCTCTTCTGGATATGGCGCTGTGCGTATATAAGGAAAACGTCACTTTTGAAGATATCCATATGGATGCTTATGAGAGAATGAAATGATTTATTTTATCTTTGGAGGCAGCGCCAGCGGAAAATCGGAATATGCGGAAAATCTGGCGGTATTCTGCGCGTCAGGCGGATGCGCAGATCTCTCTGCGGACGGCGGGGCGGTGGACTGCCGGAAATACTGTAATTCCGATGCCGGCGGAAAAGAGGAAAGGAACGGTCGCAGTTTTGAGAAAACGGAGAACGGCGGGCGGCTGCTGTACGTGGCGACGATGCGCCGGGACAGCGGAGAAGCGGCGGCCCGCATAAGAAAACACCGGGAGCAGCGGCGCGGAAAAGGGTTTCGGCTGTATGAGGCGGAATCGCTTTCCGCGCTGAAAGGCGCTCCCTGCGCACATACGATTCTGTTCGACTGTCTGTCGGATTTTGCCGCAAACGTTATGTTTTCAGAGGAAAATCTGCGGCGCTTTACAGAGTCTGAGAGCTTGTCGGAGTCCGGGAGAAATTCTCTTCTGGAAACATACCGGATTTCTCTGTCGGAAGAAATCGGGACAGGCGTCCGGGAACTGGAGGAAAAGTGCGAAAATCTCGTGATCGTATCGGATTTCGTTTTTTCCGACGGTGCGGTCTATGATTCTCTGACGGAATTATACATATGTCTGCTGGGGGACTTATGGAGAAAGATAGCAGAGCGGGCTGATGAGGTGACAGAGATCGTATTCGGGCTGCCCGTAAAACTGAAACAGCGCGGCAGAAGCAGTATGCGATCAGCCGGAAATTGAACGGAAACCGCGAGATGCAAAGCCGAGCAGCGCAATGAGAAGCAGTCCGGAAACGCGTACGGGATCTGCGAAAAATGCAGGTGTCTTCTCCGCTGCCGTAAGGGAGGAGTATTTTTTGAATATTTTGCAGTCTTTTCTTATCACACTGTCTATGTATACGGTGATTCCAATGCCCGCAACAGAGTGGAACGGCCGAAATCTTCGGTACTGTATGGCGTTTTTGCCTGCGGCGGGATTTGTCATCAGCGCCGCGGAGTGGGTGCTTTTTTTCGTATGCTATTCTTTGCATCTTTCGGATGTTTTTTTTGCTTCGTTTTTCTGCGCGCTGCCGGTTTTGGTTACGGGAAAAATTCACATCGACGGGCTGATCGATACCTGTGATGCCTTGGGATCTCACAGTGCGAGGGAAAAAAAGCTTCAGATACTGGACGATCCTCACGCGGGAGCTTTCGGAATCGCCGGTGCGGTCGTCTATTTTCTTCTGTTTTTCGGTGTGGCTGCGGAACTCTATCCTCTCCTGACACCGGAGACGGCCGCCGCTGTTTTTCTGATCTTTGCGGCATCGAGAGCAATGGCTGCGGCTCAGATTGTGACGATGCGGCTGTCCAAACAGAGCGGCCTGCTCTATACTTTTCGGAAGGCGGCTTCCGGCAGAGGGACTCTGATTTCTTCTGCGGCGGTTTCGCTGTGCTGTCTCGCTGCGGCTGCTGCGTCCTTTTCTTATGCGGGTCTCATCCCCGGGGCTGCGGGACTGCTTTTCTGTCTTTATTTTCGTTCCATGGCGGCGAGACAATTCGGTGGAATTTCAGGCGATCTGTGCGGTTGGCTGATTCATATGCAGGAACTGATCTTGCTGCTGAGTTTTCTGCCGGCGCTGCTGCAGTTAGGCGGCATGGCAGACTTCTTCTGATGCCGGGGTGTTCGCGGGAAGCGAATCGATTGTACAAACGAGAAAGGGATCCTCAATTTTAAAAGAGAATGCAGAACGAACCCGCTGCCTCCCGAAAGGGAGACAAACGGGATCCGCGCGAAGGTGAGAAAACGCCGGAAAGGAGATTTTGATGGAATTTATCGTGGGAGGAAAAGCTCAGGGCAAATTGGACTACGTTCTGAAAAAATACGGGCTGACGGAAGAGCAGGTCTGCGACGGCGCTGTCTGCACCCCGGAGGAGCTTGCGGCAGCTCCGGCGGTGAATCATTTTCATGAATTTATCCGCAGATTTCCGGAGAGCAGACCGTTGTTCCGCAGAGATGCGGCGGTGATCTGCGATGAAGTGGGCTGCGGCGTCGTGCCGGTGAATGCTGAGGAACGGTTTTGGCGAGACGCGGTCGGCCGGGCTGGATGCCGGGCGGCTGCGGAGGCGGACAGCGTCGTGCGCATCGTCTGTGGTATCGCGATACCGTTGAAGTGATGCGGATTCATCAAATCGTCACAGAAGGAACGCAGAAAAAACACGTTTTACATATATTAAAATCATAAATGTCGGGTATCATAAGAGTGTAAAAAGAAATAAACAAATCTTTTTCATAACTCTCCTAAAATAATTGCTTAGAAAAAGAGCGAGGATCTCAGAATCCTCGCTCTTTTTTGTCTTTGCCGGAAAGCCGGAAAAGTTTTTTCTTTCCCGGCTCCTGTTTCTCATCGGAGAAGACACCGCCGCACGGCCACTGAAAATTCACATCATCCCGCCGGGTGCCGCCTGGTGTATTTTATGCGAACTGACTGTAATACAGTTCGGCATAGGCGCCGTTCTTCTGCAGCAGTGTTTTGTGGGTTCCCTGCTCGATAATATTTCCGTCGCGCATAAACAGGATCAGATCGGCATC
>CAJLHL010000002.1 GCA_905206455.1 uncultured Eubacteriales bacterium
AAAAATCACCGGAACAGGCATTCCGCCCGCTCCGGTGATCTCTGTCTCTTACGCGATATTTCTCTTTCGAGCATTCTCACGCAAACTATTCGATAATTTCTGTTACTACTCCCGATCCTACTGTTCTTCCGCCTTCTCTGATCGCGAATCTCAGTCCTTCTTCGATCGCTATCTTGTGGATCAGTTCGATTTCCATCGTTACGTTGTCTCCAGGCATGCACATTTCTGTTCCTGCCGGTAACTGCAGTGTTCCTGTGATGTCTGTCGTTCTGAAGTAGAACTGCGGTCTGTATCCGTTGAAGAACGGCGTATGTCTTCCGCCTTCTTCCTTCTTCAGTACGTATACTTCTCCCTTGAACTTCGTATGCGGATGTACGGAACCCGGTGCTGCCAGTACCTGACCTCTTTCGATGTCCGTTCTCTGTACGCCTCTTAACAGCGCTCCGATGTTATCTCCTGTCTGCGCCTGATCCAGAAGCTTTCTGAACATCTCTACGCCTGTTACGACTACCTTGCGGATTTCGTCTGCGATACCTACGATTTCTACTTCGTCTGATACCTTCAGAACTCCTCTCTCTACTCGGCCTGTCGCTACTGTACCACGGCCTGTGATCGAGAATACGTCTTCTACCGGCATCAGGAACGGCTTTTCCGTATCTCTGATCGGTTCCGGAATGTAGGAATCTACCGCTTCCATTAATTCCAGAATCTTATCTCCCCACGGTCCCGTCGGATCTTCCAGCGCCTTTAAGGCCGATCCTCTTACGATCGGTGTGTCATCTCCAGGGAATTCGTATTCATCCAGCAGTTCTCTTACTTCCATCTCTACCAGATCCAGCAGTTCCTCGTCATCCACCATATCGCACTTGTTTAAGAATACGATGATATACGGTACGCCTACCTGACGGGACAGCAGGATGTGTTCTCTCGTCTGCGGCATCGGTCCGTCTGTCGCTGCTACTACCAGGATCGCTCCGTCCATCTGTGCCGCTCCTGTGATCATGTTCTTTACATAGTCCGCGTGTCCCGGGCAGTCTACGTGCGCGTAGTGTCTGTTTTCTGTCTCATACTCCACGTGCGCTGTGGAAATCGTGATTCCTCTTTCCTTTTCTTCCGGCGCCTTATCGATCTCATCGAACGCTACCTTTTCGCCGAAGCCCAGTCTTGCGTTTAATGTCGTCGTGATCGCTGCTGTCAGCGTCGTCTTACCGTGGTCTACGTGACCGATCGTTCCGATGTTAATATGCGGTTTATTTCTCTCAAATTTTTCCTTAGCCATTTGCCTGTTCCTCCTCTGGTGCTGATCTCACCTGTTCTTACAACGAATTTGACTTACATTTTAACTTTGGAGCTGCCTAGCAGACTTGAACTGCCGACCTCTTCCTTACCAAGGAAGTGCTCTACCTGCTGAGCTAAGGCAGCGCATTCCGCTGTCTTCTATATTCTAATCATTTTCTCATTTGCTGTCAATAATGAAAAACTCCTGCAGCCGCGAATTTAACGGGTTTTTTAACGAGTGTGCCGCAATTCTTTTAAAATATTGAATTTTCAGATTTTATGCCCGGTTCAACGGCAAAACTTCCCCGTTTAATAAGGAAGAAATTATTGCAAAAGTCTGTCCTGCTCCTTGCTATCAAAGTCCGTTTCAGGCAGGCTCTGTCCTGCGGACAACGTCTTCCTCCAGCGTTCCGGGAGTTTTTACAGCATTGGTCCCCGCAACAGCTTCCCTGTTTATCTGGACAGCATCGGCTCCAATTTTCGTTTCGCCCTGGTAATCGCATTGTCCACGGCCTTCGGCGTCTTATTTGTAAGTTTTGCAATTTCCGTGTAAGAAACACCTTTAAGATAGAGATCCCACACTTTCTGCTCAAAGGAACTTAGCAGCTCTCCGCCGTTTCTTTCGATATAATCCAGCCCCTCCCGCAGCAGGAGCATCGCTTCCGGATCTTCGCTGGCATTTGACATAATCGTATCTTCAAGTGTAGCGCCCTCTTCTCCGTTCTCAGAGAAGGGATTGCTCAGAGACATCGAATTGTTTAAGGGCGAATGTTTGTAACGCAGCGCGGCTTTTACCGCGGTGACAATCTGACGGTTGATACACAGATCTGCGAAAGTGGAAAAGGACGCTCCCTTTTCCGGATCGTAGTCCCGAATCGCCTTGAAAACCCCGATCATGCCTTCCTGAATCACGTCGTCTCGATCCGCACCCGCCATATAATACGACGACGCGCGACGCTTTACGACGGTCTTGTATTTCTGCAGAAGAGCCTCCGCCGCGCTGTCGTCCCCTTCGCGCGCCAGTTTCACCATCTTGTCGTCCCAATTCTTGTCCGCCACCCGTGCCTCCTGACATTCACTTACACATTCTGTTATTCTCCCCGCGGTTTTTCCAGCTGCACACTTTCCCTGCCGGTCAGCCGCGCTCCGTCGCTTCGGCTGCGCAGTACTTCGTACATGAGGATGGCTGCTGCGTTCGACGCATTGAGAGAATTGACTCCGCCTTTCATTGGAATAGAAACACAGAAATCGCAGGTCTCTTTCACCAGCCGGCTGACTCCGCTACCCTCACCGCCGATCACTAAAGCGATCGCACCGCTGAGATCCGTCTGTATATAAGATGCTCCGTCCATATCGACGGCCGCCGTCCACACGCCTTCCCTCTTCAGATACTGAAGCGTCTGCGCGATATTGGAAACTCTGGCGACCCGTATATAAGCCGACGCTCCGGCGGAGGATTTCTCCGCCGCGGCAGTGACCGTCGCAGCTCTCCTCTTCGGAATGATCACGCCGTGAGCCCCCGCGGCATCTGCGGTTCTCATGATCGCGCCCAGATTATGAGGATCCTCGATCCCGTCCAGAACGACGATAAACGGCGGCTCTCCCTTTTCTGCTGCTGCGTTCAGGATATCTTCCGGTTCGCAGTATTCGAAATCAGAAGCATACGCCGCCACCCCCTGGTGAGGCGCGCCCCCGGTCACCCGATCCAGGGTGCTGCGTTCCGCGTAACTTATTATGATACCTTTTTCCCGCGCCATTCCTATGATTTTTCTGACAGATCCTTCCGCGTCTTTCAGAATCAAAATGCGATCGATTCGCCGGCCGCTCTTCAGCGCTTCGATTACCGGATTTCTTCCGATCAGAAGGCCTTCTTTCTCAAAAGACTCCGCCTGCCCGCGGTCGTATCTTTCCGGCGAAGCGCCGCGGTTTCGTTTTTCACGGCTCTGCACCGGCGGTCTGATCTCCATCCGCTCTCTTCCGCCGCCCGGCTTATCCGAACCCGGACGGTCTCCGTACGGATTGCTTCTGCCAGGATTACCGCGGCCGGAACGTTTCTTTTTCTTTTCTGACATTACTGACGTCTCCTGTAAACCGTAAATACGTATGATACGCCGTTTTCTTCGATGGTATCGCTTTCCGCCGCCTTATCCCAGTCCGGCAGATCACGGGGCAGAGTAATACGCGTATCAGCGTCGAAAACCCCGCGGATTTCCGTGACCAGCGCTTCATTACAGTAAGGCAGAAGCTGATCGTAGATCTGTCCGCCTCCGATGACAAACAGATCGTCGGTATTGTCCGAGGCCGTGAGTTCCATCAATTCTTCAATCGAACGGCATACCTCGTACGCATCGCCCTCTGGCAGCGTACGCGAGAGAACGATATTCCTCCGCTTTGGCAGAGGCTTTCCTCCCGGGAAGCTCTCCAGTGTCGCTCTGCCCATAATAACCGTCTTTCCCAGGGTTTTCTCCCGGAAATATTTCATATCTGCAGGAATTCGGACGAGAAGCCCACCGTTTTTTCCGATTCCGCCCCGCTCGTCTGCGGCTACAATCCACTTCATAGACGTATCCTTTCTGAGTATTCAATCTATCATTTTACACACCTTCCGGCAGCCGCGGCAGACTGCATTTTACGGCAGAAATCCGAAAAGTCCCTATCTGCGAAGAGAAGATCCCGGCATCACTATTCTGCCACAGGGATATTTTTTATCTGCGGTCCTGCCTGGTAATTTTCCAGTTTGAAATCGTCCAATGTAAATTCATAAAAATCCTTCACATCTGGATTCATCTCAAATTTCGGCGCAGGATACTGCGTCCTCCCGATCAGTTCCTCTACCAAAGGCACATGTTTGTCATAAATGTGCGCGTCTGCGATAACGTGTACCAATTCCCCTGCTTCGTAGCCGCAGACCTGAGCCAGCATATGCACGAGGACGGCATACTGAACGACGTTCCAGTTATTCGCTACCAAGACGTCCTGCGAGCGCTGATTGAGTATGGCGTTGAGACGATTGTCTGTCACGTTGAACGTCATGCTGTAAGCGCAGGGCTCCAGGCCCATCTCGGAAAGATCTTCGAAATTGTAGATATTTGTCATAATCCTCCGGCTCGCCGGCGTGTTTTTCAGCTGCCAGATCACGTTGTCCACCTGATCCATTCTCCCCTGCCGAAAGTTGTACTGCTTGCCCAGCTGATAGCCGTAAGCCTTTCCGATCGTATTATCTTCTCCTGCCCAGGCATCCCAGATATGACTTTGAAGCTGTGTAATATCATTCGTCTTCTTCTGCCAGATCCATAACAATTCGTCGATAGCGTTTTTCCAGCCCGTAGGGCGCAGTGTGAGCGCAGGGAACTCTTTTGACAAATCGTAGCGATTGACAATACCGAACCGCTTGATCGTATATGCGCTGGAACCGTCTTCCCATCTTGCCCGCACATCCTGCCCCTCTGTGGAATAACCGTTATCGAGAATATCTCTGCACATGTCGACAAATATCGTATCCGCTTTGCTCATAGTTAGAAAACCTTATCGCCCTTTCTGATTTTTCTCTTTTTCACTCATTTCCTGTTTCCGCGATCCACCGCGATATCGCTGCTTTCGATGATTTCAAACGTTCTCTGTATAATCTCTTTTTCTCTTTCTGCGTCTCCTGAGAGATTCAAGTAGCCCAGAAGCGCTTCGAATGCCGTAGCTTTTTTATATGTCAGCTGATTCACATTATGAGGCATGGAAGTAATCTTATGATTTTTTCCTCTGCGCGCCACCGCCCGTTCATCCGGTGACAGCTCGTCCCAGATGACGTCGAAAACCGCCGCCTGCGCCTCCGCTCTCACATAAGCCACCGACGCTTTGTGCAGCCTGTCCGGCCGCAGCAGCCCCTGCTGAAATACATGTCTGCGAACATGAATCTCATAAGCCGCGTCGCCGACATATGCCAAAACCGAGGTATTCACCAGCGAGATCCCGCGTTTTTTTTCTGTATTCATATCACCTGTCATTTCCGTTTTGTTGCATCTCTTTCATCGTTTTCTTCCGGTCTACCGCCGTCTGCGAGTCCGGATCACACTTCCCTCTTCGGCCCTACCATTTTCTCCGGCTGCACGAACCGGTCGAATTCCGCTTCGGACAGAAGACCGGTCTTTACCGCCGCTTCCTTCAGAGTGATGCCCTCACGGTGAGCGGTCTCGGCAATCCTGGCCGCATTTTCATAGCCGATATGAGGATTGAGCGCCGTCACCAGCATGAGAGATCTTCCCAGGTTCTCGGCGATTCTTTCGTTGTTTGGAAGAATCCCCCGGGCGCAATTCGCTTCAAAGGATACGACCGCATCCGACAACAGGCGTACAGATTGAAGGAAATTATAAATGATTACCGGCATAAACACGTTCAGCTGAAAATTCCCCTGAGATGCGGCGATACCCACGGCCGCGTCATTTCCCATGACCTGAACGGCCACCATCGTCAGAGCCTCGCACTGAGTCGGGTTCACTTTGCCCGGCATGATAGAACTTCCCGGCTCGTTTTCGGGGATAAAAATCTCTCCTATCCCGCAGCGCGGGCCGGAGGCAAGCCACCTTACATCGTTGGCGATCTTCATCAGATCTGCCGCCAGCGCTTTCAGGCTGCCGTGAACAAACACCAGCTGATCCTTTGACGTCAGAGAATGGAATTTATTGGGCGCCGTCACAAATGCGAGACCCGTCAGTTCCGAGATAATAGCCGCCGTCTCTTCCCCGAATTTTTCGTGAGCATTGAGTCCGGTTCCCACAGCGGTACCGCCGAGAGCCAGTTCACGCAGGCTGTCCGCTGCCTCCGAAATAAACTTCCTGTTCTTTCTCATCATTTCCGCCCAGCCGCTGATCTCCTGCCCCAGAGTCAGAGGCGTAGCATCCTGCAGATGAGTCCTTCCGGTCTTTATAAGATCTCCGTACTTTTCCGAAAGTCCGTCGAATGTCTTCAGGAGCCTGTCCACCGCCGGCAGAAGCCGCTCGTGTACAGCGGTGAGAGCGGCGATGTGCATAGCGGTAGGAAAGGTATCGTTTGAACTCTGAGAGCAATTCACGTGATTGTTCGGATGAAAAGACGGTTTTCCTCCCGTAATCTCGGACGCCCGGTTGGCGATAACCTCATTCACATTCATATTGGACTGAGTCCCGCTGCCGGTCTGCCACACTGATAAGGGAAAATTTTCCTCCAGTCTGTTTTCGAGAATCTCATCGCATACTCCTGCGATGGTCTCAGCCCGGAGACGGTCGAGCATTCCCAGTCTGACATTGGCCAAAGCCGCCGCCTTTTTCAGAATTGCGAAAGCGCGGATGATTTCCTCCGGCATTTTTTCCGTCCCGATCCTGAAATTCATATAACTGCGCTGCGTCTGCGCTCCCCAGTATTTATCCGCGGGAACCAGAACCTCGCCCATCGTATCGTGTTCTTTCCTGAATCCGCTGTTATCCATATGTTTTCAGCCCTCTCATAAATCATCAAAACGTTTCCCCGCGCATATCCTCACACGCCGCAAACTATCCGTCTTGCACGTTTAAATCCCGGCCCTGCCGCTCTTCACCGCCTCTTCTGCGACAGCTTTTGCCACCGCTTTCGTCACTTCCGGATTAAACGGATCCGGAAGAATATAATCCGCGGTCATCTCTTCATCGGAGATGACCGAAGCGATAGCGTAAGCTGCAGCCACTTTCATCTCATCGGTGATTTCCCTCGCTCTCACATCGAGAACACCGCGGAAAATTCCCGGAAAGCACAGCGCATTATTTACCTGATTCGGAAAATCGCTTCTTCCTGTACCGACGACCGCCGCTCCCGCCGCTTTAGCCTCATCCGGCATAATTTCAGGCACCGGATTCGCCAGAGCGAAAATAATCGGCTGCTCCGCCATAGTCCGTATCATATCCTGAGTCAGCGTTCCAGGAACAGATGCGCCCACAAAGATATCCGCATCCCGGACCGCATCCGCCAGAGTACCCTTCAGCTTTCCTTTATTTGTCACCTCCGCCATCTGCTGCTGAGGTTCGTTGTTATCCGGATTTCCATCCCAGAGAATGCCGAAACGGTCGCACATGATGATTTCACCGAAATTCATCGTCAGCAGAAGACGCGCAATGGAAATCCCCGCGGCGCCGGCGCCGTTGACTGCAATTTTCAGTTCCCCCATCTTCTTCCCCGTAAACTTCACTGCGTTCAGCAGACCTGCGGCCGCGATAATCGCAGCGCCGTGCTGATCATCGTGAAATACCGGAACGTCGCACTCTCTGATCAGAGTCTGTTCGATCTCAAAACATCTCGGCGCGGAAATATCCTCCAGATTAATGCCGCCGAAGCTTTTGGAGATATTTTTCACAGTCTCGATAATCACCTTCGGATCTTTAGAATCGATGCAGATCGGAAAAGCGTCGATGTCCGCAAACCGTTTAAAGAGCGCGCATTTGCCTTCCATCACCGGCATCGCCGCCTCCGGCCCGATATCGCCCAGTCCGAGGACTGCCGTACCGTCTGTGATGACCGCGACGATATTTCCGCGTCTCGTATAGTCGTAAACCCGCTCCTTTTGATCTCTGATCGCCAGGCTGGCAGCGGCTACGCCGGGAGTATACGCCACCGCCAGATCCTCGCGGCTCTCGATTTCCGCCCGGGAGATGATTTCGATTTTTCCGCCCCATTCTTTATGTTTCTTTAGCGCAAGTTCATTGATATCCATATCTATTCCTCCAGAAAAACTGTTTTCTACCGGCACAGCCGCCGGCATCTCCCGCCGCTGTGCTGAAATCACTGAGTCGAAACTTTCATCTTATCTCTGCCGGCCTCTGCTTCTTTGGGATATTTCGTCCAAATTATTCCCGTCTCCTGGACTCAGCTTCGTTTTTTTCCGGCACCCCCGCGCTTTCCCCGCGCTGATCCGACAGATCTTTCAACTGAGAAGCAGATTTCGCGGACCGCGCTTCCGAGGCGGAAGCTGCCGGTGATTCTTCGTCCCGGCGCTGTGCCTGATATTCGCAAACCCGTTTTTTCAGGCCGTCGCAAACACAGTGAAAAGTTCTGCTGCCGAGATTCCGGCTTTTCTTTTTACGTTCGAAGGGATTATCGTCAAATTCATCTTCCTCAGGCTGCTCCGCAGGCTGGTGAAGACTGGGATCCATCGCCTGCAAACCGCGATACACCGCGGTATCATACGGAAGATCCTTCTTGCGCAGCCCCCGGTTTACCCAGCGGGTCACCAGCATGTAAACAGTGGCAAACACAGGCACGCCGAGAAGCAGTCCTGCAAACCCGAAAAAGCCTCCGCCCACGAGAATAGCGAAGAGCACCCAAAAACTCGGAAGTCCGGTAGAAGTGCCCAGCGTCTTGGGTTTGATCACATTACCATCCAACTGCTGAACGACGACAATATAAATGAGAAGATATACCGTCTTTACCGGGTCCACCATCAACACGATCAGCAGACTCGGCACGGCGCCGATAAACGGACCGAAAAAAGGGATGATATTGGTAACTCCGATAATCACACTGATCATGGTGATATACGGCATTTTCATCACGGTCAGCGCTACAAAAGTGATCATCCCGATGATCAGAGAATCGATGATGCTTCCGGAGATAAACCCTCCGAAGATCCGGTGAACCCTTCTGGTATCGGACAGCAGGTGATTGGCCGTTCCTACCGGAAGCACACTGTAGACCAGCTTTTTCGCCTGAGCGCTGAATTTTTCCTTACTTATCAGAATATAGACGCAGACGATCAGGCCGATAATCAGATCCACAAAGAATCCTGCCACATTGATCAGTCCCATGGTGATACTGCCCAGGGCCCCGGTAAAATAGGGGATCACATTCTCCCTTATGATAAAATTCAGATTCGTTTCCGCTGTCTGCAAAAGATCCTCCGCCGCCTGCAGCAGCGTCGGATTATCTTTCAGTAGCTGAACTATCTGGTCTGACAGTTTCGCCAAGTTAGGCGGTATCGTATAGGCGATAGAGATGATACTCTGGATAATCTGAGGAAGAGCCAGCACGGCCAGTCCCAAAACCACCGTCAACATCAGAACGATACTCACCGTCACGGCAATCGCTGTGGACAGACCGTCTGCATAATACTCGCCCATCTTCTTTTTCAGCCGGGGCATCAGCATCCGATAGATAGAATTGTACACCGGAAGCAGCAGATAGGCTATGATAATCCCTATAATGACAGGCATCAGGACGTTCAGAACCGTTCCGATATGTTTTTTCAGCGACGGCATCTGCGTCATAATCAGGTAAAACGCGATACTCAGACAGATAACTGCCAGAGCGGTAATTCCCCAGGACAGATTATCTTCTGTTATTTTAACTCTCTTTTTGCCCATGATATGCCTCCGCAAACGCGATCCTGTCAGGCAGAGTCTCCTCTGCAAAACTCAGCTGCGCTGATATGATTGAACTTCGTCCCTCTGTCTATAAATCCGCTTATAAGCCCGCGTTACAGTTTTACGACCCTCGGCCCCTGAGGCGTATCCTCTACCGCAAGTCCTTTTGACTTGAGAATATCCCGGATTTCATCGGCCCGGGCAAAATTTTTCGTCTTTCTCGCTTCCTGACGCTCTTCGACAAGAGCCAGGATTTCGTCGGAAATCCCGTCTTCCTCCTCATCCTGCAAAATTCCCAGAACACCGGTGAGCTCTCTCAGAAGCTCCATGCATCCGCCCGCGAATTCTTTTGACGCTCCGTCCTTCACCGCGGTATTGATATCGCGGATCAGCTCGAATACCGCGCTGATCGCATCTGCCGTATTGAGGTCGTCTTCCATCGCAGACTCGAATTTGTCTCTGTATTTCCCGAGTTTTTCCAGTTCTGCGGATTCAGCCTCCGTCATGAGATCCGAACCGTTTCTGATCAGATGCTCCAGATTCTGTTTGGCGTTGTGCATACGGCCAAGGGCATTTCTCGACTGTGTCATCAATTCCTCGCTGAAATTGATGGGACTTCTGTAGTGCCCGCTGAGAAGAAAATAACGGATTTCCTCACCGGTATACCGCTTCAGAATATCTCTCACGGTGAAAAAATTACCCTTCGATTTCGACATTTTCTCGTTGTCGATCGTGATATATGCATTGTGCATCCAGTAATTGGAAAATTTCTTTCCGGTATACGCTTCGGTCTGAGCGATTTCGTTTTCATGGTGAGGAAACGCCAAATCCTGTCCCCCGCCGTGAATATCGATAGTTTCCCCCAGATATTTATTGGACATCGCAGAACATTCGATATGCCAGCCCGGTCTTCCGAACCCCCATGGACTCTCCCAGGCAGGTTCTCCGTCGATTTTTCTCGCCTTCCAGAGAGCAAAATCCAGCGGATCCTCTTTTTTTTCGCCTACGCTGATGCGGGCTCCCGCCTCGAGATCCTCGATATTCTGACCGGAAAGTCTGCCGTATCCGCCGAATCTCCGCGTGCGGTAATAAACGTCACCGTCGGCTTCATACGCGTAGCCCTTCTCCACGAGAGCTTTTACAAAAGCGATGATCTCATCCATATTTTCCGTCACCTTCGGATGGACTGTCGCCTTTTTTAAATTCAGCGCTTCTGCGTCCCTAAAATATTCGCCGATATATTTTTCGCTGATCTCCCGGGCGCTGACACCCTCATCAAGAGCTTTGTTGATAATCTTATCGTCCACGTCGGTAAAATTCTGGACAAACTTTACATTCTTACCTTTATATTCCATATACCGGCGCATCGTATCAAATACGACTGCCGGACGGGCGTTGCCGATATGGATATAATTATAGACCGTCGGTCCGCAGACGTACATTTTGATTTCATTTTCGTCGATCGGCACAAATTCTTCTTTTCTTCTCGTCATCGTATTATATATTTTCATCGGTCGTTCTCCTTCTCTGAAATCCTGCAGATACGGCTGCGCCTTCTTCCGGCCGCAGGGAATCTTTCGGCATAAATCTTCATTAATAATTAATTATATGACGAATCCACGGACAGAGCAATGAAAAACTACAGCGACAAAAAAGTTTCCAAAAGAACCTTTTTTGCATAAAAAAGGACAGACATCTGTTTTTTACTCATCTGTCTGTCCTCTGACGATCGTATTTTTTTATTGCAAACCGTTTTATTAAACTGTCTCTACCCGAATACTCTTCATCTTCTGTTCCTGAAGCGGCTTATCTCTGGAATCTCTCGGCGTCCACACGATATCGTCCGCCGTCTCCATGCCTTCCAGAACCATTCCGAAAGCCGCATATTCGCCGTTGAGGTGAGGAGAATCCTCCACCATGATGAAGAACTGCGAGCTGGCGGAATTCGGCATCATAGAACGAGCCATGGAAAGAACACCTCTCGTGTGCTTCAGATCATTTTTAAAGCCGTTGGAAGCGAACTCGCCCGGGATCTTCGTAGGAGATCCGCCCATGCCTGTGCCCTCCGGGTCACCTCCCTGAATCATAAAATGAGGAATGACTCTGTGAAAGATCAGTCCGTCATAAAAACCGCTGTTCGCCAGCTCTTCAAAATTGGCGCAGGTAATCGGAGCGATCTCCGGATAGAGTTCGCCTGTCATAATGCCGCCGTTTTCCATTTCAATCGTAAACTTTTTCATCCGTCTTTTCCTTTCTCTCGCAAGAAACTATGCTAAATGCGCTGTCAGCGCCGCTTTTACCAGTTCTGCCGCATCCGCTGCCGCCTGCTCCGCAGACTTTTCTTCGGTATCTCCGCCGCTTCTCAGTCTGTATTCCACAATACCTTCCGCAGCCTTTTTGCCTACCGTAATCCGCACCGGAATACCGATAAGATCGGCATCTTTGAATTTGACCCCCGGCCGCTCGTCTCTGTCGTCCACGATGACTTCCACGCCCTGCGCGCTCAGTTCCGCCTCGATTTTTTCCGCCAGAGCCATCTGCTCTGCATCTTTCGCCTTTACGACGGTGATGATAACATGATACGGAGCTACCGCAACCGGCCACATGATTCCATTTTCATCATGACACTGTTCTACGATCGCAGCCATTGTTCTGCTGACTCCGATTCCGTAGCATCCCATGAGAATATTGTGTTCTTTCATATTCTCATCTTTATATACCGCTCCCATCGGCGCACTGTACTTTGTCCCCAGTTTAAAGACCTGACCAACTTCGATCCCGCGGGTCAGCTTTACCGGAGCGCCGCATTCAGGGCATGGATCCCCTTCGCGGATCATCTTGATATTGGTCACGATATCCGCTGTATAGTCTCTGCCGTAATTCACATTTTTCAGGTGAAAATCCGTCCTGTTGGCGCCGGCGCACAGATTCTTCTGTCCGGGAAGCTCGCTGTCCGCGATAATCGTGCAGTTCTTCAAACCCACCGGGCCGGTAAATCCGCCTACGCAGCCGGTCATTTCCGCCATTTTCGCTTCATCGGCAAAAGCGATGGCGTGTTCCGGAATTCCGAGAGCGTTGACGATCTTGATCATGTTAGCCTCTCTGTCGCCGCGCAGAAACGCGGCTACATAACCGGTCACATTGAAATCATCGTCATAAGTCTCATAGAGCAGAGCTTTGATCGTCTTTTCCTTCGGAAGACCGAGATATTCCGCTACAGCTTCGATGGTCTTTGTCCCCGGAGTACGAACCTCTTCCATCGGAAGCTCCGATTCACCGGAAGGTTCTGCATCAGCGCATTCCGCTCTCTCATCCGTCGCCGCCATATCACACTTCTCACAATATACGATACAGCTTTCGCCGTTTTCCGCCAGCGCGGTAAACTCATGAGAACCGTTGCCGCCGATCGCTCCGGTATCGGCTTCCACCGCTCTGAAATTCAGGCCGCATCTGGTAAAAATCCTCGTATAAGTCTCGTACATCGTGCGGTAACTCCGGTCCAGGCCTTCTTCATCTCTGTCAAAAGAATAGGAGTCCTTCATGATAAATTCACGGCTGCGCATGAGTCCGAAACGAGGACGCGCCTCATCCCTGTATTTTGTCTGAATCTGATAGAGATTGACCGGCAGCTGTCTGTAAGAACTCACTTCGTTTCTTATGATATCCGTAAAGATCTCCTCATGAGTAGGCCCCAGGCAAAATTCTCTGTCGTTTCTATCCTTCAGTCTCCACATCTCAGGGCCGTAAGCAGACCATCTGCCGGATTCCTTCCAGAGTTCGGCCGGCTGAATCGCAGACATGAGAATCTCCTGTCCTCCCGCATGATCCATCTCTTCTCTCACGATATTTTCTACTTTTTTCAGAACTCTGCTGCCCAGCGGCATAAAACCGTAGACGCCGGAAACCAGCTTGCGGATCATGCCTGCACGGAGCATATAAATATGACTCGGAAGCACCGCCTCTGCAGGCACTTCCCTCAGAGTTCTGATATACATCTTTGACATCTTCATGTCTGCTTTCCTCCTAAGTACTCGATCATTTTTCCGTCTTTGTCAAACGGGATTTTTTCAGCGTCAGGCTGCTACTGTACGATACTCGTCACTGCCTGGGCGGCAATGCCCTCTTTTCTGCCGGCAAAGCCCAGCCCTTCCGTAGTCGTGCCCTTTATATTAATCTGCGAAGCTGAAATTTTCAGTACTTCCGCCATCTTTTCACGCATCTGCAGCACATAAGCGGCGACTTTCGGCTCCTGAGCGATGATCACCGCATCGATATTCACAATTCGCCAGCCCTTCTCTGCCAGAAGGAGTCCCGTCTTCGCCAGCAGTACGAGACTGCTGATGTCTTTAAACTGAGGATCGCTGTCCGGAAAATGAATCCCGATATTGCCCAGACATGCGGCTCCCAAAAGGGCGTCCATCACCGCGTGGAGCAGAACATCGGCGTCCGAATGTCCCTGAAGTCCCTTCTCATAGGGAATCGGAACTCCCCCCAGAAACAGCTGACGATCCGGAGCAAAAGCGTGAACATCATAACCGATTCCGATCGACGGAATCATTCCCGCCGGAGAAAACGGATTTTTCGCCGTTTCCTCCGCCTCATTCTTTCGCTGCTCCGCCCCGCCGGAGATCTCCTTCGCGATCACTTTCGCCGACTTGAGATCCTCCGGCGTGGTAATTTTAATATTTCCCTCATCGCTTTCCACTACCGCAACTTCACGGCCAAAGGCCTCGACGACGGAAGCGTCGTCCGTAACTTTCAGATTTCTGTCGCAAAGAACCTTATCGTAAGCTTCTTTCAAAAGCGCTGCAGAAAACCCCTGAGGCGTCTGCACCGCTCTGAGATTGGACCGGTCCGGAGTTCCCGCTACCGTCCCGTTCTCCACGATCTTGATCGTATCCTTTACGCTGACGCAGGGAACCGCGGCTTCCCGTCGGTCTGCCGCAGCGATGACGTCGTGAATCAGACGCTGTGTCACGAAAGGCCGCGCGCCGTCATGTACCAGTACGATTCCGCAGTCTTCCGCCACGGCGCTCAGAGCTTTTTTTACGGAATCCTGACGCTCCGAGCCTCCGGCTACCACAGCCTTCACTTTTCGCATTCCATGCTGAGAGACGACGGTCTGCATACAGTTATCTTCGTCGCCCGCGCGTACTGCGATGATAATCTCATCGGTATAAGCATTTTTTTCAAAAGCCTTTACCGATCTGGCGAGGACGGACATGCCGCCTACGTCGAGGTATTGTTTATTGATACCGCCCATCCGCGCGGAGGATCCGGCGGCGGCGATAATCACGCTCACTTTTTTATCCTTATACATTCAAAACCCACCTGAAAAAGCGGCGGTCTCCAAGCAGCTCATCGGCTTTTTCTGCTGCCGACCTTTCCGCCGGAAACAGCGCTTTCATAAAACTCTCCTTTAATTTGCATGTTTCGGCTTCGCAAAAATCATGCGTCCCGCCGAAGTCTGAAGAACACTGGTGACCACTGTGGTAATCTCCCGTCCGATATGGCGTTTTCCGCCTTCGACGACAATCATCGTACCGTCGTCGAGATATGCCAGCGCCTGGCTGTTTTCCTTACCTTCCCGCACCGGAGTGAGGACCATCTCTTCCCCCGGTAAAACGACAGGTTTCAGAGTGTTGGCCAGCTCGTTGATGTTGAGTACGGAAACGCCTTTGATGGACGCCACCTTGTTGAGATTATAATCGTTTGTGACGACTTTTCCGCCCATATTGAGCGCCAGCTGCAGCAGCTTCGCATCTACTTCTGGAATCTCATTCAGCGATTTTTCCGAATCGGTATTATAAATTTCCACTCCGTACTGACTCTGGATTTTGTTGAGAATATCCAGTCCTCTGCGGCCTCTGTTCCGTTTCAGCGGATCAGAAGAGTCTGCGATATGACGCAGTTCTACCAGAACGAATTCCGGTATCACGATTCTTCCCTCGACAAAGCCCGTCTTCATGATATCTGCAATCCGGCCGTCGATGATGACGCTGGTATCCAAAATCTTCGGAGACATCTGACTATGACGGGAGGCCTTGTTTTTTCCGGCGGTTTTTCCGCCTTTAGAGACGGTCATCTGCCGGAGTCCCACCACAATGTCTTTCGACTTTTTTCGCGCGATATACATGCCGGTGTAACCAAAAAATATGTAGACCAGAATTGACAAAATCGTTCCGAGCACAGGTACGTTCAGCGTACTCCACAGAGCGCTGATCAAAAAAGCGATCAAAAGACCGAGCACCAGCCCGATCGTTCCGCAGATCAGTTCGTGAAGCGGTACTTTTCTCAGACTGACGTCCAGTTCCTGAGCGAATTTTTCACTGCCTTTCTGCGCATGCGGAGCTATGATAAAGAAGATGAGTCCGGTTACTGCTATGCATACGACACCAAGGATAAACGACCACGTCTCGGAAATCTTTGATATCGCAGGGATCAGCTGTAGTAAATAAGCTGCAAGGAAAAAAATTCCTGCCCCGCAAACCATGCCCAAAAGAGTGAAAATCCATCGAAATAATCTTTTAAACATTACATTTTCCTCCTTTCCCCGGAAATTTTTTCGAAAAGCCGACATGCAGGAAAAACACTGAAAAAATTTTCATCTTAACCGGCGGCCGCGATATGCCAAACGGATAAGCCCTTTTTCCGCAGGGATGTCCCGCTCTTTATGCCTGGCTTTGCGATCGTAAACTTCAATCTAAGTATACAGTTTCTATAATATAACAAGCTGCCGATTGAGACAATCCGCAGCTTGAATAAATATCGGTATTTTTTGTCAAACAACGCCGTTCATTATGGTATCTTCGATAAATTTGTCGGCGCTGTCCGCCGAGACTCCTTTTGCGAGAACGATCTCGCTCATCAGAAGCTGTTTTGCGTTGCTGAGCATCTTTTTTTCGCCGGTGGAGAGCTTTTTCCGGGAATCCGCTCGAAGGAGATTTCTCACCACCTCCGCAATTTCTCTGAGATCACCGGTTTTCAGTTTTTCCATATTATCGCGGTTTCTTTTATTCCAGTTATCCGACATCGGAGTGGACTCCGACTGCAGTATCTGTGTTACTTCGGTGAGCGTCTCCGGTTCTACGATATAACGAACTCCTACCTTTCCGGAGGTTTCTACCGGTACCATCACCTTCATATCGCTGTGAGACAGCCGGAGTATATAGTAACTTCTCGGCTCGCCGAGAATCGTCTGTTCTTCAATCCCTTCGATCACCCCGGCTCCGTGCATGGGATACGCAACTTTATCGCCAATAGTAAACATATTCGTCCCTCCTACTGTAATAAAGTATACCGCATGAAAACACCATTGTCAATAAATAAACTATATATGATACTGTATCGCATGTCATATGTCAATATCATTTTTCAGCTTTTCTGAACTTTTCGCTTTTTGTTTTTCCGGGGTACTCATAATTTTCTCACATGATCTTCACAAACGTGATATATTATAATGAAACAACACAAATGAAAGGATGGTGCTTCGGATTATGGCAAAGCTCTTAATCGTAGACGATGAAGAAAACATCAGAGAGGTCGTCAGGGAATACGCTGAATTCAGCGGCTTCGATGTAGAGGAGGCGGGAGACGGAAGAGAGGCGGTAAGCCTGTGCCGGATCAACGACTACGACCTCATCATCATGGATATCATGATGCCAAAGCTGGACGGCTTCTCCGCCTGCAAAGAGATAAAAAAAGAAAAGGATGTCCCCGTCATCATGATGTCTGCCCGGGGAGAAGAATACGATAAACTCTTCGGCTTTGAGCTGGGAATCGACGACTATGTCACCAAACCGTTCAGCCCCAAAGAACTGATGGCCCGGGTCAACGCAGTCCTTAACCGGACGAAAGCCGCGGCAAAAGACGATCTTCCGGAGATTCTCACATTCGGCGGTCTCACCATCGACGCGGCGGGACGCAGCGTATCCGTGGACGGGAAAAAAATCGAGCTGACGCCAAAAGAATATGACCTCCTGTTCTATCTCGTAAAAAACAAAAATATCGCTCTGTCCAGGGACAAGCTCCTTCAGGACGTTTGGGGTTATGACTTCTTCGGCGACGACCGGACCATCGATACCCATATAAAAAACCTCAGAAATAATTTAGGACCATACAGAGATATGATCGTCACCCTCAGAGGAGTTGGATATAAATTTGAAACTTCGAATTAATGCGCAGGCAGAAAACAGAGTAAAAAGCAAAACGATCTACTATCGGATATTCACCTACTTCGCGGCATTTTCCGTCGTGATTCTCATCACGCTGTGGCTGCTGCAGATCTTCTTTCTCCAGACTTTTTACCAGTGGATGAAGAGCAGTGAACTCTACAGCCTGGCGGATACTATAGAAGAAGGCGTGGGCAACGAATCGCTTTACGATACCATCTCGCATCTCACCGTACAATCGGATATGTATATCGAAATCGAGCGGGGAGACAGCGGTGTGATCTACGGCACGGCACAGTCGCTGCCCAGCGAGCGCATGGCTCAGTTCGCGCAGCGGTATAATACCTCCGCTCTGAAAGCGAAACTGCTGACAGAAGATGTGGATCACGTGGTAACAAAACAGACGATCAATCCGGGGAATACGGAGACCATGATCTATGCCTCGATTCTGGGTACAGACAGCGAGACAGGAGAACTCATTTATCTGTTCATTTTCTCGCCTCTGACGCCGGTAGGCACCACCATCAGCATCCTCGCAAAAATGCTGGTCATCGTCACCATACTTTCCATTTTTATCGGACTGGTGATGTCTATCGTTATCTCCCGTCGGCTGGCGCAGCCGCTGTACAGTATTACAGATTCTGCGGCGCAGTTGGCCAAAGGGCATTACGATATAAAATTCGAGGGCGCCGGTTACGCGGAGACGGAAGATCTGGCGGACACGCTCAATTACGCTGCAGCGGAGCTCTCAAAATCGGATAAATTGCAGAAAGATCTGGTCGCCAATGTTTCACACGACTTGAAAACTCCGCTCACCATGGTAAAATCCTACGCGGAAATGATCCGGGATCTGTCCGGAGATAATCCGGAAAAACGCAACCGCCACCTTCAAGTCATCATCAATGAGGCCGACCGGCTCAATATGCTGGTCAACGATCTCACCTCCCTGTCGAAGATGCAGGCCGGTGTGGACAGTCTCATTCCCGCCGCAGTGGATTTAAAGAGAATCGCCTCCGATGTGATAGAGAGTTTTTCTCTTCACGCCGAACAGGACGGTTTCCGCTTCGATATAGAATCACAAGGCGATACCACAGTCACCGCTGACGAAAAGAAAATTTACCAGGTTTTCTCCAATCTCATCGGCAATGCGGTCCGCTATTCCGCGGAGGACAGGCAGATCACCGTGCGCTTCACAGAAAAGCAGGATACCGTCCGGTGTGAAATCATCGACCGGGGACAGGGAATCGCTCAGAAAGATCTCACGGCGATCTGGGACAGATACTATCAGTCCAGCAGCAATCTCAGCCGGACGACGAAGGGTTCCGGACTGGGCCTGTCTATCGTCAAGCAGATTTTTATTCTTCACGGGGCAAAATACGGCGTGGAAAGCGAGATCGACAAAGGCAGCAACTTCTGGTTTGAATTAAAAAAAGATATGTCGGTATCTCCGGCGGAAAAAAATAAAGGGCGGAAAAAAGCCGGTGAAAAGACGATGCGTTTCAGCGCCGCTGTAAAAAATCTGCGGGGACAGGCGGACCCGCCTCCTCAGGCCGCACCGGAACCTTCGGGAGCAGAAATTTCACTGAAAGAACCGGTTTCTTCAGAATCTCCGGCGCCAAAATCCTCTGGACCGGTGACGTCAGCATGGCAGTCATCGTCCGGCCAGATGCAGGCGCCGCACTCCGGACCGGTGTCCGCGAAGCAGAAAGGCTCTTCACACAGACAGCAGACTCCCGCTGAGGCGCCTGTTTTTCCGCCGCAGGCATGCGGCTCCCCGGAGACACAATCAGCTTTTACCGCTAAAAAAGACGTTCCGGATGAAAAATAACCGGAGCAAAATCTGATTTCCTGCCGGAAAAAGCCCGGCGAAAAGATAAAGGAACGAAATTATGGCAAAAAAAGTGCAGACGGTCTTTGTATGCAGCGAATGCGGCCACGAGAGCCTCAAATGGATGGGACAGTGTATCTGCGGCGCGTGGAACACGATGACAGAAGAAAAAGTACTTCCCCAGGAGGGAACAGATAAGCGCCGCAGAACCGGCAGCGGGGGGAACAGCGGAGCCGGCGCTTTCTCCCGGGCTGGAAAGCCGATGCCTCTGTTCCGAGTAAAATCAGGAGAGACCGGCCGAGTCGATACCGGAATTCCGGAATTCAACCGGGTACTTGGAGGCGGTCTCGTCAAAGGCTCGCTGACGCTGATTTCCGGTGAACCCGGAATCGGAAAATCCACTCTGATTCTGCAGGCTGCCGCAAAGATCGCAGAAAATTGCGGCAAAGTATTATATGTCAGCGGAGAAGAATCCGAAGAGCAGATCAAAATGCGGGCCGACCGGATCTGCAGAAGTATTCCGGACTCCCTCTATATTCTCTCCGAGACAAACATGGAAAATATTATCGCACAGAAAGAACAAATTCAGCCGGCCTTTCTCATCATCGATTCGATACAGACCATGTACTCTGCAGAGCTGGACTCCGCTCCGGGTACCGTATCTCAGGTGAGAGTATGCGGAAACGAATTGATGCGTATCGGCAAAGGCAGCGATCTCCCCGTACTCATCGTGGCTCATGTGACAAAATCCGGAGATCTGGCGGGTCCGAAAATCGTAGAACATCTGGTGGATACCGTACTTTATTTTACCGGAGAACGGAGTCACGATCTCCGGATTCTGCGTTCGCTGAAAAACCGCTTCGGCACGACAAATGAAATCGGCGCTTTCGAAATGAGAGAAGAAGGACTGACAGAAGTCGCAAACCTTTCGGAGACGCTGATCGAGGAGATGAGTGAATCCGCAGAAGGATCTGCCGCTACAGCGATCTATGAGGGTACCCGTCCTCTGATTCTGGAAATTCAGGCGCTTACGTCGCCTGCCAGCGCCGGATTCCCCCGCCGCACCTCCGTGGGCATCGACCACAACCGGCTCAACATGATCCTGGCAGTGTTGGAACGCCGGGCCGGAATTTCACTTGCGGCACAGGACGTCTATCTGAATATCATCGGCGGGATCCGGCCGGAAGGTACCTCTGCCGATCTCGCAGTGGCCTTATCGATCTACTCTTCTTTCCGCGGAATCCCCGTTCCCGGAAAAACACTGTGCTTGGGAGAAATCAGTCTCACCGGAGACCTGCGTTCCGTCACCCATGCGGAAAAAATCGCCAGAGAAGCCGCCCGGATGGGCTTCTCCCGAATCATCCTTCCGAAACAGAACGCCGATAAGCTGAAGAAGATCGACGGTCTGCAGATCAGCGGCGCGAAAACGCTGAGAGAGGCGATAAAAATGCTGGGATAGTACCGGTCTGATCAGCGTCTCCATTTAGAAATCAGATAAAATCAGCCTCGTCCCAGCAAAAGAAAGTAGATTCATTTCCGGGAAAACTCTTTCAGGAGAATGCTTTTCCGAAAATGTTTATTCCAATCAACGAAAGAAGAGAAACCCTTCTGCCGGATCGCCGGTATTTCGGATTTCTCTTCTTTTTCTATTGTCTCGTCTCTATTTTATGAATTTTTGCCAATAACAGAAAACTGAGATTTATTCAGCTCACTTCTCCTTTTCAGAAAATCTCTGAAGTATCGCCGCCGCTTCAGCACGCGCAGTATTCCCCAGAGGATCCAGACGGCCGTTTCCTTTTCCCGAAAGGAAACCCGCGCCGATCGCCCAGGACAAACCTTCTTCAGCCCATTCGGACGCCTGCGCGCTGTCCGCAAACTGATTCAGATCTCCGGATTTCTCAGCTTCCATTTCTTTGTATTGCGCATAGCGTTGGAAAATCACCGCTATTTCCTGTCTGGAAACAGCCCGGTCCGGAGAGAATACCGTATCGCTGTATCCCTTCACAATTCCTTCGCTGACTGCCCAGCGCACCGCTTCGCCATAGTAAGCGTCCGGGGAGACATCATAAAAGGACATCAGATAATTGACGACCGGCCGGTTTTCCATTCGCCACAGCAAAGTCACCAGCATAGCGCGGGTGATTTCTCTCTGAGGCGCAAACTCTGTCTCTGTCACACCGCTGAAAAAACCGGCAGCCGCCGTATACCGCACCGCTTCATAAAACCAGTCGTCCTCGCTCACATCGGAGAAAGGATTGATCCATGATACCGCCGGATCTTCTTTCCATTTTGCGTACAGCGTCAGATTTCCGATTATTTTCTGCCCGAAATCATATGCCGACGTACACGCCTTATCAGTAAACCAGCCTCCGAAGATAAATCCTTCCCGTACCGGTTCTTTCGGCTCTTTAATCAACGTTCCCCGGTCAGCCTTCATATCGGAAATATCACTTCCTCCGTTAGAATCAAAATGAATGGTATACCGAACGGGATCATCTCCACCGCCGCCGGAACCCGAAGCGCCGATCTCCACCGGATACGCAGCTTCGTTCAGCGCATAATCTACGACATAAATTTTGAGGGAACTCTTATCCAGATCTGTAATATCAAAAGAAAACCTGGTAGCCGGAGTGTTCGCCGGCTGAATCTCGATCTTCGGAAGAGCCGTATCCGGACTACTCGCTAATTCCTCTTCCAGGTTTTTATCCAGCACGTAGGCTGCCATCACAAACTTATTGTCATGAGCGGTAAATGTAAGAAATTCCCTTCCACTGTTCCTCTCTGCTGATATATCGGATACCGTAGGATACTGTCTGTCTACATAAAAATCCATTGAAACACTCTGTTCCCGGCCAGCGCTGTCATTCTCCGACCCCCGGTTCAGACTGCCGGTGACGACAGCGGTATAATCTCCATCCGGAAGATAGACAGCATCTCCGTCTTCAGATTCTTCTGCTTTCACACTGATATCGAAACAGAAAGGTACGAATTTACTAAACTCATATTCAGCGGCCTCTTCTTCGAAGACCGTTTCGTCTTCACTGTCTATGATCTCAACTTTCGGCGATTTTACAGATCGAAGAGGATTGACGGAAACGCAGAGAAAATCATGACTGCCGTCGCTGTTGGGTGAGATACCTGCAAATTTTTCCCCGGCATCGTCTGCACCATCTGCAAACAGATTTACTCCCAGAGGAGTGCAGACATCTACGAGCATTCCATTCACGTTGGTCTGATAACATCCGATCACGCCTGCTTCTCCGTCGCTGCTGCCCAGAAAAGTAGCTCCCAGTTCGCTGTCTCCTTCATAATTCGGCCGGTCGAATACCGGCGCACTTTCCCAGTCTCCGCAGAAACCGCTGTACGGAATATTGATCTGCGGTACTGAATTACCGTTATCTGTTGATGATGGCCTCAGAGAGAGAAAACCTTCCACGAAAAATCCGTTGGTAAAAATTTCTTTATTCTCCTGTATCTTACTCGTATCTAAAGTGACTTCGACCTTTATCGTCACCTGACCGTTTGCAGGGACAGTAATCGAATTCGATCCTGTATCCGGACTCCCTCCCCCGGATCCGTCTGCCGGTGAAACAACCGTATAGTCTTCTATAGCAAGATTTTTCGTACCGCCCACATAATTTCTGCCGTCTTCCCCCAGCGTGACGTCATCGGTAGTCACGGAGAGATCCACTCCGTCATAGGTCACATCCTGATCGGAAAAATTACGGGCCGTACACTCTATGGTAAATTTACCATCTTCTAATTCGCCCAATTCTCCGAGGCTGAGCTTCGTCTTTCCGCCATCCCGGTCCGGATCTCCGGTCAGAATGACTGGAGTCTCAGACGCGGCCTTGAGATTCAGCAGGCCCGCACCCTGCAGCCGCGGCGAATACGGAGTCTTCTCACCGTTGTCATAATACTGAATTTCCGCGGTGGACATCATGAGATTCTCAACAAAAGAGGATTGGGAACCCTCCTGCGGCATCGTCAGACTTCTGCCGTTTATACCTCTACCGGATCCATAGTTTGTTTCGATATACTGTTTTAAAAGAGTCACAGCGCCGGTGATATGCGGCGCAGCCATAGAAGTTCCGTTGAACGATTCATATTTATTGTGGTTTTCGTCGGGTACCGAGGAATAAATTCCTCCGCCGGGAGCCGTGATTTCCGGTTTCAGCTGAAGAGTATGATTTGTCGCCCAGCTGGAAAAGCTGCTCATGCCGCTGTCCGGATTGTCACTGCTCGATTCTATCAGCTCCTTTCCCACAGTTATCGTCTTCGTTTCAGCGCTTTTAAGCTTCTCCCCGTCAGATTTGCCGATCACAGCGGAAGGAAGTTCCTCTCCCATCAGGAAACGTTCGGATATGTCGTCACTGGTATTTCGGATGATAACCCCTGCCGCGCCGGCATCCTTCGCATTTTGAATCTTCACCGTAAAATCGAGCTCTCCTCTGTCTATGAGAGCTATTTTATCTCCAAGATCCTTGTCGGAAAAATCCGTTTCTTTTCCAAGATTACAATACACATATTCATAATCCACAGGAGCGCCCGGACTGTCTGCCGCTGCCCCGAATGCTTCTCCGAACAGATTGGTATCCGTGCTCACAGAATATTTTATCTGAGAACCATCTGCCGCTGTCATTTCATAATAGGATGTCCGGATTTTCGTGTTATTTGCCGAAGCCACGGCGGTGGATGAACCCAAGTCTGCCGGCATTCCTGATGCAGAGTAATCGATATTTTCAGGCAAAACCGCTCTATCATGATATCCTCTGGAGCTGTTGCCCGCCGACACAGAGATGAAGATATCCGCCTTAGCGGCATTCTCGATGGCTGTTTTCAACGCTTCCGTGCTGGATGCATAATTCGACCCCAAGCTGAGGTTGACAGCGGAAACATCCATCTTCGCAGCATCGTCGATAGCCGCCAGAATTGCATCATACGACAGATTGCCGTCCCGATCCTGAACACACATAAAGATCAGCTGTGTTTCCGGCGCCACGCCTGTAAAATCGTATCCATTTTGGCTGCCCTGGTCGTTTTTCCCTACCGCGATCCCGGAAACGTGACTGCCGTGTATGACTTCCGGTATATCGCAGTAAACATCTTTACTTCTATCTGCATAATTAAAGGCAAATGGAATTTTTTCGCTTCTGTAAACATCATTGACAGCAACCTCCATCTTACGAATATTCAAATCCGTACCTAATCCCGCATCATGAAGAAAGTTTTCAATATCCGTCTTACTGTATTTCGGATTTTCTATCCCCTGCTGAAATACCTCATGTTCGACGTCTAACTCCGAATCGATAACAACCACCGCCTGGCCTTCCCCGTCGATTCCCCGAGCATGCATGTCCGTCGCATGGATCATGTCACAGCACGTTTTGGCCGCCGTACTGCCATCTCCATCCGCCGGGAGAGCCGGGGCTGGCATAAGGACGTTTTTCCGCGATATATACATTTTTCACCCCGGAAAGACTTTCGATTTCTGCGATATCCCTACGATCCGCCTCGATGGAAAAGCCGTTGAGAACATCTGTATAGGTAAAGTCCGGCTCAACGTCTTCCCCTATCTCCTCCTGAATCTCCGACAGCACCCGTTCCTGCTCTGATATTACCTGTTTTCTCGCAGCTTTCGCTCTATAGGTAGCGGAAAACCGCGATGCTCCCATGCTCTTAGCAGATGTATCTTCCAGAACCGCCGGCTGTTCCAACTCGATGATAAGCGAGACCCGGTCTTCGCCGGACACCGCAGTCCCCGATGCCGCGGATGCGGGCAGAGCCGGAATCAGCAGCGATACGGACAGAAGTACCGCCGATATTTTTTGAATGATCCTCATAATAATCTCCTTTTACAAAAATATAACAACTATAGAGAAACAAACTGAAATTTATCTGCGGATTCCAGGAGCAGACCTGTGATAAATCACAGCGTTTTTGTTAACTTATATTATAACGGCAAAAGGATAACAGAAGGACGACAAAATTCTACTTACAGCATTTCGTTTTTGAAATTGAATTTTACTGTTCTCTCTTGGTTTTAGCACAATGCAAAAGATACATCGTAAATTTACGATGTATCTTTTCTTACTAAAATCAAGAAAGAAAATATATCCACGCTACACCGATACCGGACGGCACCAGGCAGACGCCGCGCCGTCTCGGTTCTTCCCTGTGTCGATTTCAATCTCCACGCCGTAAAGGCGCGAGATATTTTCCTCCGTGAGAACATCGCGGACCTCACCGGATACGACACTCCCGTCCCGAAAAAAGAGAACCGCCTCATCCGCGCAAAGAAATGCCTGATCCGGAGAGTGTGTAATCATGACAACCCCTTTACCGCTGTTTTTCAATTCCACGACCCGTTTCAGCACCTGAATCTGATTTCCATAGTCGAGATTTGACGTAGGTTCATCCATCATAATAAACTCCGGCTCCTGCACCAAAGCTCTGGCAATCAATGTCATCTGCTGTTCACCGCCGCTGATTTCCGAATAAAGTTTATCTTTCAGATACAGAATATCCAGTTTTTCGAGAATCTCATCGCATCTTCGATAGTCGCTTCTGCCCGGTTCTGCGAACAGGCGGAGGTGAGACGCTCTGCCCATCAGCACGATATCTCTGACACTGTAGGGAAAGGGATTTCCGTGAATCTGAGGCACATAACCGATGATCTTTGCCAATTCTTTTCTCGGAATCGTCTGAATATCTCTTTCATCGATAAAAATACTGCCGCTTACCGGCTTCAGAAAACCGAGAATCGTCTTAAAAAATGTACTCTTCCCTACACCGTTAGGCCCCAGAATACAGACTGCCCTTCCGGTCTCAAAGGAAACGCTGACATCCTCCATCAAGCTCCTGCGATTATACCCGCAGGAAAGATTCTGCGTTACAAATTTCATAAAAACTGCTCCCTTTCTGCGATCACCGTCCGCCCCTTTCCTGTATTCTCCGGCGACGGCTGCCGTTTTGGCAATCCTCTCGCACTGCCGCGCTGTCGTACTCTGTAAATCTTTTTAATTTCCTATCTCTTTTCGCCGCGTCAGCAGGCTTTTTCCAGGCCTCTATCTGCAGTACATTGCCGGCGGCCTTCTTCGCCCACCTCATGCGATTTTCCCTACAGCAGCGTTCTCTACCGCTGGCTCCGGTACATGAGAATCAAGAAAAATGGAGCACCCACTGCGGCGGTCAGAATTCCCAGCGGAATCTCCATCGATGTTGCGCCCCTGGCGATATCGTCCACCAGAAGAAGAAATGTACTTCCCATGAGCAGAGATGCCGGCAGAAGCTTTCTGAAATCCGGCCCCGCTACAATCCTCGCCATATGAGGGATAATAAGTCCCACCCAGCCGATAAGGCCGCCTACGGCTACGATAGAGGATGTGATCAGCGTCGCACAGACGATGACGATGATCCGCATTCTCGTAATATTGATTCCCATGGCCAGAGCCTCTTCATCGGGAAGGGACAGAAGATTGATTCTCCATTTCAGGAGAATCAGCGGAATAAGTCCGATGACCAAAGGGATGACCAGCAGCGGCAGAGAAGAGGGAACCACAGCGGCCAAAGAGCCCATCAGCCAGAAAGTGATGGCCGGCAGCTTGCTGTAAGGATCGGCCACATATTTCATCAGTGAAATTCCCGCCTCAAACAGAGCCGACATGACGATTCCCGTGAGGACGAGAGACAGAATCATTCCCGCCTTCCTGCTGATGATATGAGCAAAATAATAAGTCAGTGCGACTGCGGCAAGTCCGAAGACAAAAGCTGTCAGCTGCACGGCCGCCGCAGACCATGACAGCAGAAGCGCCAGCGCCGCGCCCATGCCGGCTCCGGCGGTAGCACCCAGAATATCCGGAGAAACCATTGGATTCCGCATCGTTCCCTGATATACGCACCCCGAAACGGCAAGACCGCCGCCCACGATACAAGCGCCCAGAACTCTCGGAAGGCGTATATTGAAGAAGACTTTTTCCTTTGCCGCCGGAATTCCTGATTCCGCTCCGGTGATCCGCTCTGCGATCATGCGAAAAATCTCTCCCGGAGAAATCGAATACTTTCCCCACATAAAAGACAGGAAGAAAACCGCTCCGAAGATGATCAGCAGTGCGGCGAACCATACGGCATTTTTCTTTTCTCGTTTTTTCTTTTTCATAACTATTGTAACCTATCGTCCTCCCCCGCCGGCATACTGCTCACGGAATCTTTCCCTGTACAGGCCGCACCCGGACTACAGATTTTCGCAGCCGGTCCGTATTTCCACGGTAATCGTACTTCCTTTCCGCAGTCCACCGCTGGCTTTTCTCACGAAAATGTATCCGTTGTGTCCGGTCAGATCCCGGTCAAATCTTCCCATATCCACCGGCGACGCATGAAGCACGCCGTCCGGCGTTCGCGTCAGCAGAAGCGGATACATAAAATCCGTCTTATGATGCGGCGGAAGATCCTCATCGAGCACGGCCTCCACCGACGTGATCCGGAATTCCCGTCCAAGACAGGAGAAAACCGCCGGCTTTACATAAAAGTCAAAGGTCATCTCCTCCCCTCCGGGAGGACCCACAAGACTGATTACCGGCGTGCCGTCCACGACAGCAAACCCTGTTCGCTTTCCGGGGCCGTGATAAACAGAGGAAAAATACAGCCTGCCCGCGGCGGACAGATTATCCTGCATGTAATCGCGAAGACCCCTGCCCGAACCTCCTCCGGCGACGATGAGATCCGCCTCTTTCGCGGCACTTCTCAGCGTCGCCTGAATCAGTTCCGGATTGTCCGGCTGAATCGGCCAGAGAAGAGGAACCGCGCCCCATTCTTTTAATTTCGCCGCCATAGAATAGGAGTTTGACTCTACGGTCTGTCCCGGTCCGGGCTGAAGCACGCCCGGCACCAGCTCATCGCCCGTAGGTATGATCGCGACTCTCGGCTTGCGTTTCACCGGTACGGTCATAACCCCTCCCATTGCGAAGATATTCAGATGAGCCGGCGTCACATACGTTCCCGCGGACGCCAGCAGTTCTCCCTGCGCCATCTTTTCTCCCGGAAATATGATATTCTGCTCCCGTTCCACGTCGTTTTGAAGGATTTCTCTCAGACAGCCGTCCTCAAACCTCGTCTGTTCTATCATCACCATGGTGTCGAACTCCTCCCGCGATACAGGAATCCCCGTATTGGAATAAGAATAGTCCACACCCTCTTTCCAGGAAGAAAAGTCACCGGCGTTCGTCTCCCGATCCATAATTTCCCGATAAGCATCATAGGAGAATACAATTCCATCCCAGCGGCTGCACCGTACCGCAGGCACATCGTATCTCGAACGGATATCTTCAAATACCGTTCTGCCGCAGGCATCGGACAGAGCTACGATCTCTTTCTCCGGACTGTATTTCATATGACTGCAGATCAGCTTCACCGCGTCATCCCGGTGAATATTATCGATTGCTTCGCTCATTTCTTCTGTCTCCTCTCCTTTCGATTTTCCGTCTCTTGAGAAAATACCCAGACGGCGCTGGGCGCCGCCCGGGTATTTACATTTAAGAAACGATTATTTTATTTTGTCTCCGGATCCAAATGCGCCAGAATCCGCGTTACTTCATCATCTGATAAATCATAATCAAAGAATTCGGAATAAAATGCCTTTGTCTCCGCCTTCATATCGACGTCAGAGAACGCTTCCGGATAGAGTGTGCTCGCCAGATAGAGCATCAGCAGCGGCTTCTGAACACCGGAATCCCAGAAGAATACTCCGGTAGGAACCACTTCTACATGATCATTTTTTACCGCTTTCATCTCGCTGTAGACATCCTGAGCGACCATTTCATCGATCACCTGTTCCGCTGTCTTGTTTCCGGAAGAACCCGCATGATCTACGAAGATATAATCAGGATCCCATGCCACCAGCTGTTCTGCCGTCACTTCCATGCTGTTTCCGCCGTCGATTTCAGATGTCACAGGCACGCCTCCGCACAGCTCGATGAGATCGAGAATGCTGGACTTATTGCCATGCGTTTTCAGGATATTCTCATTTGCGAAATATACTGTCTTGCGTTCCGCTTCAGGAATGTTCTTCACCCCTTCTTTGACCTTATCCGCTACCTCATAGAAGTAGCTGCTGTATTCCTCTGCGATCTTCGGCGCGTCTCCGCCGATCGCCTCTGCGTATACCTTTAATTCATCCACGATAGAATCATACTTATCGGTGGAAGCCATCGGCACGACATACATTCCAGCCTCTTCCATCGCTTTAGTCGTCTCCGGATTCGGGAAGTTAAATACGAGATCCGGTTCGTAGCCCATCAGATCCTCGATATTCGGAGCGCTGTGCGCATTCGTAATCCCCGGAACATCATTGAGATGCTTATATATGACATTCGACCAAGGCCAACTGTTGATATGATAGTCTCCGTCAAATACGATTTTATCCTCTGCCCCCAGCAGAACCACTTTTTCATAGGACGGACCGAAAAGACATCCGATCTTGTCCACCTTTTCGGGAACGGTGACCTCCGTGCCGTCACAGTTTGTAATTACCTTCGTACCCGTCTCACTGGTCTGCGCAGATGAGGCGTCGCCTCCGGCCTGACCGCATCCTGTCGCCACCACGAGAATCATCATTATACTCATCAGAGTACAGAGAATTTTTTTCATTAAATGCCTCCTTTATTACAATTAACCTCTATTGAATTTTAGCTTTAATTTGATTTGAAGTCAATATATCGGTAATATTTTGCAATAATTATATCTGTTATATTTTACAGATATTTTATAATATAATGTTACATTTTTTAAATTTATCTTATAAAGAGACGTTTCCGGGCAGCGCATAAAAAATCGCTCATTGACGAATTGGCGGTGAACATACAGACTGACGCGTCCGAAGCTCTGAATCGACTTGCGCAGCAAATCGCAAAACCGGCAGCCGACCTGAAAAATTCGTATCTCCGCTTAAAAACGCAGACGGACCGCGTATCTGTAAGATACGCGGTCCGTCCTTCATGTCTGTCTTCGGCTTCATAAAGCGGTATTCTGTTATGCGCTGAGGATCGACGTCCAGAGTTCATCATATAAAGCCCGGATATTCTCCGGAAGATTGGTGAAAGTCTCATACTGATTCAGCTGATCCCCCGTCGGATACATATCTTCGTTGTTTTTCATCTCCTCGGGGAGAAGTTCCCGGGCAGCGCTCTCTGCTGTAGAGTAGCTGATCCACTCGGTATTCTGCGCCATATTCTCAGGTTTTAACAGGAAATTGATAAACTTCTCTGCGCCCTCTTTATTCTGAGCGTCCTTAGGGATGCACATAGCGTCTACATAAAGGTTGCTGCCTTCTTCCGGCTTGTAAAGACCGAGATCGATATCGCTGTCTTCGCCAAGTTCATTCAGCATGAGATAATAATCGCCGACATAATAAGTAGCGATCGCCGCCTCTCCGTTCTCCATCTTGTCGAAGATCTGATCCATCACATACGCCTGTACCAGCGGCTTCTGCTTTTTCAAAAGATCTGCGGCTTCGCGGATCTGCGCTTCGTCGGTGGTATTGTAAGAGTAGCCCAGTTCCTTGAGAGCGATACCGATAGCATCCCTGGAATTGTCAAACATCAGAATGTTATCCTTATATTTCTCATTCCAGAGAATTTCCCAGCCGGTGAGATCCGCTTCGTCTACCATATCCTTATTGTAAATAATAGCTACCGTACCCCACTGATACGGCGCGGAGAATTTACCTTCCGGGTCGTATTCCGGATTCCGGAAATCCTCATCGATATACTGAGCATTCGGAACGTTGTCCCAGTCGATTTCCTGGATCATGTCCTCTTCTGCCATACGGGCCACCATATAATCGGACGGTACGACGACATCATAAGATACGCCGCCCGCCTTCATCTTCGCATACATCTCTTCGCAGGTAGCCACAGTGGTATAGTTTACTTTGATTCCCGTCTCATCCTCAAAATCTCTGAGAAGGTCTTCATCGATATACTCTCCCCAGTTGAATACATTGATCGTCTGCGAAGGATCGGAAGATCCGCAGCCGGTCAAACCGATACATCCGGTGATGACCAGAACCGTAACCAGGAACAGACTGGTCAGTCCTGCAGTTATTTTCTTTCCCTTGATTTTTTTCATCGATTTATATTCCTTTCCCGTTCTCTTTCCGCCCGAAGCTCTCTCAGGTTGATCACGATCAGAAGCAGCAGAATAAACACGAACATCAGCGTACAGAGCGCATTGATTTCCGGGCTTATTCTCTTCTTCGTCATACCGAAGATCAGCACACCCAATGTCTGCGACGTCGGACCCGAAGTGAAGTAACTGACTACTACATCGTCTATCGACAATGTAAAGGCCATGATCAGGCCGGTGACGATTCCCGTGGTAATCTGAGGCAGTACGACCCTGAAAAATGCCTGCATACTGCCCGCTCCCAAGTCGAGAGCCGCCTCGTACTGCCGCTTGTCCATCTGACGAAGTTTCGGCATTACGCACAACAGCACATACGGAGTATCAAAAGTGATATGCGCCAGCAGAAGCGTTCCGAATCCCAGCGTAAAAAAGTCCATTCGGAGCGTCTGCGAAAAAAAGATGAAAAGGAGCATCAGGGAGACGCCCATGATAATATCCGGTTTCATCGTCGGCAGCGTATTGACATTCATTAAGAATTTTCGGGGTCTTTTCTTCATCGCGAAGATTCCCAGCGCTGCTGCAGTGCCAAGTATCGTAGACAGTACTGCGGAAAAGACCGCCACCAGAAGCGTAATCTTTATAGCGTGAATGATCTCCGCATCGCGGAACAGCTCCTGGTACCAACGCAGAGAAAAACCCGTCCAGACAGAACGGCTCTTCGTGCTGTTGAATGAAAAGACCATGAGGAGAAAAATCGGCGCATACATGAATAAAAAAATGAGCACCATGTAAATTTTTCCCATATATTTTTTCACAGCAGCACACTCCCTTCTCCATTGCCATCTTTGTCGATCTTTCCGGTGAGCCAGACAAAGATCATCACGATTATCATCATAACCATCGATATGGAAGCTCCCATATTCGCGTTATATGTGCTGCCGAGGAACTGCATTTCGATCAAGTCACCGATCATCATATTGGCTCCGCCGCCCAGAATTTTCGAAATGACGAATGTACTGACCGCCGGCACGAAAGTCATAATAATTCCCGAAAGCACTCCCGGAATGGAAAGAGGGAAAATGACTTTTATAAAAATTTGCCGGTCATTAGCTCCGATATCCCTCGCCGCCTCTATAAGCGAAGAATCCATCTTCGTCAGAGAAGTATAGATCGGCAGAATCATAAACGGCAGGTAATTATATATCATTCCCAGTCCTACCGCCACAGGCGTATTTATAATATGTATCTGAGGCAGATGAAGCGAACTGAGGAATTGATTCAGCAATCCGTTGTTCTCCAGTATCGTCAGCCATGCGTATGTACGGACCAGAAAATTCATCCACATCGGAAGCATGATCAGAATCATGGCGATCGTCTGGTGCTTCGGCTTTAGCCGGGACATAATATAAGCGAGAGGATATCCGAGGATGAGGCAGACCAACGTCGAAATGACAGCCAGCCGGAAAGATCGGAAGAAGACCCCCGCATACTGTGACATTCCGGAGAAATTCTCCACGGTTAGCTGGCCTGTGCTCGTGGTAAAGGCAAAATATACCACCATAAAGAGAGGAACGACCGTAAAGAGAAACAGCCAGAAAATATAAGGAACGGCCAGAATTCTGTTTTTTCTCATCAACTTTCCTCCTCTTCCTCTGACGTATCCTGTTCGCGCTGATGCTCCAATTCGGTAACCGTAGCGATATCGCTCTTTTTCATAATATGAATATTGTCGGGATCCACGTCGAGATACTTATCGGCTCCCACAGGACATGCTACTGTGGAATGTACCATAAAAGTAAAGCCCTCCGTCTCCACCAGCATTTCATAATGTACGCCCTTGAAAAGACACGTCTGGACACGGCCTTTCAGCAGACGGTCCGCCTGCTGAATGCTTCCGGAACTTTTTTCCAGCAGCACGATATCCTCCGGGCGGATGACCAGATCCACCGGCTCGTTCTTTTCAAATCCCGTATCCACGCAATCATATACGGTGCCGAGGAACTCAATGACCTTATCCTGCTTCATGATGCCCGGGATGATATTGCTCTCACCGATAAAATCGGCGACAAAGGCGTTGGCCGGTTCATTGTAGATATCGATCGGCGTGCCCTGCTGGAGAATTTCACCCTGATTCATAACAACGACGGTATCTGACATCGTCAGAGCCTCTTCCTGATCATGCGTGACATAGATAAACGTCATGTTCAGCGTCTCGTGAAGATTTTTCAGTTCGACCTGCATTTCCTTGCGAAGTTTCAGATCCAATGCCCCGAGAGGTTCGTCGAGCAGCAGAACTTTCGGCTGCTGAATTACCGCTCTGGCGATAGCAACTCTCTGCTGCTGACCGCCGGAAAGAGATGCGACCGATCGTCTGCCGAATCCCTTCAGATTTACGAGCTCCAGCATCTCTTCCACTCGTCGGGCGACTTCTTTTTTGTCTACTTTTCGTATATTGAGGCCAAACGCGATATTTTCCGCTACGTTGAGGTGCGGAAAGAGCGCGTATTTCTGAAATACCGTGTTGATGTTTCTCTTATTCGGCGGAACATCATTGATTCTCTGAGAAGCGAAGAATACGTCCCCCGCATCCGGCTTCTCAAAGCCTCCGATAATTCTGAGGGTCGTCGTCTTTCCGCAGCCCGACGGGCCGAGGAGAGTTACGAATTCCCCATCATTAACAGAAAGATTCAGCGACTTCAAAATGACGTCATCATCGAACGACTTTGCGACGCCGCTGAGCCGGATAAGCTCATTTTTTTTCATTTACCAGTCCTCCTTGCAAAAATCCTGTCGTATCTGTTAAAACAGCTCATGAAACAAAAACTTGTCCCTAAATAGTAACATTTTTAATATTTAATCTTCCTTATAGTACCATATTCCCGTCATATAAAATACAGTATTTCGTAAATCCTCTGTGAAAACAGAGACTCATATATCTAATTTCATATCGCCTTTTCGAATCCACCCCCACTTGCGCATCAGAGAGGCGAAAAATGCTGACAGAACTGCCGGCGCTGCGAAAAGCATGATGAGAATTTCCGTCGCAACGATGACGGGAGAACCTCCCGCAGCTGTCATCGTCTGATACATCGTCACGGGACCTACCAGACCGGAGGTCCCCATACCGCAGCCCACCGCATTATTTGTCAGCTTCAGCAAACAGGTGCTCACCGGTCCCAAAACGGCGCTGGATAATATCGCCGGCAGCCAGATCACCGGACGGCGCATGATATTGGAAACCTGGAGCATGGATGTGCCGATTCCCTGGGAAATAAGTCCGCTCATACCGTTCTCACGGAAACTGGCTACCGCAAAACCGATCATATTCGCCGCACAGCCTACGGTAGCCGCTCCGGCGGAAATCCCGCCCAGCCCGAGCATGACGCCGAAAGCCGCAGAACTGATGGGGAGTGTCAGAAGCATTCCCATGACGACGGCTACGACGATTCCCATAAGAAACGGCTGCTGTTCCGTGGCCCAGATGATAAGTTCACCGAGATAGGTCATAAGAGCCGAGCAAGGCGGTCCCACAGCGATCCCAACAGCGGATCCCGCCGCGATGACAGACACAGGAGTCAGTACGATGTCCAGGCCTGTCCTTCCGGAGATGAGTATGCCGATTTCGACAGCGGCGACAGATGCGATAAATGCGCCCAGAGGATCACCTGCCCCTGCTAATACCACGGAACCGTCGGCCAAAAACGAACCGTCGATCATCCTGCCGGCATATGCGCCGACCGTTCCCGCCACAGCCGCCGACGCCGCGACCAGAATCGGCGCCTGATACTTGCAGGCAATGCCAACGCCGATTCCCGCACCCGTAAGCGCTTTCGCCGCCGATGCGATAAAAATCATGTAACCGCCGGCGGTTCCGCCGACATAAACGCCGACCTGCCCGAGAATCGTTCCGATAATCAGCGTAGCGAAAAGGCCGCTGGCCATCCCCGACAGACCGTCGATAAATATGTGATTCAGAATTCTTTTCATTATATATCTCTTTTCCGCACATGAAATACCGGCTGCCGCACCGCTTGTATCCGGCGGCAGCCGGAAAAAATATCTCTTCCGCGCACTCTCTTTACTACACAGTCTGCAGGCAGGTTAATTGGTGTTTTTTGGATCGGAGATCCCGAAGGCTTCTTTTCTGGAACTCTCTGTCACTTCGATATTGAGCAGGCTTCTCATCTCGGAGAGTCCCCTCAGCGCAATCTCATAATCGATAAAGAGATTCCCGGTGATCCTTTCCGGCTCCAAGTCGTTAACCACGCTGTTCGTAAGGATTTCCATAGGAAATGCACCGTACGGCGTCTCATAGACACTGTCAAAACGCTTACCCTGATGAAATTCCATAACGGTGTCCAGCATAATCCCGCTGCCGAAGCGTTTCATCCGCACGGACCCGTCGTCTCCGATCCTCAGCGTCGTCTTTACGCCTGCCAGCCCCGACATTTCGCTTTCCTCATACACCAAATACGTGGCTCCGCCTTTTTTATAAGCCTTACCTTCCGTCATAAATTCCACGGTTTCTTCCGAAACCTCATCATTTCTGTCAATCTGTCTTCCGACGATTCTGAGCATAATATCTTTCATATCCTAATTCAACTATCCTTTCGATTGTCTCTGAATACGGCAGACCCGCATTTTCCCACAGGAGCGGAAACATACTGAAAGAAGTGAATCCCGGAAGAGTATTGATCTCATTGAGATAAATCTCATCCGTCCGTTTGTCGATAAAGAAATCACATCTGGCAAATCCGGCTCCGTCCAGAGCCGAGAATCCCCTTACCGCGTATTCACGAATTTTTTCCGAAACCTCCGCAGGAATGTCCGCCGGAATCTTCATCTTCGGTTTTCCGTCGTCTACGTACTTTGCCTCATAGTCATAAAAATCTTCCGTGGCCACGATCTCCCCTGTCACAGCCGCTTCAATCCGGTAATTTCCCAGGACAGCCGTTTCGATTTCTCTGCAGCAGATCTCTTTTTCTATGAGGATTCTCCGATCAAATCCGGCGGCGTATTTCAGCGCCTCCCTGATCTGACTGCTGTCGGACACTCTGGAAATGCCGACGCTGGAGCCCTGGTTCGCCGGCTTGACATAAACCGGATATCCTAATTCCCGTTCAATGCGAAGGACTACGCCGTCCAGATCCTCCTCCAGTTCCTCAGCAGCCGCAGGAACATACGGACACACCGGGATTCCGGCTCTGATGAAGAGTTCCTTTGAAATGATCTTATCCATTGCAGCTGCCGAAGCGGTGACTCCGCAGCCGCCGTAAGGGATATCCGCCATCTCGAGAAGTCCCTGAAGCTTTCCGTCCTCGCAGTATGTACCGTGTACGACGGGGAGCGCAAAATCGATGATATCCTTCAGAGATCTGCCTCCGGCGCCCACCACGGAAAAAGAGTAATTTTCCGGGTCTTCCGCCAAGGCTCTGACCGCATAATCCTCCCACTCGCCCGTTACGATTTTCTCCACGGGACCGTCGTACAGATACCATCTTCCGTCCTTTGTGATACCGATGGGAATAATCTCATACTTCGAATTATCCACAGCGCCCATCACCGATGTGGCCGACATCCTGGAAACCTCATGTTCTTCCGACCGTCCTCCAAAAATAATACCCAATTTTATCATAACAATCGCTTCCCTTCAAACTGCTCAACAGAAAAATTTCCGTTTTCTTACGGCCCGTTCCTCCGGCCTCACGGGGGAGCACACTACATCGCCTATTAACGATGTCTCATTTCCGCCGTTCACTTAGTATAGCATAAATCTATGAAAAATATGCATAAAAAATGTTCGGATATCAAAAGGCGCAGGTGAGTTAACACCTGCGCCTCTGTGCCGCACATCTCAGCTTTTTTCGGAAGAGAACGTCTCCCTGTCCGCACCGCCACTCTCCGCTCTACAGCGTAGCCGCCATAACAGCTTTGATCGTATGCATCCTGTTTTCCGCCTCTTCAAATACGATAGACTGCGGCGACAGAAAAACTTCGTCGGTCACTTCCATTTCCGTAATGCCGAATTTACGCCCGATCTCCGCACCGATGGCGGTATTCAGATCGTGGAATGCCGGCAGACAATGCATGAAGACACACTGAGGATCCGCGTTATCCATAGCTTTCTTGTTCACCTGATATGGACTGAGTTCTTCAATCCGCTCCGCCCATACTTCATCCGGTTCGCCCATGGAAACCCAGACGTCCGTATAGATGACATCTGCGCCCCTGGTTCCCTCTTCCGGATCCGCTGTCAGCGTAATCGATCCGCCGGTCTGCGCCGCCAGCTCTCTGCAGTATTCCACGAGCTTCTCCTCAGGAAAATACTTTTCCGAAGTACATGCGGTGAAGTGCATGCCCATCTTTGCACAGCCCACCATCAGGGAATTCCCCATATTATATCTGGCGTCTCCCATATATGTGAATTTGATATCTTTCAGATAACCGAAATGCTCGCGGATCGTGAGAAAATCGGCCAGAATCTGTGTTGGATGAGATTCGTTGGTCAGTCCGTTCCACACGGGAACACCGGCGTATTTGGCCAGTTCTTCAACGATGTCCTGACCGAAGCCCCGGTATTCGATTCCGTCGAACATGCGCCCCAGAACTTTCGCCGTATCCGCAATACTCTCTTTCTTGCCGATCTGAGAGCCGGATGGATCCAGATAAGTCACTCCCATACCCAGATCGTGTCCCGCCACTTCAAAAGCACATCTCGTACGCGTGCTCGTCTTTTCAAAAATCAGCGCTATATTTTTGCCGCGAAACATATCCACTGGCTCGCCGGCCTTTTTTTTCGCCTTGAGATCCGCCGCCAGATCGATGAGATATGTCATCTCTTCCGGAGTGAGATCCATAATTTTAAGAAGATGTCTTCCTTTTAAATTCATTATGCTTTTTCCTCCTCATATTTTTCTTCACAGTATCTGCAGCGGTACACACGATTCTCCGGATCGGTGAGAATAAATTCATGTTTTAATCCCTGTTCGACAGATGTGATGCAGCGCGGATTCTTACACTTGGCCAGTCCGACGATCTTCTTCGGCAACGTCAGATATTTTTTCTCGATGATATTTCCGTTTCTTATCACATTGATCGTGATATTGTCGTCCAGAAAACCGAGAAAATCGAGATCGATATCCATCCGGCCTTCGATTTTAATCATATCTTTCAGCTCCTGCTTTTTGCTGCGGGCGTTCTTGATAATCGCCACCTGTCCGTCGTATTCATCCAGATTCAGCAAATCGTATATGATCAGACTTTTTCCCGCCTTGATATGGTCGATTACATAACCGTTTTCAATTCCGCTGATATTTAACATCCCGGCACCTCCAGTTCTAAGAGTTTCATGATCAGCGCCTGCCGGATGTAGACACCGTACTGCGCCTGTCGGAAATACATGGCTCTCGGATCGTCGTCTACTTCCACGGCGATCTCATTGACTCTCGGCAGCGGATGCATGACGATCATATCCTCCGGCGCCAGTTTCATCTTAAACTTATCCAGGATATATCTGTCCTTCAGTCTGATGTAGTCCGCTTCATTGAAGAAACGCTCTTTCTGAACGCGGGTCATGTAGAGAATGTCCAGCTTCGGCATGGCGGCTTCCAGATCGTCGACCTCTTCAAAGGGAATATGATTCTGCTGAAGCACATCGTTTCTCACAAAATCCGGGATCCGCAGTTCGTCCGGCGAGATCAGCACAAAGCGGATATTTTCATAACGAATCAGAGCCGAAATCAGAGAGTGCACCGTACGGCCGAACTTCAGATCTCCGCACAGCCCGATAGTCAGATCGCTGAGTCTGCCTTTCTCCGAATGAATCGTCAGAAGATCGGTCAGAGTCTGAGTCGGATGCTGGTGTCCGCCGTCTCCCGCATTGATGATCGGCACCGGCGATTTGTCGGCCGCTGCCATAGGCGCGCCTTCTTTTGGATGTCGCATCGCGATGATGTCCGCATAACAGCCCACGGTTCTGACGGTATCGGCTACGCTCTCTCCCTTGGCCGCAGAAGACGAATCCGCGCTGGCAAAACCCAGGACGCTGCCTCCCAGTCCGAGCATGGCTGATTCAAAACTCAGTCTCGTACGGGTACTTGGCTCATAAAAACAAGTCGCCAGCTTTTTTCCGTCCGCTACATGAGCGAATTTCTCCGGATTCTCTTCGATCTCCTCTGCTATGCAGATCAATTCCTCGATCTCTTCCGTTGTAAAATCGGTAGGACGTAATAAATGTCTCATATTCCTCCCCCTGCTATCTGTCCGTTTGGCTCCGGTGTAATTAAAAAAACTGATTTTTCGCATATGATTTTATTATGTTTCAACGACGCCGTCAAATGGTAAAAAAAGATAAATCGCAGGGCTTTTCCTCCGAAAAAAGAGAGCAGGTCCGTTTCCGCCCGTCTCATCAAAAACCGCCGCCCGCAGCAGTCTGCCGCAGGCGGCGGTCTTTCGCTTCCTATGATATTTATGCGGTGATCACTGTGCCGCTCTCGCCCCGCATAGCCAGCGGCGCCTTCTCCAGCGACGCGATAATCGCTTTATTGCCCTTTTTTGCTCTGGCGAACTCTACAGCCGCCTGTACCTTCGGCAGCATAGAGCCCGGGGCGAACTGCCCTTCTTCGCACCATCGCTCCGCCTCTTCCGCCGTCATTTCAGTCAGCGCCCGTTCCGTCGGCATGCCGAAATCCAGGCAGACTCGATCCACCGCGGTGAGGATAAATAGATGATCCGCACCCACCACTTCCGCCAGCTTAGCCGATGCGAAGTCCTTGTCGATGATCGCCGGCACGCCGTTGAAGTCTCCTTCCTTATCCTTTACTACCGGAATCCCTCCGCCACCGCAGGCGATGACGATATATTCGTTGTCCAGGAGATTGAGAATCGATTCCTTCTCCACGATATCCACCGGTCTCGGCGATGGTACCGTCCTCCGCCATCCCCTGCCGGAATCCTCCGCAAAAGTGAAATTCGGATAATCCTTTTTCAGCTGATCCGCTTCTTCTTTCGTATAAAATACGCCGATGGGTTTCGTCGGATGCTGAAAAGCCTCGTCGCCGGCATCCACCAGCGTCTGAGTTACGACAGTGGCCACGTGCCACGGCATCTTCTGAATCCGCAGTTCCCGCTGAATCCCCTGCTGAAGATGATAACCGATATATCCCTGGCTCATCGCCGCACACTCCATCAGATCCATATGAGGGATTTTCTCCGACTGGCCGCAGGCGATGTCAAAAGCCGTATTGATCATCCCAACCTGCGGACCGTTTCCATGACTGACGATAATCTCATGCCCCTGAGCGATGAGACCGATCAGAGAGGGACAAGCCTCCCTGATTTTTTCCCGCTGTTCGGCCGCATTGTCTCCCAACGCATTGCCTCCCAGCGCAATTACGATCCGTGACATTTCTGTAATCCTCCTATCCCGTCTGCCGGCCGTCCGCTTTTCTTCAGGCCAAACTGCAGTCCTGCCCTTCTCTTCCGGACAGACCGGCCGTCTCCGCTCTGCGTTTACCTAACGACAGGAGCCGGCTGCTGCTGCGTGATGCAGTGAATATTGCCGCCGCCGTACACGACCTCTCTGGTATAAACGCCGACCGCCTTTCGTTCCGGGAACATTTCAGCGATCTGTTCCAGCGCCAGTTTATCGTTTTCATCACCGTACTGAGGTACGATGACAGCGCCGTTGACTATGGTGAAATTCATATAAGAAGCGATGCAGACTTCGCCGTCCTCTCTCGGAATCGTACCTTCCACCGCGTCGATGGTCGCCGCGCCTTTCAGGAGAATCGGTTCTTTCGTCAGACACAGCTTGTGCACCCTGAGCTTTCTGCCCTTGGCATCTGTCGCCTCACACAGCGTCCGGTATGCCTCCTGCGCCTCCCGGTAAAACGGATGGCTCTCATCCTCCGTCCAGATACAAGCCACCTCTCCGGGACGCACAAAGCAGGCCACGTCGTCGATATGACCGTTGGTCTCCTCCGGATCGATACCGTCTTTGATCCAGATTACTTTGTCGATATTCAAGTAGTCTCCCAGCATCTTTTCGATCTGAGACTTATCCATATGCGGATTTCTTCCTTCTGAAAGCAGACACATTTCCGTCGTCAGCAGGGTGCCTTCCCCGTCCACATGAAAGGATCCGCCCTCCAGGACAAAGCCGTCTGTCCGGTAAGAATCGATATTCTCAATCTCACAGACTTTTCTTCCGATCTGGTCGTCATTGGCCCACGGAAAGTAAAGCCCGTCATACAGTCCTCCCCAGGCGTTGAATTCCCAGTCCACACCGCGGACCTCTCCTCTGTCGTTTACGACAAATGTGGGGCCGCAGTCGCGAATCCAGGCATCGTCGTTGGCCATCTCCACCACGCGGATATGATCCGGCAGCTTTGCTCTGCAGTTCTGATACTGTGAAGCTGACACGCATACAGTAACGGGCTCAAAATCCGCGATAGCTTTGGCTACATTGGCGAAAGCCTCCTGCGCCGGTTTCGCGCCGTCTCTCCAGTTATCATTTCTCTCAGGCCAGAGCATCCACATTCCCGCCTGTTTTTCAAATTCGCCGGGCATTCGGAAACCGTCCTGCCGCGGCGTAGTATTCATAATTCTCTTTGCCATTTTTTACTCCCTTCCGCAAATTTACATCTCTGCAATTAATCCCGCTGAGATCCCTTCGGGATCTTCAGCGCCCAAATGATCACTTCTCCGATGATCAGCGATACGATCGTTCCCACGGTAATCGGCAGAACCGACATCAGTGTCTCCGAATCGAAACTGAACGGCACCGCTGTAAATAGAATGGAAACCACCAGCAAAATCATCGGCACATAGGTGATGATATGAAGCATCGTTCTGCCTCCGGGAACTTTAAACGGGCGAACCGCATCCGGATCCTTGCTCCTCAGTTTCAGGAAAGCAGGGAACATAACCACATAAGATACCAGAAGCATGACCAGATTCAGAGCGAAGAAACTCCAGAAGAGATCCGACTCCGGCAGAAGAGCTCCGATGATAACGATGGCTGACGCCAGAAGACCGTTCATCACAGCTGCTCCCGTCGGCATATCATTCTTTCCGCTCCGCTTTCCGAAATACGCCGGCAGATCCCCGTTATCCGCCGCATAAGCCGCTACGCTGTTTACCCCGAAAGACCAGGAAATCATATTTCCGAATAAAGTCAGCAGGAACAGAACTCCTACGATGATCAGCACCGTACCCGCCAGTCCTCCGGCTCCTGAAAGCAGCAGGCTGAAACTGTCGATCAGACCTGAGCTCGTGGAAATTTCGCTGGTAGGGATTGCCACACCGATACCGAAAGCTGAAAAAATATAGATAAGTGCAATTACGATACCGCCAGTAATAATCGCCTGCGGGATCTGTTTCTTCGGGTTCTGCATCGTCGGCGCATAGGTACAGATAACCTCAAACCCGAGAAAATTAAAAATGATGACAGAAATATAAGACAGACTGTTGAGATCGAAAGATGGCAGAAGCGAACGCACCGTGTATTCATTCGCCACACCTTTTGTGACCGCTGTGTAGATTCCCAGCACTCCTATGCCGGCGGCCAGCAGCAGCTTGATGCAGGCGGACAGGTTGAGAATCCAGGCGCTGTCGGAAACAGGGTAAAAACTGATCCACACTACAATCCACACAAATGCCAGCTGGATGAGAAGAGAAAGCCAGGTGCTGATATTCGCCCCTGTGCAGATACCGATGATCTCCGGAAACATAACAGCCAGAGACGCCATCCACAAAGGGAAATTAACCCAGTAATACCACGCGGTACGGGAACCCATTCTGCGTCCGTACGCTTTGGAGATCCAGTCATACAGCCCGCCTTCTCCGTCGTACGTCGTCCCCAGCTCCGCTGAGATCAGACCGTATGGAAGCAGAAATCCGATAATCATAAAAATCCACCAGAAATACTGGGAATTCCCGATCGCCGCCACCGGCGCCGCCGCTTCTGCGACAAAGACAACACAGATAACAGCGAGGATCGCGTCCATCAGCCTGAATTTTTTCTTATTTTCGTTCATTGCTATAGACCTCTTTTCTAAAAATATTGCAGAAAACGGTCAAACTGCAGGGAATCTTCCGGCATCGGCTGTGATGCTGCTCCCGTCAGTCTGTCCCGCTTTCAGCGCCGCGCTGTCTATTCGAAACAGCTGTCAGCGTCAAACGGCGGAATTCCGCACTCGTCGAAGCATCCGCACAGAATCCGGCTGTCCAGAAAATTCTGAAGAGATTCTCTGGCCGCAGCGATTTCCAGCGGACTGTGTTTCTGCCGTCCTCTCATGAAGTACACCAGAATGCCTCTCATCGCGGTCAGACGATTTCCAGCTTCGTCGAAAGCGATGGAAATATCGCTGTCCAGCACTTCATCGGTCACTTCCTCGCCCCTGGTCGCCGGCAGGCAGTGCATGAACTTGCAGCCCAGATTTCCCATCTGAATCAGCTCGCGGTTTACCTGGAATTCTCCGAATTTCTTGATTCGCTCTTCCTTCGGCAGCTCGTTTTCATACAGACCGTACCATACATCAGTATAGACAAAATCCGCGCCCTTCATCGCTTTTTCCTTATCCTCCGTCACCAGCCAGCTTCCGCCGGAAACCTGGCAGTTCATCTCCATGATGGACCGGTGATCTTCGCTCAGCTGTGCGTTCTTCGGACCGTAGTGGCAGAAACTCATCCCTAACTTCGTGGTGATAAATCCGAGAGAAGCGCATACCTGTGTAGCGTCGCCCACAAAGACTACTTTGCAGTCTTCCAGACGTTTGCCCCTCGGAAGATTCTCCACAATCGTGCATATATCGCCGATCTCCTGCGTAGGATGATTGTAATCGGACATGCCGTTGATCACGGGAATCGTACAGGAAGCCGCCAGCTTTTCGACGGAATCGTGTTCGATTACCCGCGCCATTACGATATCCACCAGCTTGGACAGGACCTTGCCCGTATCCTCGATAGTTTCGTGGCCGCCCAGCTGGATCATGCCGGGACCGAGATACTGCGCATGACCGCCCAGCTGCTGCATCGCCGTTTCAAAGGAAACCCTCGTCCGGGTAGAAGACTGCTGAAAAATCATTCCCAAAGTCTGATTTTTCAGCAGCGGCGGATAATATCCCGCTTCAATGCACTTTTTGATTTCCAAAGAGAGCTCGATGATATCCATCAGTTCCTGCTTTGTAAACCGGTTTGTATCGATGAAATCTTTCATTTTTTCGCCTCCATTGTGATTTTCATTTTTAACAGTTCACAATTAGTATGGCGAAATCATTGCAGATTATGCGGCGGAAACCGGCGGGAAACAGATCGTTTAAACAGACACAAAAAACGGCAAGACGAAGAATGCCGGAAAAACAGCTTCTTTAATCATTGAAAAAGTGATCAGGAAAATACAAAAAGAGGAGCATGTGACATGCTCCTCTTTCTAAAATTTTGCATTTTATTTTACTGTATTTTTTTCCAATTCTGAAAAACAGATCCGCCGCTCCGAGAGATCAGAACCGTTCTTCTCCGGACTGCGTCTCAGCTCCGATCGCCTCCGTCTCTTCAGCAGGCTGATTCAGCTTTGCGGAAAAAAAGTCCGCCATATGCCCCATAGAGCGGACGAGAACGCGTTTCTGCACGTTGTCCATATCGCGGATCGCCTCGTCTACGATCCTGTAATAAAATTGTTCATGACGTTCCAAAGCGGCCCGTCCCTTCTCGGTAAGACTGATGCGGACGATTCTGCGATCTGCATCATCGCGGATGCGTATGACAAACCCTTTTTTTTCCAGTTTATTGATCGCGATGGAGAGAGTACTGACGTTGATCAGCAGATCCTGAGCGATCGTGCTCATGGTTTTGGGCGCGCGGCGTCCCACGGCCACCAGAGTGTGAATCTCCGAGACAGAGAGTTCTCCGCTTTCAGCCGTTTCTTTCATTGCCATCTCCTCTGTCTTCATGACCATATTAAATATACTGAGCATCTGCTGCTTCAGCTTCTTCACATAGTAAACGTCTTTGTCCAGCATAATCAAACCTACCTGTTCTGTCAAAAAAGTGATGTCTGCCCGAATCCCCTCAGATGATATAAATACATTATATCACATTTAAAGTACAGATGCCACGTGACTGCAGTCACCGGATTATCCGATTACGAACATTATTTCACACTGACAAGCTATGACAGGTTTTTCCGGAACCGGCTCCCCGGCTCCGGGGAGAATCACTGCCGTGCCCTTGGCGGTTCCCGCCCGGGAACCCAGCTTTTCCATTTCTACGTGAAGCCGCAGAGTATCTCCCGGCGTCACCTGACTGCGGAATTTCGCGTTCTTGATTCCGCCGAAAAAAGCCAGCTTTCCACGGAACTTCTCTCTGCTGAGAATCGCGACAGCCCCGGCCTGGGCCAGAGCTTCCACGATGAGCACGCCGGGCATCACTTTTTTCTGAGGAAAATGTCCTTCGAAATAGTATTCTGATTCCCTGACATATTTAATCGCGGTAATCTCGCCCTTTTCTTCATCCATTGACTCGATCTCATCAATCAGAAGAAACGGATCCCTGTGAGGAATGATTTCCATTATCTGCGCTCTGTCCATTAACGCCATATCAGCCTCCTGTCTGTCTATTTTCGTGCCGGCCTCTCTGCGGAATCCGCTTCGGCCGGCGTCTTTCGTCTGCGGCGGTCAATTTTTTAAATTTTACCATTCGCTCCACTTTTTAAATATGATAACGCCGTTGTGACCGCCGAATCCCAGAGAATTGGAAAGCGCGTACTCCAGATCCGCATTTCTGCCTTTCTTCGGAACATAATCCAGATCGCATTCTTCGTCGGGAACTTCGAGATTGATGGTCGCCGGAATATATCCGTCTTCCAGCGCCTTAACGCAGATAAACGCTTCTACCGCGCCGGCTGCACCGAGAAGGTGTCCGATCATGCTTTTCGTTGAGCTGACGGGAATCTCATATGCCGCCTCCCCGAATACCTTCTTAATGGCATTGGTCTCGAATTTATCGTTATACGGAGTACCCGTACCGTGCGCGTTAATGTAACTGATTTGCTCCGGCTGAATTCCCGCTTCGTTCAGAGCCAGTTCCATCGCCTTCGCATTTCCGGCGCCTTCGGGATCCGGCATCGTGATATGGTAAGCGTCAGACGTCGCTCCGTAACCTACGACCTCTGCATAGACATGCGCGCCTCTCGCTTTCGCATGCTCCAGATCCTCCAGAATCAGAAACGCTGCGCCCTCGCCCATGACGAAACCGTCTCTTTCTTTATCGAAAGGAGTAGAACATCTGTCCGGATCGGTACGCTTCGAAAGCGCCGTCATATTTGCGAAACCGGCGAAAGAAACGTCGGCGAAAGACGCTTCCGTACCGCCGGCAATCATCGCGTCGTAAGCGCCGCTCTTAATATTGCGGAAAGCTTCGCCGATAGCATGCGTTCCCGTGGCGCAGGCGGTGGTAATTCCCATGGAAATACCCTTTGCCCCCGTCTCAATGGAGATGTTTCCGGCGATCATATTGGGAATCGTCATCGTCACCATAAGAGGAGATACTCTGGAAACTCCCCGTTCAATCGCCTTTTTTGTCTCAGCCTCCAATGTCATGATTCCGCCGATCCCCGTACCTCCGATCACTCCGAATCTGTACGGATCCACATTTTCTCCCGCCTTAAGGCCGCTGTCCTCCATCGCTTCTCTCACAGCTACGATAGCATACTGAGAGGAGAGGTCCAGCCGCTTCGCGGCTCTTTTATCAGGAAATACGAAATCCTTGACCTCTGCGCCCATGCAGGCCTTATGTCCCGCCGTATCGAAATGAGTGATCTGGCCGATACCGTTTTTTTCATGACGGATACCGTCCCAGAAATCATAACTGTTGTTTCCCACCGGACCTACGACGCCCATTCCGGTGATTACTACCCTTTTTTCTGCCATTTCTGTCTATACCTCCTAAATCGGATCTGCTCTCTGCCCGTTGTCTGACCTTATAAAATCATCCCGCCGTCGACTCCGATGACCTGTCCTGTGATATAAGCCGCGCCGTCTGAAGCGAGAAACGCCGCGGCCTTAGCCACATCCTCCGCTTTTCCGTACCTTCCCAGGCTGATTTGTCCCAGTACCAGTTCTTTTTGTTTTTCGGAGAGAACGGTAGTCATATCGGTCTCGATAAACCCCGGCGCGATAGCGTTTACCGTGATATTTCTCTTTCCCAGCTCTTTGGAATTTGACAGCGTCATACCGATTACACCGGCTTTAGAAGCGCAGTAATTAGCCTGCCCCGCATTTCCTCTGACAGCGGAAATAGAAGAGAGATTGATGATGCGGCCATACCTTTTTTTAGCCATGTGCGCTGCTGCGTATTTCGTAAAATGAAACGTTCCCAGCAGATTTGTATCGACGACTTTCATAAAATCTTCCTGCGTCATTCTCAGCAGCAGTTTATCATTTGTTATTCCGGCATTGTTGACGAGGATATCGACCTTCCCGAATTCCTCAACCGCCTGTTTTACGGCCTGCTCTGCATAAGCTCCGTCGGCCACATCGCCTTTGGACGCGATGACTTTCGTACCGTACTTTTCCAGTTCGGCGGCGGCTTTCGCAGCGGCATCTTCATTGCTGCGGTAACAGATCATAATATCCGCACCCTGTTTTGCGAACTCCTCCGCGATCCCGAAACCGATTCCCCGAACACCCCCGGTAATAATCGCGCTTTTCCCTTTTAACATAGGTTTACCTCCTGTAATCTTTACAGGACAGACGCCCGTTACCACGGTTCCGTCCTGCAGTACCCGGATGGATTTCTTCTGAAGCGGAGAAACACATCCCCCGCTTTTTCCTGCGATGTACGCCCCGCTGTCATCTGTCTCTCCGGCAGAGTTCCGACAGTGCATTTTCCAGCGATTCCGCATTCTCTACGTTATATGTCCGGATTGTCTTATCGATCTTCTTTACCAGACCGCTGAGAGTCTTTCCCGGACCGAATTCGATGACAGTATCGATCCCCTGCGCTTTCAGATTTTCTACGGTTTTGACCCACTGTACCGGACTCATAAGCTGAAGCGCCATAGCGTCTGCGATATCTTCCGCAGTCTGAGGCGAGCTCAGATCATCTGCGCCGTTCCTGCGATATTCTGAAATCGGACGCGCCGTCAGGTTCGAGTAGACGGGGAAATCGCACGGCGTAATTTTTTTCGTCAGAATGAGACTGCGCATCTTCTCTGACGCCGGAGACATCATCGGGCTGTGAAACGCGCTGCCCACCGCCAGCGGCGTCACCCGCAGGCGCGCTTCCTTAGCGATTTCCGTAAAGCGCGCTACCGCTTCCCGGTCTCCGGAAACCACAGTCTGAGTAGGAGCATTGATATTCGCTGCCACGAGAATCCCGTCCTGACGCGCCAGCTCTACGCATTCCCTGACTTTCACAGGATCTCCGATGGCAGCGGCCATGGTTCCGATATTTTCACCGGCCTTGTTTCTTCCGGCCTCGCCCATATAGCGACCTCTGTGTTCCATCAGTTCCACACCGTCGGCGATGCCAGAGATCACTCCGGCGGCCGTCAGCGCTGCATATTCCCCCAGACTGAATCCGGCCATCGCTGCGATTTCCGCATCCTCCGGTTTTTGCGCCTGAAAACGTGAAAAAAATTCCTCATAAGCCGCCATCGTCACCGTATAGACGCACGGCTGCGTATTTTCCGTAAGCTTCAGTTCCTCTGCCGTACCTTCAAAACACAGCTGCTTAATCTTTTCACCGGCCTCGTCGAACACCCGACGGCTCTTTTCGTACTTTTCATACAAGTCTCTGCCCATACCGGGGTACTGCGCCCCCTGGCCTGCAAACAAACAAGCGATTTTCATCTGCCTCGCCTCCCTTTCTGCACCTATTTGCCGAAATTACGTTCTGTAAGAACATTTCTTCTGCGGAAAACATCCGCCGCATCCGCCATGATATCTTCGATGATCTCCTGCGCAGTCTGTTCTTTTCTTACCAAGCCGGCGATCTGGCCGGACATGACAGAACCTCTCTCTACGTCGCCTTCCACCACGGCTCTTCTCAGTGCGCCGGTGCCCAGCTCTACGATTTTTTCCGGATCTTCTCCCCGCTTTTCCATCCGCAGCATCTCTCTCGTCATCTTATTTTTAATCACCCGGACGCTGTGGCCGGTACTTCTTCCCGTCACTACAGTAGAAGAATCCCTGGCATGGAGGATTTCATCCTTATACGCCTGATGGGCGTTGCTCTCTTTTGCCGTAACGAAACGCGTTCCCATCTGAACGCCCTCCGCCCCCAGCATAAATGCGGCTGCAAAACCTCTTCCGTCGCCGATACCGCCGGCTGCGATGACCGGGATATCCACCGCATCCACGACCTGCGGAACCAATGCCATCGTCGTAATCTCACCCAGATGGCCGCCGCTCTCCAACCCTTCTGCGATAACCGCGTCAGCGCCAACCTTCGCAACTCTCTTCGCGATAGCTACGGAACCCGCCACAGGAATGACCTTGATATCTCTTTCCTTCAGCCGCGGAATATATTTTCCCGGATTTCCGGCTCCTGTCGTGATCACTCTGATGTCCTCGTCGAGAACCATCTGCATGATATCGTCCACATATTCCGACATCAGCATGATGTTCAGGCCGAACGGCTTATCGGTCTTTTCTTTGCACGCCCTCACCTGGGCCTGAATCGTGTCGATATCCCACGGACCGCATCCGATGATTCCCAGGCCGCCCGCATTGCTTACCGCAGATGCGATCGATGCATCCGCTACCCAGGCCATACCGCCCTGAAAAACAGGATATCGAATTCCCAGCATCTCTGTAATTTTAGTGCTGAGCTGTGGTACTCCATTTTCCATATATTATCCTCCGAATCGTTTCTCTTTTATTTAGTTTGATAAGCAAAATATATTTAAGTATATCCCGACACGCCTTCCATGTCAAGGCTCACCTCCGTTTCCTCCGGTGAGGAAAAACATAAAAAACGGTCATTTTTTCATGGAATGCACACATCTGCCCAACCGCGCGCATCTAATGGCAGTAATAAAAATATCATCTGCAGAAAGGAATGTGAAAAAATGGATGAAAACAACAACAAATCCCGGGTAAACTACGGCCGTCGAGCCGGTATTTTCGGCGTCATCGGCAATTGCGTCCTGTTTCTGATCAAGTTTATCATGGGAACCGCCAGCAACAGTATCGCTGTCATCGCTGACAGCTTCAATAATCTCATGGACTGCGCCGGAGCCTGCATCACAATCATCGGCTTTCACATCTCGGGAAAAGGACGGGACAGCAGACATCCTTTTGGTCACGGCCGGGCGGAATACCTCTGCGGCCTCTTTATCGCACTGATCATCATATCTGCCGCTGTCTCTCTGGCGAAAAGCTCCGTCCAGCGTCTGATCTCGCCGGAGCCTCTTCACGTGACATCCCTGATGTTTCTGGTACCGCTGATCTCCGTATCGATCAAAACATTTCTGATCATATATATCACGAAAATAAATAAAAAACTGAATTCCTCCGCGCTGCGGGCCGCTGTTCGGGAAGACTATGCCGATATGCTCATCACAGCCCTCACCATATTTACGCTGATCGCGGCGCCGCACACCGCACTGCCCATCGACGGAATCGCCGGCCTTATCATCGCGGTCTTTATCATGTGGTCCGGACTCACCGCACTGAAAGAAAACATGGATCTTCTCATCGGCACCGCCGCCGACACCGGGCTTTCCGAGGACGCCAGAGCCGTTGTCCTCGAATATGACGTCTTTGAAAAAATTCTTTCCTTTACCGTACACGATTACGGCCCCTCCGCGAAACTGGCCGTCATCTGCGTATCCCTGAATCACGGATGCTGCGGTGAAGCCGGCTGTGTCTCCGCCGCCGTCGCGGAGGTATCAAAACGTCTCAGCGAAAACCTGGGACTGAGCTGCGTAATCTACTGTGACCCGAAAGAGATCTGACTGCGGCGTCTTTCCCGAAATCAAAAGGCGGCAAAGACGCCGCATAATCTCCGGAGACAGCAGGAAGTACTTCTGCGCCGCAGCCGTTCTTCTCGATGTCCGGCGGAAAAAGAACTTCTCTGTCCGTCCAAAAAAAATCCGAAGTCTTACAGATCCTGCAAGACTTCGGATTTTTGATTCTGCCGTCCCGGAAATACCGGGCCGGCGTTTCCGAATTTAAGGTATCTCTGTCTCTCTCACTCTTAACATTGGCCATTTTTTGCACAAAGAAACCTCTTTCGTATAAGATCCTATTAAACTATCAAAGTTTTTCACCGATGGATACCGCTGTACAGAAAAAGAAAAAATATGCCATATCTTTCACACCGCTGTGATATTCCCCGGAAAAAATTAACTCAGAAAATACTCAGCATAGTACCCTTCTTCCTCCGGTTCAGTATGCCACGCATATCTTTCGATCAGCCGATAACGTCCGTTGTCATACTCGATCTCTTCCCAAAAACTCGGATCCTTGGCGGAACAGCCGTTGGCTTTTCCGAATCTCACCGCCTGATAACTTTCGAATTTCTCCATCTTCGCCGGTTTTCCTTCCGCCTGCAGTTTCTTTAGCCTCTGAAGCGCTTCCCTCTCATCGGTATAAACATTCAGATCCTGATCGAGACTCTCGAGATAGACTGCAAACAATTTCTTCATAGAATTCCTCCTCTGTACGACTTCCGCAGCCGTCCGGAGCTTTCTGCGGGCGGCTCTCTGTGTATATTATAATATATTTCTTTGTATACCGCAAGAAAAATAATAAGCATGCATATTATTTATCCTGTCCCCGACTTTACCGCCTATCATTTCCGCAACCATAAATATATGCACCATCCCCGTCATTTATTCATAGTATAAATCAACACGATACAGAGCAGGCAGAAAGCCGTCAGAGAAAGCGGATGCTTACCGCCCCCGGGCGGCCGTGCCGACGATATGAGAGGAGAATACTTATGTGTAGCAAATGCAACAACCAACACACAAAATGCTGCCGCCCCATATGTCCGGATGTTTCCTGCTGGTGCAGACCTGTTCTGATCACCCCATCGAGACCAGAAAGCGGCAGCTGCGGCTGCCAGAATAACGATAACTGCGGATGCGGCTGCCAGAACAATGACAGCTGCGGATGCGGTGAGAAGAAAGAAAACTGCAGATGCCGTAAATGCTGGCGGCCTCCGACGATGATAGCGCCATGCAACACGTGCAGGCCGCGGCCTCCGAGACCTCCAAGACCTCCGAGACCTCCGTTCCGGCCGTGCGACCGCTGCGATCAGCCTTACTGGCCGATCCAGCCGCTCTAATGTGCAGGCCATTCCCGCCGCTGCAGAGCTGGGGCTGTATTCCGTGCCCGCCGCAGGAAGAGAACAGATGCCACTGTCCTCCGAAAGATTCCTGCCGCGAAATACCGGACTGTCCGCCCCCGCGCTGCGAACCACCGCACTGCAGACGGCCGGGCCCGGAAATCTGTATCAGCCGGCCCTGCGGCTGCGACAGCCGTCCTCAGCCCTGCAAATGTCCTCCGTGTCCCCCTCCGGAGCCTTGCAGAGAGGACTGCTGCAGTCCGTCCGGGAATTCTGACCTGCGGCGCATCATCGATCTGCTCTGTCAGATACTCGATAACCGCCGCTGCTGACGGTTCCGACGGATGACAGATCTGTCCGAAGCTCAATTCCGAAATATAAACATACAATCGTTACACTTGGATTCCCTGCCCTGCACGGACAGTAGACGCAGACAGACGCCCATCCGATTCGCAGAAGTATATTCGCAGAAAACAACGCAGCCCTAAGATGAATTATTTGATGAAGTGAAGAATAAAAACGGTATGCGACATCGGATTCCCGTGTCATATCGGCCGGAAGCTTTTTTCGAAAATCTCCGGACTGAATGTCTGAGACAGACCGGCTTGGTATCTTACCGCCGGCACACAAAGATACGCATCTGCTTTCAGCCGGAAAATTTCTGCAGCGCTGAATCAACCGCATGACTACGGAGCTTACATCAGAAAAAGAAACTTCCCATGCGCTGCAGACTGTGAGCTTATGCACATACCTGCACCGACTCCTGACTCCAATGGTCCGACATCCGCTGAGGAAAAAACACCATTTACATCACTCACCGTACTGAAATTCAAAGCTAAAAATAGTTAGCACAGCCTGACTCGTATCGTGTTTTATACGCATCGTCAAATGACGATGCGTATTTCTTATAGAGCAAAAAACAGTACGGGAGCGATTGTAAGTTCGCTCCCGTGCCGTTTTGCATTTGTTTTGGTTTTGTTTCGTGTTCGTTTTACTTTTGATTTTTGTTGGAGAGATTTTTATGAAAAGAATTCTGCAGCAAGGATTCGTTTTTGTCTTCCTCCCTGCTACGTGTATATAGTACCGCCGCTTTGTGATGAGTTTGTAAAGCTCTCCTGAAGAATTAATAAACAAAATCCTACTAAAATACTACGCCGCCATATCCCCCATCATCGGATTTCAATCTGACACGCATCCATCGCTACAAGGGCGGTCCGGTGACTTTCCGGCGTCACCCCGGCACAGCAGTCCGAATGGACGATTATCGATGCTTCCGGAAACGCCGCTTTGCAGATCATCGCGTTTGAAATCACACAGATATCTGTACATAATCCGGCAAGATGAATTTCCTCCGGAGGTTCTCCGCCGCTCTTTTCAAGGAGAATCTTCGGAAGGCTGTAGGCCCCGAATGTGGTTTTATCTACGACCGCAGCTCCCGGACTCATGCACGCGGCGACTTCGCCGCAGATCTGCCAGCCGGCAGTCCCTTCGATACAGTGCGGTACCGGCAGTTTTCCGCCCTCCTGTGTCTCAAGATAATTCTCCCGATGCGTATCTCTGGTATAAATTACATCTCCGTCAAAACCGCGGATCAGCCGGCACACAGGCTCAACGATACCGAGAGCCTCCGGCGTTCCCAGCGCCTGCGAAATAAAATCATTCTGCATATCGATAACGAGTAGATATTTCATCTCCGCATTTCCCCTCCTTTACCGTGCGTAAAACACCGCCTACAGTAATATGACATTCCTCTTAATATTAGTTTAACACGTTTCCCTCCAGAATACGCCATCTTTCTGAAATGAAGATGAAACATAGACAGATCATTCACAGGATGGATTTTCATCGGCAATAATAAAGGAACGACTGCAGTCTTGCCCAGAGCGAACGACAGGCGGGACATTATTCTGAAACATCTCCTTCATGATAAGAGGATCGCTTTTTTTATTATCTTTCCGTTAAAATAAAAGCAACCATTGGGCCCGTACTGACTTATTTCGCTTATCACTACTCTATTATGAAAGGAACCATTATGACAATCAACGCCATCAAAGACGAATACCTCCGCATCTGCCGTTTCGAAAGGAAATTATCCCCCAACACAGTAAGAGCTTACGCTTTTACACTGCAGGATTTTTCAGACTTCCTGAAATCAGTTCGTCTGACGGAAATAGAAAAGGTTACAAAAAAAGAAATTCACGCTTACATTCAACATCTAAACAGCCGTTTGAAACCGACTTCAGTTCTTCAGAAAAAAGCCGTCTTACACGCATTTTTTGAATACGCTGTGGCGGAGGAATTCATCGAGCATTCCCCTTTCGACCATGTAAATATCCGGATAAAAAAACCTTCTCTCCTCCCCAAGTCCCTCAGCGAAACGGAGATCAACCGCATTATCAACGCCGCTTACGACGATGAAATCGGTCAATGGGATGGAAATTCCGGCATAGAACGCATCATTCACATGCGAGACTGTCTGATTCTCGAGACAATGTTTGCTACAGGTATGCGCGCTCAGGAACTCTGCGACCTTACGGCAAAATGCATAGATTTCAGTTCCGGTACGATTCGAATCATAGGTAAAGGCAGCAAAGAGCGCAAAGCCTATATCGTTGAACCCGCGATTCTTATGCTGTATCAGGATTATACCGCCCGACGTGCGCTGCTGGGGCTGAACGACCCCCATATTTTCATTACACGCCGCGGCTGTAAAATGTCAACGCAGTGCGTCCGTCTTCTTTTGGAAAAATACACCTGTATGGCTGGAATACCAAAGCACGTCACCCCACACATGATCCGTCATACTTTTGCAACGCTGCTGCTCGAAGAAGGCACAGATATTAAATTTATTCAGGAATTGCTCGGGCACAGTTCCATCACCACCACTCAAATCTACCTTCACATCAACGAGCGTGCAATCCGAAATACGATAACCGAGAACCATCCCCGCAGCCGTATGAAAATCAACAGCCCCTATGCCGGCTGTTCCGACGCTGCCCTTCTAACCTTAGAAAGCTAATCCCTCTTGACAGCTTTGCTGTCCGACTCTTATGGCCGGAAATTTTTGCGTGACATAGAATTCAAATATAAATCAAAGTCTTCCTTATATCGTATATTTCTTATTTACGAATTATTTTCATCCATACATATGGAGGGTCTTCTCTACCATCGCTGATTTCCAGATCTCCGCCTCCGACAAATACAAACCCGCCGCCATCCGCATTATAGAATATATCTCAAAATCTTCTGAAAAAAATGTCAAATTATCTTCAGAAGGGGCGGATAGTTTGTGCTAAACAGAAAAAT
>CAJLHL010000003.1 GCA_905206455.1 uncultured Eubacteriales bacterium
AAATGAACGGAACATGGCCTGCAATCTATGTACAGAAAGCGACTGCACTGGGTCTCTTTAAAGATGTAGCGGGCAGCAACTATGGTACGGGTGCTAACAGAGGCGACATCGCGATCATGCTCTACAATGCGTTAGATATCCCTCAGGTCTATGCTGACAAAGACGGCGCGACATTAAATAAGCGCGGTGAGGCATATACAGCTGCAAACGGTGTAACTCAGTACAACTATGTTACGATGATGTCTACCCTGAACAAGGACGGCAGCTCGAAGTATGCGGTTATTACCAGTGAGATGGCAGACAACGCTGTAACTAATATTAGACCATATATCGGCGCTGCAGCAAAGGTTACTAAAGATAAGGATGAACGTGTCATCGCAGTAGGCGATATCAAGACAACTTTCTTAACAGGTAAGGTTTCTGCTGATGGAAAGAAATTCACTGCAAATGATGTAGAGTATACATTACCAGTAGCTGCGGGTTATGTAGATATCGATGAACATACTGGTGGAAAGAAAAGCGGTAATGCTGATAAGATCACGAATGGTGAAAATAATTCAAACGCAACCGCATTCACAGGTGGTGAAAAAGCTACCATCGCAGCTAAGGTTTCCGGAAAGACAATTAAGGAAATCTACTCTGTAGCTACATGGGAAGCAACAAATGCTGATATCGTATCTGAAAGCCAGCTCAACACGATCAAGAGCAAGAAAGCTCTTCTCGGATCTGAGTTTGCTTTAAACGATGACAATGAAATCGATACGGATTCTTTCGAATTAGTCGGTGTGGATTCTTTAGATAAGATTGAAAAGGATGACGTTGTATATGTTTATGCTTCTTCTACAGCAAAGAAAATCACTCGTGTAGCAGTAGGTCAGAAGACAGTAACAGGTAAGCTGACAAAGGTTACCAACAAAGAAAAGTATACTGTTGACGGCACGGAATACAAAGTTGCTGAAAAAGAAGTCGCTGGTATTTCTACATCTTCGACGGACTATGACATCGCAGCTGATGTCAAAGCGGGCGACACTGTAACGCTGACATTAGACGTTTACGGAAACATCTATAAGCTGGAAGCTGACTCTGCAAACAGAGCATATGCAGCTGTATTAAAGCAGGGTAAAACAGAAAACGCTTATGACGAAGAAACATATTCTCTCCAGTTCTTAAATGCGGAAGGCGAAACTGTAGTTGCCAATGTAGATAAGGACTACGCTGCTAAGTATAAAGCAGTGATGGGTGATACAGTAGGTGCAGTTCAGGCTGTAACTATCGTTAAGTACCACCTGAACTCGTCCAATGAAATCGATTTCATTGAGAAGGTTACGATATCGACTCAGGAAGAGGAAGAGAAAAAGAAGGTTTCTTCTTCCGGATATTACGATGGTTATGAATTAGCAAGCAATGTTGTAATCTTCTCCTACAACGGCAGTGATTACAGCAAAGATGACAACTATACTGTTGTAGCACGTGAAGATGCGATCGGTAAGGAGTTCAAGGCAGTTTATGCAAAGAATGCTGACGATAAGATCGTTCTGATGGTAGCAGATGATCTGGTAGCTTCTGATGTCATCTATGGTCTCCTCGCAGGCTACGGCAGCAACGATTCCGACGCCGGCTACTATGTAGACATCCTTACACCGAACGGTGAAATAACATCTTACAACTGCTCTCTGACTGCCCGGAACGAAATCATCAATATGGCAGGTTTCGATTATCAGAATCTGTTAGGTTTCAAGCTCAGCAGTAACAATGAAATCAAGAGCGGTAAGATTGCGAAGGTAGTAACAGGTGTTGAAGCTACTTTAGGCGGAGACGATGTCCTTGCTGAGGCAGGAACTGTAGACAAGAACGAAAATGGAAGACTCACTTTAACAGGTGCGGATGCCGGTTCTTACGCATTCAAGGATGCTATCGTTTACAAGTATAACGCTGATAAGGATGCATACGAAGTAGATGAAGATACTGCAGTTGTAGAGAAGGGCGATAAGGTAGCGATCTTCGACATCGAAGGCGAAGACAAGGTATATGATGTCATCGTTAAGATTAAGAATGATGATGCGGCTCTCTTAGCAAAAGTTAAAGCTTCTGGAGCTACTGCAGACGACTTCGCTAAGGCAGGCATCACAGGTGTGACAGCAGCAAATGTTGATGATGTGAAGAAGGTTGTTGTGGCAAATACTGCACGAGTTGACGATTTAGCTAAAGTTCAGGCTTGTGCAGATTTAGTAAATGCAACGCTGAATTATGAGTCTGCTGTAACACTTAAAAAGTCACAGCAGGTAAGTGGCGATCTTACAGGTTTAGTCTTAGTGAAAAAAAAGGCTGATACTGCCGCTGACAGCTATGGTAAGACATTTGCTCTTGATACAACGTTAGACACTTATTTTGATGTATCTACCAACACTAAGGTTGCGTTCAAGGCTAATAATGATGGTGCAAATTCTGTAACAGGGGTTCTGACTGTAACATTTAAGGATACTACAAACAGCTTCTCATTTGATTTAAAGGTTACTGTTACCTTGGATAATGATGATAATCTTGACAATAACAAGTAATGTATCATCAGCCCCCGGAAACCTTCGGTTTTCGGCATAACTAAAAAGTCCCAAAACGGATCTGCGAAGACTGTTGAGAAAAGACCGACTTCGGGAGAGGCCGGTCTTTTTACTGTAAAAAATTGGACTTACAGTCCATTGAGCCGGTTTGAGGCTCGGGATATAGTAAAACGAAAAGAGAAAGGATGGCATTTTCGTCTTCCTTTCTCTTTTCGTTTTTCACAATTTTACCTTACATGTCATATAATTTTCATAGTAAAAAATCAGCCTTTGAAATCAAATTTCCTATTACAAAATGATAAAATTCCCACTCCATGTATAACGTTCGTCCCTGTACAGCAACCGTTTATTGTTCTGTTCTTTTTACACTGAAAGATCAAATTCTGTTATAAAGGGGATCGGACCGTCATCTGTGTCCTTCCATACTGTAACTTCCAAGTGAATATCGCGGGCATTTTGCGCTTCCTTTGGAAGAATCAGATAACCCTCTAAATCCCGACCTTTTTCCGCATAAGATGTGTACCAGCGATCATCCCAATACGAAGATTCTGTCTGACTGTAATCATACGAAACGCCTTCAATGATATATTTTGTCGCGGAAGGAGCAATGCGGACAGTTGTATTCTTTTGCCGGCTTTCCAGCCGCAGTCCCAATTTTCTGTAGTGATCCTGTAAATCTTCCGTACATGTGGTAATTGTTAATGTAAATTCTTTGTTCTCTTTTGTCACCGGAAGTTTCTCATATTCTTTTCGCGGCGGATTTTCTTCCGAAGATTTTGAGGAGGAGGTAAGTGTGATCGTTTTCGTACGATTATCCCAGTCGACCTTTGTCCCTACCATATCTCCCACAGCGCGTACAGGAAGATAGGTTCGATTGTTGTAAATTAGCACTTCATATTCTTCCGGCAGATCCGCCTTTGCTCCGTCGACTATGAATTGAAACGTATCGTTGACCGATGCGGTAATATGCTTTACAGTGTCAGATGCAAATGTCTGTATTCCCATACACAACAAAACGCCAAGCATTATGCCCGCTGCAAGTATTCTTTTTGTTTTCATATTTTCTTCTCCAAATGTAAAAAGAGAGCCGACTACTGAGTCAGCTCTCTTCTGCAACTACTATGGTGTAGTCTTCATTTTCAATCACCTTTGATTTTGAACAGATCTTTTATTTTGTGATCGTAACTGTTCTCGTAACTGCATCCCATGCGACATCGGCACCAAATGCGTTTGCTACGAATCTTGCAGGCAGATAAGTTCTGTTATCTCTTACAATTACAGGGACATCAGCCTTGATCGTATCTGTGGATGTAGTAATAATATTGCTTCCCACAGTTAATTTAACAACCGTGTTGGAGCCTGTTAACGTAACTGTTCTTGCAGCCTCGTTCCATGCGATGTTTTCATCAGTAACGCCGAGAGCGTTAGCTAAGTATCTTACAGGGACATAAGTTCTGTTATTTGCGATGAAGGAAGCTGCATCCATAGCTACTTCTGTACCATTATTTGTGTACTTGCTTTCACCTACGGCAAACTTCGCATCAATTTTGTTGTCAATAATGTCAGAATCTGCAGGCGTAATGACATTGAGGTAATTTGCAGAGGCAACAGAGAATGGCTGGAAATCTCCATCGTTATATGTTTCATTATCTACAATCGCATTACCTGCGGCTCTTAAATCATATCCGCCTTCTGCAGCCACACGGTTCATCGTTACGGTGAAGCCAGAAATTACGATCGTGGAAGGCTTGGAAGAAGCGGATTTAACAGTGAAAGTGATCACTCCGTTGTTTACTGTCGGTTCGGAAATTTCAATATCACCCTCGGTTACTTCAGCCTTAATCTTTGCCTTATTTAAAGTAATACCGGAATTAGCATATCCTTTGATGGATAATGTAACAGTATCGTTATTACTACTATCCTGTAATATACCCTTTGCTGTTTCCTTGATAGTGATGGAACTTACCGCCTGATTCTGGATACCTGTTTTCACATCGTTTACAGCAGCTTCGATGGTTACCGGATTTACAGCCGTACCTACTGTTACAGACTGCTCATCGATACCTGCTTTAGCACCCTTTACTGTGACATCAAAGTCACCAGTAAAACCAGCTTCTACAGATACCGGAACCTTAAATGTGATAGTGTCTTTTGCTGCAGTAGCCTGAGCTGTCCACTTGAATCCGCTGGCATCTTTTGCAGTTGTGTCATTAACAGAGACACCGGCAGTTTCTGTGTAGGAAGACGTTTTTGACGCGCCGGCAACCTTGCTATATCTTGGTGTAGCTAAAACCTGAATTTCTTCAGGGAAATCGAACTCTACTGTTTTACCAGCGGTCAGAGCATCTGTGACATTCTCTTTTAACTGTACATAGACATAATATGGATCAGCAGAGTTGTTTTTCAGCTTTAAACCTGACTGTACTGTTGTGATTTCGCTGAATGTCTTTACTTCTACGCTTTCCACTACATTTTCCGCAATGACTAAGTCGCTCGCATCAGAGATATCGCCCTTTAAGTTGGAGATATTGACAGCAACCTCGCCTTCTTTCGCCTCACTGCCTACGGTAAAGGACGGTGTGATTGTCAGAATCTGTTCGTAAGGAGCATTTACTGCATTGAAGTACAGAGTTAAAATATTTTTGTTTTCATTTAATGAATAGCAGACGCTTGTTGCCGTCCCTGCCTGAAAAATAGGCAAATGAACAGTTGCATCGTATAATACAATGGTGCTTCCTCCAACCGTTGTATTCGCTAAGTCGCCGCCTATTTTTGTATTTGCCGGATCCCATTCATAATCTTTCGGCAGAGCAAGACGGATTGCCTGATATTCACCGGTACCATCTTTTACAGCATTTACAGAAGTTTCAGAAATTTTGATCTGGTTACCTTCGTATGTGCCGTCGGAACTGACCTTTTTAATGGTAGATCCCACTACTGAAGTTACCGTTTTGCTGTCAGCGACCTTTGCAACTGTTAAGGTCTGATTCGAAACCTTTGCATTGACATCAGTAACGGATACGGTAACCTCACCTGGTTCTGTGCCGGACTTCAGTGCAAGATACACTTCAATGTACTGATTCTCAGCAGTCGTACTGACGCCTGTATCGATTCTGATAGAAGTTTTATCTACGGCAACAGTCTTGGCATTTGCCGCAACTACATTATTTACAACAACCTGAATAGCTTCACCTTCCGTACGTTTAATAGTACCTGCTACATTGTTCGTATCGATAATCTTATTGGCATCAGGCTCACCATCAATAGCCCATTCCGCATTTTCTAATGTGAGATCGAAGATTCCTCCAACATTATCCTTGCCAGTGGCTTTCAGATTTAACTTTACGACTGGCATGTCTTCATCTGCCGCAACATTAAATACCTGAGAAACGGTATTTGTAGTAGAGGCAAACGCCATCGTCGGCATCAGAGTGATGACCATAGCCACCGCTAAGATGACGGCAAACGCCTTTTTGAATTTCATCTTAAAATTCCTCCTTTTAATTTTTCCGAAGGGAGCAATAATTTTTCTGTTTAGCACAAACTATCCGCCCCTTCTGAAGATAATTTGACATAATATATAGAATTGCAGGCAGAGATGCCATACAGATTCTATCATAGGGAAATTATACATTCCAAAACTAACAGAGTCAACTGCAAGTTTCAAATGTAACAGACCTGTAACAATGCAATCACTTACACGAAACAACTGTTTTATGCGAAAAATAGGATTCGCCCCGAGTTCTTTTTACTGTAACTATAGTACAACAGAATCGGGAATTTTTCCATTACAGACATATTACATAACTGCTACCAAATGTTTTCTTCACACAAAACAGATGCTTTTTTGCATCGGTCTCTGCACGTTCAAAGATTCCGGCCGCCATTCAAAAACCTGATTCCGCTCAATATTTTTCAGCATGAACTATATAAGGAACAGGATTCCTGCCTTTCATCTTCAATCATCGTATGGTACAGATCCGTTTGCTCGTTTGTTATTTCAAAGTCACATATCGGGTAATCCCCTGCACTGTCTTACATCCCGCGTAAGAATCGCTGTAGCAGCGGATCTGTGTTACGATGCGATAGACCGCTCCTCTTTCGAGAGTTACCGCATTTCCTCCGGAGATACCTTCTGCAACGATTTCCGCACCGGATTCATTCATTTTATATATACTGTATGAAACGAAGTCCGCGTCATCCAGCTCCGACAGATTAACGGTCAGATCGGCAGCGGAACCCGGCATCTCATACGGATCACTTTCTGAATCCGAACGGCTGCTGTACAGATAATCCGTAATATTGCGCGAACCTGCATAAATGCTGCTGATCGACGGATCTATTCTCCGCAGGTTTATCGTGTATGTTTTCTTACCATATTCCCGGTTTCCGCTGCTGACAGTTACGGTAATTTTCTCAGGCTCCGTACCGGAAGCCACGGCAACATCACACGACATGAGGCCGTTCTCTTCCTGAACATTCTGAGAAACACCTTCATATTTTACAGAATACTCCGGTTCCGGAACATAGCCGTCCTGCGTCTCGTCTGTGACGATACGGAAATTCAGCGTCAGATTCGTGGAATTCGACGGAATATAGTAGTAGAATTCCGACGAAGATATCGGGAGGTTTGTATATGCCGCGCCGGTATCGCCACCCAGATAGCGTACGGACAATGACGACAGAAGCGGCGTGATCCGATTCACAAAGGCCTGTTTCGGAGGTTCTTTTACATTTGATGCTGTCGTAATACTTTCCGGCTCTGTCTCATATGTAATACCGTTTGCCCTCGCATTCAGGTGTTTTACAGTACCTTCTCCTTCAAATACCAGACCTTCCGCTCTGATATCAGCGTTATTTATAACCGCATTGATCGACACTGCTACATTTGTTTTCGTAGCGACGATTTCAGCAGTCAACTGATCGACCGTCCCTTCCTCGAGCATGAGATCCACCTTAGCCGCTCCGATTACCACCGATTCAAAATCGCCTATCAACGATGTATAAGCCGCCCTTCCCACGGAAACATTTCGGAAACCCTGGCCGAAATCGTCGTTCTTTTCCAGTTCTCTTTCCTCAAGGCAGGCTTCATCTGTCACGCGGGAATTGACTACGGTGGTTTCCCCTTCCGCGAAAACCTGAACAGCTTCATCATTTCTGTGAATGTTTGCGTTGGCTACTCTGCTGTCGGAAATTCTTACTCCGCCGTCACTGTCGTCTGTACCGCCGCCTTCGATATTCAGAGTCCCCAGAATCGTGCAGTTTCGTATGGTGACGTCACCATCCTCCACCTTTTCGCCGATGGAAATCTGATTGGTATAAATCGTATCTTTTAATGTGACATCGGATTGCACCACGGTCTGATTCTTACTGACGATATTCTCATTTTCATAAATATCCACCAGAAGCTTTGCCGCCTGCGCTCTCGTCAGATTGCTGACAGGATTCAGATTGCCGGTTGTAGATCCCCCGATGTATCCCTTTCCCACCATTTTGCGGAAGGCGGTCTCTGCCCAGGACGCCACATCCTCGTAATCGCCGAAGACCTTTATCGTAACCTCTTCACCGCTTGCCGGAACGACTCTCGACAGCATGACTGCCGCTTCCTGACGGGTAATCTTATTCCCCGGTCCGAAAGACGACGTGCTGTAACCTGAAATAAAACAAGCTGCTACGCCCTTTCTCACGTCCTCGCAGAACCAGTCGTCTTCACTTACATCCTCAAAATCAATATCGGCTGTCAGATCATTTTTCAGCACAGAGTTTACCATTTTCGTGAACTCTGCCCTCGTGATAGGATCGTCCGGCCGGAAAGTACCGTCAGAATATCCGTTCACAAATTCGTAATCTACCGCTTTTTCGATATACTCTGCCGCCCAATGCTCTTCCACATCGGTGAACTGAGCGGCATGCGAATAAAGCTTTTCTCCGACCCCCGGTAAAAATACCGATAACGCGACAAGAGCCAGCGACAGAATCACAATCCCGCAGCTTTGCCGCAGAGTTTTCCCAATCTCCATACGAAATCCCCCTTTCGTCCTTCCACACTCAGTCCTGCTTTTCCGGAAGCCGGATGACAATGCAGTATTCAGAAGCCGCCTGGATTTCCTTCTCGGAAAAATCGCCTACAATCGCGAGAAAACTCATATCGTCCTCACTGAAAAAATGAGCCGCATAATCCCAGATTCCGTTTCCTTCACAGGAGTCCGCATTATTAAAAATGAGCATCGTGTCCAGCGGAACGATCATATCGTGAACCGCCTTTTCAATAAAGTAATAGGCATCGCGGCCGGGCGGCATGGTATTGATATACTCTCTGATCTCCTGGTTATTTTTCAGATTGATATGGATCATATTCTGAAAATAATTCATCGCGAATTCTTTGATGACCTTTGTCCTGTCTTCTTCGGTGCTTCCTGTAAGCAGAAGCGTCTTATAATCCTTAAACTGAAGTTTCCAGTCTAAAAGTTCCGGGATAATTCTCTGCATGTCTTGCAAGTCCTTTCTACACAATAAAATTCTACATGAAAAGCGGAGCCGCGCCATCCGCGTCGATGCTCACTCTGCTCTCTGCGCGATCTCATTTGCGAGATCCGCAAATTCGCTCATACTGAGAGTCTCCGCTCTCCGTCTGGAGTCTATGCCGCAGTCGGCCAAAACTGCGGCAATGCTCTCCTTCGGCATCCCCCGAATGCCGGTAAGGGAATTCAGCAGTGTCTTTCTCCGCTGTCCGAACCCCTTTTTTATCGTCTCAAAAAACAATTTTTCATCGACCAGATCAACCGGCCTTTCCTGACGCACATCCAGCCGGATTACAGTGGAATCTACTTTGGGACGGGGTACGAACACCTCTTTCGGCGCATTTGCGATATGCCGCACCGTACAATAAAATCCCACCGCTACCGACAGAGCTCCGTACGTTTTAGAACCCGGAGATGCTTTGATCCGATCCGCCACTTCTTTCTGCATCATAATCGTAATGCTGTCCGCCGGAACTCTTTCTTCCAGCAATTTCATGACGATCGGCGTCGTGATGTAGTACGGCAGATTACCGATAATCCGAACCTTGCCCGAAGTGCGGTATTTTTCCACCACCTCGGAAAGATCTGTTTTCATGACATCCGCATTGATAAGCTCCACATTATCGTAATCTTCCAGAGTTTCCGTCAAAATAGGGATCAGATGGCGGTCAATCTCCACCGCTACAACGCGGGATGCGCATTCCGCCGCCGCCGCGGTCAGTACGCCCATTCCCGGGCCGATTTCGATCACCAGATCCTCTGCGCCGATTTCAGATCCTTCGATAATTGCGTCGATAATATTTTTATCCGATAAAAAATTCTGCCCCAGACTCTTGGAATGTCTGAAGTCGTGCTTTGCGCGAAGCTGAGCCATCTTAGCTGGTGAATACAGCTTGTCCATTCCATTCTCCGTTTTTCCTCACCGGACGCATCAGCGTCCGGCGTTTTTCAAGTCGCGTGCGGCTTTTGCCACATCCGCAACGATATCAACTAAGTGAAAACAGCCTTCTGAGCCTCCGATGAGAGCCCCTACTTCACGTTTCGTCAGATCATCGATATTTTTTCCGATAAAGAGACCCGCCGCCATGTGATCCATTTCGAAACATGCGGCAAACGGCCATCTCTGCATCGTCATATCGAAATCCGTAATTTCTCTCGTCGTCAGCGAATAAGACAGCTGTGCATGCATTTCATGAAAACTGTCCTGATAAGTAGTGTTTGCTGTGACGACATCCCCGCCGCTGCTGATAATCGTATACTGTTTATATTTGTTGTAAAGATTCTGCTTTCTGAAATGATTCAGGCTGTTTACATAATGAGGCCAGTCATAGAGTCCCGGCATCCTTCCCGTATAAGGACGACAGTAATTTACCTTTTCGTTGAGCCATTTCTTTTCATACTCAATCGGACCGTCGATGCCCATTTCCTCCAGCATATACATCTCTGCCTGATTGATTCCCCTCAGATTTTCCAGAAGAAGTTCCTTGATAAATCCGTTTCCGTCGTAATCCGGCAGTCCTTTGATGATCTTATTCGCCGCAAAGGTACATGTCTGACCGACGAGTTCCGGAATATCGCCTTCGATCAGATTATCGTTTTTCGGCGTGCGGTGAACCGCATACGAAGCTCTCACTGTCTCCATCCTGTGCGCATCGATATAAAATACGACGCTGCACTCATAATGGGTGCCAAGATAACTGCATTCTGCTGAATACAGACCGTCGGGCAGCTTATCCACACGATTCATGTAACTGCCCTGCTCGATGACTTTAATCATATTTACTCCTCCTTCTAAAATATGGATTTTATTCCATAATATATAAAATATTTGCAGACAGTATCCTTAGTTCTTCAGATTTGATTCTCTCCCTCGCCTTTCAGGCAGGCTTCTAATTCTTCTCTTGAAATCCCATAATTGTTGAGCCGCTTTAAAAAGGCCTTGGCATTTCCATAACCGATTCCCAATTTTCTGCCGAGCAGATCCCTGCGCGCTCTGGCCCCGCCGTCTCCCGTCAAGCCATAATACGCCATATCCGCTTCGTCAAACTCCGCCGTCCGGTCAATCATCGTCCTTCCTGCAGCTTCAATAGCTCTGCGGATGACCTCAGGTTTTGCGTTCTCAATCCCGATATCATCACCGTTTTCTGCTTCTCCCCGGGAAACATAGGCCTGTCCCGCTTCCGGGAAAAGTTCTGTCAGCCGCTTCCGAATGCGGCCCCCTGCATGGTCAGGATCAGTCAGAATAATAATGCCTCTGGTCTCGTAGGCCCTGCGGATCCGATCCAGAGTAGACGCGCTGATACCGTAGCCATGTGTCGCTATGATATCAGCGCTGACAGCTTTCTGCACGGCATCGATGTCGTCCCGTCCTTCCACTATAATAACTTCTCTAATCAACTCTGCCATCTCTGTCTTCCTCCGGATTTCCGCATCTTTCAAAAACCGGTTTTCTCCGCCTTTTCTGCAAATCAATTTCTGCCATCGCCGTCCATTTTCTAAAGTTATTTTTCCTCATCCCTGTCATCAAAGACATATATGATTTCGCCGGACTTGGCCATCTTAAGCCACTGTCTGGCCTGTTCCTCAATGTATTCTTCGGTTCCGATATTTCCAGCCTCTTTCTCCAGCGCTGCCTCTTCCTCTTTCAGCGCTTCAATCTGGCTGCGTTTCTCTTTCTCTTCTATTTTCAGCGAGACGATATTCCAGATCGAACACACGAGACCGATCAAAGCGATCAGCGCAGCGGCTATGACCGCGATCCGCACCGGCGTCAGCCGTTTTTTCTTCTGCCCCGTACGCTGTTCACCTTTGATTTCACCATCCGCTGTCTTCTCTTCTTCAAGGACAAACGTTCTCGTCCCCGCCGGATCGCCGTAATAATCGTATCCCGACCGATCGTTATCCGGCACGCCGCGTCTTCTGCGGGATTCCGCCGCCGCTTCCCGAAGCTGACGTCTTCTCGCCTCCCGCTGCGCGTCGAGATCGATTACAGTATCCGCATCGACAAGACTGTCTTTCTTTTTTCTGCTTCTCTTTCCCATAGAATTCCCCGTGTCTGTCGTAATTTTCCAATTTATGATATGACGATATATGCTATTATAAGCATTATAACATAAACCACCGCCAGCGCACGAACGGGTTTCGAATTTTTAAACAGGAAGACCGATCTTCCGATCAGAAGTCCCGCGATCAAAGCGGCCGCCTCATGAAAACTGATCCGACCGCAGCTGCTGATGTACCAAAAACGAGCTGCGATCAAAGCCGCTGCCACGCAGAATAAAAAATCCAGGACGACTCTCGGCGCTCCTTTAAAACCTTTCTTTTTTCTGTGTTTTTCCGGACCGCCGCTTTCCGCCCCTCCGGCAGAACGAGGTTTTCGGCCGCCGGAACTCATAGTATAGATGCTTTCGTATACTTCGAAGAAAAATGCGATACAGGCTCCACAGACAGCCATGATAAATATCTCACGGATCTGCGAAAATATATACTCATATCCGGTAATCGGATCCACTGTTACGCCGCCCAGAATGCGGCGGATACCCGAATCCAGAAAGTCACGGATCGAATCCGTCAGTTGTCCCCATCTATCTGCATTCATCCTATCATCTCATCAGCTTTTTCAGCAGACCGCCGCCCGATTCAGAAGTTCCTCTCATATAAGTCAGGCTGACAATCTCTCCGCTCAGCGCCGCTCTCCCTGTATCGAGATCCAGCTGAGTAATCCTGAGAGACCTCCCTCTTACCGACAGAGCTCCTTCCTCCAGAACGATCAGCACCGAGCTTTCGTCAAAACTCGTTACATCCGTAACAGCGGTCACTTCCAGAGATTCACGATTTTCCGACATCAATGTATGTTCTGTCATAATCAAACCTCCCTGTAAAATCCTATGCGCCGATGGCGGCAGATATGCGCTGAAGCTCACAGCGTCAGAGAAGCAAAGGAATGATTCTGCGAAAAAATGAGAATTATTTACATGAAACGGCTTTTGCCGTTCATCGCATATGATAAAATGAGAAAGAGAATTTGCTATTAATAAGCTACCGCATTGAAATGAGACGTCCATGGAGGTACACTCATGACTGAAATTAAAACAAAACTCGTAAGATGTAAAATCTGCGGAGAGATTTTCGATTCTTCTCTCGAGAAATGTCCGGTCTGCAACGCCGGTCCTGAATTTTTTGAGCCTGTGGAAGATTCCGGTTCCGGATTTTCAGCTGATACTCAGCAGCGCTATTTTATTCTGGGATCCGGTCCTGCGGCGGTAAACGCCGCTGAAGCCATCCGAAAAAGAGACGCCACCGGAAATATCCTGATTCTCTCTGAAGAAGAAGTGCTGCCGTACAACAGACCGATGCTGACGAAAAATATGTTCAGCGAGCCGCAGCAGGATAAATTTGCGATCCACGATAAAAAATGGTATGAGGAGAGAAATATTCAGCTGCTTCTGGGCAGAAGAGTGGAGTCCATCAATACCGAAACAAAGGAAATCAAAACAGAAGACGGTCTGACTTTTTCATATGATAAATGTATCTACACTCTCGGAGCTCATTTTTTCATTCCGCCTTTCCGCGGGCGTGATGCAGAAAACGTCACAGGAATCCGGACCATCGCCGATATTGAAAAATTGTCCTCTTACAGAGGTCCCGGCAAGAAAGCCGGCGTCATCGGCGGCGGCGTGACCGGTCTGGAAGCTGCCTGGGAACTGAAAAAGGCCGGTTTTGACACGTATGTATTCGATTCTGCTCCATCCCTTATGGCAAACAAACTGGACCCGACAGCATCCGCGCTGTTGATGGAAATCTTCGAATCAGAAGGGGTCCACATCGTCACTTCCGCCGACACGGAAGCCTGTGAAGACGGAAAAGTAAAGCTGAAGGACGGGCGCGAATACGAAGCGGATCTCGTCATCGTATCCTGCGGAGTCCGGGCAAACAAAGCTGTCGCGGAAGCTGCAGGCATCAAAACAGATCGTGCGGTTATCGTAAACGAGCGAATGGAGACCAGCGCTCCGGGAGTCTATGCGGCAGGCGACTGCGCGGAATTCGAAGGCGTCAATTATGCTCTCTGGCCGGAAGCCTCCCGCCAAGGCGAGGTCGCCGGCGCAAACGCAGCGGGAGATGTCTCGGTCCTATTTAAAGGCGAAGCTTACGGCATGACCATGGATGTGGCAAACACCATGCTCTATTCCATCGGTACCGCATCCGGCGATAAACCGGAAAAGACAAAAGAATTTCTCGACGAAGAAAAAAAGACACTTCGGAAGTTTTTCTTTATCGGCGGAAAACTCTGCGGCGCGACACTGATTGGCGACATCACCGAAATGTCAGAAGTAAGTGACATGGTGGCGGAGAACAAACCGTACAGCGAAATGTTTGAAGACTAAAAATAAAAAGGAGATCTCTCCGCCCCGTGCGGAAAGATCTCCTTTTCACTTTTCCAAATATGATTTTAACTCTGAAAGCGCGGCGGGATATAACAATTGTCACTGACGCGATATCCGTATTCCGCTTCATACTCCTGCGGCGATATCAGAAAGAACTGATCCGCAATCCAGGTATCCTGATCTCCGCTGGTAGCATCCACACAGAAAATCCGTCCGTCCTTCAGCCTCACCAGATTCCAGGCATGATCGGCGCTTTCCGCTACCCAGCAGTCCAGTCCCAACCGGTCGCAGATCGCCTTATACGCGCCTGCATAACCGGAGCATACCGTTTCTTTCTGAATCAGCGCACCGTAGCATCCTCTGTTTTTTCTCAGGGGATTGCCGGTATCTCCTGAGATGATCGCATCGCTCAGTTCATAATCATAGCTGACATTTTCACACAGATATTCAAAAATAGCTTTATGCATGGAAATCTCATCGTCTCCCGCCGTCTCCCGGATTTGAGGGACGATCTGATCCAGAGCCGCACTCACCTGCATCTGCGCTGTCTCAACATCCTCCGTCGTATAAGAAAGCGCTGTTTTCTCCCCCAAATTTTCCCCGTTATCTCCGGGAGTGTCGGAATGCCCGTCCTCGGCATAATAAAGGCGAAACTGCCAAAGACCGGCGAAATCAAAAAGACCCACCGTATAGCTGACCGGCATGATACACATATCCTCCGCATCATTGGATATTTCCGAGGAAACGTACGACGCAATCTGTTTCCGGTCGATTTTAAAACCTCTCGTCCACAGAATGACGGACTCTTGTCCTGTGCTGAAATTTTCGATCAGTGCATCGACCAGTTCTTCCTCGTCAGCAACAGAAGCGAATTTTATTTCATCATCTGTGACAATCCAGAAGAAAAGACCTGTACCTGCCAGCACGACTGCCGCGAAAACTGCGGCTCCCCACTTCATGACTTTTTTCAAATCTACCCTCTCTTGAGATCCCTCCCGGCTTTTACCGGAGTACGGTTTTCAGCAGCAGCGCCAGATTCCCGTGCAGAAATCGTCCGGCTTCCGCCGTAATACGGGTTTTTAACTGCACGCTGCCGCATCCTGCTGCAGTTGTACAGCTCTCATACAGAAACTTCCGGCTTCCGCCGGATACAATTTTCAATTCAATCGATATTCCGCCTTCCTCTGCTCCAGGCGAGAGGAAGCGTAATCTGCATCATAGTACCGCTGCCTTCTTTACTCTGGGCCAGAATACTGCCGCCGTGAACTTCTATAATCTGTTTCGCAATGGACAGACCTAAGCCGGTGCCTCCCATAGCCCGGGAACGCGCCTTATCCACCCGGTAAAAACGTTCAAAAATCCGGGACAGCTCCGCGTCGCTGATTCCGATTCCGTTGTCTTCTACTGTAATACAGACGACATCGTCTTCTTTCCAAGCATTCAGCCGGATTTTTCCGCCTGCCTGCGTATATTTTATAGAATTTGTCAGAATATTCAGAATCACCTGCTGCATCTTGTCTCTGTCTCCCATAATATAGAGCGGCGTATTCCGATCATAGACGCACTCTACGGTCTGTTCTTTCGCCTGAGCTGTCAGAGTAATTTTTTTGACACAGTCTTCCAGAATCTTACCTACCTCCAGCTCTTTGAAGTTCATCTTTTCCCGGTGACTGTCCAGGCGGGACAGCTGCAGCAATTCTTTGACGAGACGCGACATGCGTTCCGTTTCATCATCGATAACCATAAGAAAATTCTTCTGTGTCTCTTCATCTTCGATCCCGCTTTCCAGAAGCGTCTCCGTATAACTCTTAATCGTCGTCAGAGGCGTCCGCAGCTCATGAGACACATTTGCTACGAAATCGGTCTGCATCTGTTCCAGCTTCTGACTCTCGGTGATATCCTGAATCAGCATGATTACGCCGATATCGTTATCGTCTTCCGCCGTAAACCGGGCGTAGCGTATAGACAAAATATTGGAACGGTACATGACAATTTCGTTCATCACTTCACTGGATGTAATATTCTTGATACCGTCGGCGATATCTTTCTTGCCGAACTTCTGAAGAATCCCGGAAAAATTCAGATTCTCCATCTCCTCATCGGACAGATCCAGAAGAGCTCTGGCCGCCGCATTAGCGTGAATAATCTGCCCGGACAGATCCACCGCGATCAGGCCGTCGGCCATGTATTTCAGAATCGTCTCCAGTTTGCTTTTCTCGTTGGAAATCTCCGTGATATTATCATCGAGCTCCCGCCGCAGAATATTAAACATATCCGCGAGACGGCCGATTTCATCGTTCGATTTCCCTCGGATCTCCTGCGAAAAATCGCCCGACGCCATTTTCTCGGCTTTTTCAGTTAAATCGTTTATCGGCGCCGTGATGCTGCTGGTAATAAAGAAAGATAACAGAGCGGAGATTAGCAGAGCGATAAACATCGCCTGCAGAAAAATGACTTTCGATTCATTCGTCGTGTCGTATACGCTGGTGAGATTGGCGCTGAGATAGAGCACGCCGATGATGCTCCCTCCGCTGCCTTCGATCGGTTTTGCGGCGTTGAGCACCGGAATAGAACCTGTCAGCGTATCCTGACCTTCTGCGGTATTCCCTTTCAGCGCCTTTACTATGACATTTTCGCTGAGAGTATTGATAGCGGATTTTCCCACTACCGTCGTGTTATTCGCAGCGATGATTTTAAAATTCGTGTCGATGACGTACAGCTCATAATCGGTGCCGGTCTGCCATTCATTGACGATCGCCTGAATAGTTTCCTGCTGTCCGTCCAACACGGTATAACTGCCGAAAGGCATGGAGAGCATGACGATATCCAGCGTTTTGAAACACTTGCTGCGTATGGAATCGATTTCGTAAGATTCCAGCTTATTGGTCACAAATACGCCTGCGATCGTCATGACGATAAAAACGATGAGGACAAAGATCGCCAATATTCTCCATTTTATACTGTTAATCGTTTTCTCAAACAAATTTTACGGCCTCCTGAAATAATAGCCTATTCCTCGTTTTGTCATTATGTAACGCGGACTGCTGGAATCATCCTCAAGTTTTTCTCTGAGTCTCCGCACGGTGACGTCTACCGTGCGGATATCCCCGTAATATTCATATCCCCAGACTTCCTCCAGGAGCTGTTCTCTGGAAAAAACCTTATTCTCCCGCTCCGCCAGATAACGCAGAAGTTCAAATTCCCTGAGAGTGAGTTCCAGAATTTCTCCGTTTTTGCGGATTTCATAGCGATTCAAATCGATCGTTAGGTTTCCGAATTCTCTGATATTCGCTTCTGCTTTATCCACGTCCGGCCCCAGTGTCAGCGTCGCTCTGCGGATATTGGCTTTGATTCTGGCGAGCAGCTCCCTCATTCCGAAAGGTTTTGTCATGTAATCGTCCGCCCCCAGTTCAAGACCCAGCACTTTATCTACTTCCTCCTCCTTAGCGGTCAGAATAATGATGGGAACCGCGCTTTTTTCCCGCACTTTTTTGCAGACGGTAAATCCATCCATTTTCGGGAGCATCACGTCCAGGAGAAGCAGATCGGGATCCAGAACCGCCTGTTTTGTCAGAGCCTCCTCGCCATCGTATGCCGCGTAAACCGAAAAACCCTCTTTTTCAAGATTATATCTGATAATATCTGAAATGGACTTTTCATCCTCAACTACTAAAATCTTTTTCTTCGAATCATCCATATCTCAATACTCCATTGAAACCCGAAATAACTTTCTCTTCCCTATTTTATCTCATTCTGCGGATTTTGTTCCCCTTGCCGCCTGCACGGAGAGGAAAAACAAAGTCCAGTGTATACTATCAGTTTATCATACAAAACAAGCATTTTCAAATCGGCTTTCCGTTTTGTATACTGGCAAAAGATCCCGGTGCACTGCACCGGGATCTTCTCTTATCATTTCAAGTCAAACTTCTGTCTCATCTTTTTCCGCTGTCATCGGTGAAGAACCGGACATTTCCGCAGAAGATATTTTTCCGCCGGATCAGCCGACATAGCTGTATGGATTGACCGGGGTTCCATTTTTGCGGATCTCAAAGTGACAGTGGTTTCCTGTGCTTCGGCCGGTACTTCCCACCTTTGCGATGAGCTGTCCTTTGGCTACTTTATCGCCTACGGATACGCACAGACTGCTGTTATGAGCGTAATATGTCATATAGCCGTTTCCGTGGTCAATTTTGATCAGATTGCCGTAACCGCTGGAGTTATATCCCGCGTAGACTACAGTCCCGCCGTCGGAAGCGACGACACTCGTCCCATAAGGAGCCGCTATATCAATCCCCTTATGCTGTCTTCCCCATCTCGAACCATAGCTCGAACTCAAACGGCCGCCCTTTGTCGGCCAGATGAAATCGCCCGTCGGTTCTGTGGAAGGCTTTTCCTTCGTTCCCCGCAGGATTACCTGATCCACTGGAGCTGTGGTTTCCACTTCAGAGAGAATTGTTCTGTTCACCTCTTCTCCATTGATACGGAAGATCCGTGCGGTCACACGGGATTCTCCGTTGACGCCCTCCGTCTTTACTTTCGTCTCTCCTTTATAAAGCGTAGGATCGTCTTCATAAACTGTCTCGTAGAATTCCACCTGAGAGAAAATCTGAATCTCACTGGTAGAGACAGTGAGGAGCTTACTGGATCCATCTTCATCGACAAATACCTCACTGGCATCATCATAATCCAGGAAAGCGTCTACATTAGCTACGACCGGTTCGATCTTCACTTCTTCATCGAAAATCAGATCGTCCGGAGCCACATCCGCGGAAAATACCATCGGATGTCCCGGTCCTTCCAATTCTCTGCCATCCACTAAAACCGCGGCAGCCGCATCTATCGCCTGTTCTCTCGGATCGATGACATCATTCTCTGCAGTGTCTTCGTCCTGTGAACTGCTCTGATCCGCCGCTCCCTGCGCCTTAGCATCAGCAGTCTGAGACTCGTATACCGCGGAATCTACTGCGTCGGACGAATCCTGCAGGAAAATCTCCGCATCCTCTGTAGATGCGGTTAAAATGCTGTGAAATGCGTCTAATTTACTCTGATCCGCAGAAAAATCTTTTTCCGTGGAAGAACTGCTGGCAGAACTCTCGGATACTGAGTTCCCCGCTGCAGAAACACTTTCCGACAGCTTGTTTCCCGCGCTGTCCACCGTGCAATAGTAAAGTTTCACCTTTTCCAGAATTTTTTCTGCGGTCTCCTGAGAGTCCACCAGAGCCGCCGTCTTTCCATCTACGATGATAGAGAACCCGGCGCCTGTCAGATTATCTGCATTTGCAATCTTATCGGCAGCTGTCTCGGCCGTGTCCGTAATCGCCGAGAAATTTAACTGCTTCGTATACGTAACGTCGGACTCCGGATCTACGGAAACGTTTACATTCGTATCCAGAGCATCCGGCACCTGTTCCACAGCCTCTTCGATTTCGGTTTTATCTTTTACCGTCCCCAGCTGTGTCCCGTGATAGGAATAATCGTAAACAGTCGCCGCATTAATCGTAAAAACGAAGGCCATCATGAACATCATGACAGAACCTGCCGCAATCGTACACTTTTTTCTGTGATTGATCCAGTACTGGATCACAGAATCTACGAGAAATTCGTATTTTCTGACGAAGCGATGACCTTTCATCCTCAGGCTGTCAAAACGCATAGCGGTGCGCTTTTCAAAGTTCGCAACGGTCTCCGCCGCCGCGGAGAACTGGCTGTCTCTGATTTTGCTCATAGCCTTTTCGTTGATGATAAGACGCCTCTGCATCCAGTTAATTCTTCTGAACCTTTCGTGGGCTCTGCGCGCAGCTTTGATACGTGTCGGTATACGCCCAAACACATTTACAGATACCGCATGCCCCGAATCCAGCATTTCAGATACGGACTGTCTGAAATACTCCAGTTGTTCGTCAGCCTCCTGCATCATTTTGCGCAGCTTCTTCGCGAAGTCTGATCTGCTGATCTTTCCTGCACGTACAGCGAGATCCCCAGAAATCTTTCTCTTTTTCTCGTCTGTACTCTGACGATTGCAACTGTTCACCGCTGTCGGAAGCTCTTCTGCCGAGTCTGCCGCCGCGGTTTTCTCTGTTATTTCTGTATTCACTCCGCCAAGTTCTGCCCCTGTTATGTCTGCCGCTTCTGCTTTTACGCCGACGCTTTCGATGCCTGTAGCGTCATTCGACGAAGTGTTCGTACTCGGAATTTCGTCAAGCGAGGAGATGTCTGTACTGAATTCCTTTCGCCTGCCGTGTTTTCTGATATTCTTTTTACTCATTTCAACCACCTTTCAGGACGGTATCCCGTTGCAACGGAATACGCTCTTACTCGTTTTCGTGTCAAACATACTCCTAAATAAACTGTTTCAGTTTTTCGGAGTAGCACCTGCACCGTTCGCCGTTGTTTAAAACGCCCGTATCTTTGCAGTACTTACAGTCGTACTGCATCTCGAGATAATCGTAAGGCAGATTATTTTCTGTGAGCAGGAATGCTTTTTCTCCTCCCAGATCAGTGATCTTTCGGTTGAGCCGCTCTCTTTCCATCTCACCGCTGCCGTGCAGCGCCAGCCTGGAAATCTCCAGACTCGTCCGCCGAATCTGCGTATCGATCTCTCTGACACGGGGAATCGATGCGTAGACGGAACGCCTGCGCTCTTCCAGCTCAGCTTCCTTTCTGCGCCTCAGATCCTCGTACATTTTTTTCACCTTTACGGCCGGATTGCCGCCCTTTGCCGTGCCGTCGGCATCGGATCCGTTTCTGACATTCTTCGTGTCTCTGCCGCTCCATGCGAGCAGGATGCTGTTGACATAATTGATGTTCGGATTTGAAATTCCGCTGGTTTTAGCGCATGCCTCCAGTATTTTGCCGATATCGAAGCCCAGTTGGTCAAACCAGGAATCTATGAGATCCTGTTCTTTCTCCGTAGGATTTCGATGGAATCCCAAAGCCTTCATCACACGTCGGTATTGGTTGTGGCGAAGATCCGTATCCTCTAAATACCTTTTCGCCTCCTCTGCAGTCCTTATATTTTCTCTTTCCCAGTCCCTTATGACGCTGGAAACGTATGGAAACCTGCTGTTTCCCCGCTTCTCGGCGCAAAATCTATATGCAAAACATATGAGGTCGGGTGAAAGACCTTCATCGCAGATCCAATTTACCACTGCCGAAGATTCTCTGCTCTCCAGCATGCGGCCTGTGATCTCCTCGATGGCATCAAAGGTTTTTCTCAGCTCTTCATCGTTCATCTGCAGATTGAATTCCTCCGGCGCATTCTCCTCAGAGACGGCCTCTTCGGCATCTTTCGGCGTCAGAAAGAGCTTTTCTTTCAGACAGGTGAACTCGACAGTATAATGAAATCTGTCCTCAGACAGTCCGCGTTTGCGGATAACTCCGCAGCTTTCCCAATAATTCCAGGCTCTCAGCACGTCTTCTTCCGCCATGCCCAGATGTTTTGCGATGAGACTGTTGGACATCTTCTCATCCCCGGCGTACATGAGCGCCGTCAGGTAAACTTTTACAAAATCTCCCTCCGCACCGGGCATATATTCGGTGAGAAAAATATTCTCTACCTGCGTGTCTCTGAGATATAGATTATTCGCCTTTTCCCGTCTGAAGTTCATCTGTCTGCACCTCATACATTATCGATTATACCATACTATATGTGACAGTTGTGTGAATTTTTTCACGTTAAAAGCAGGCCGCCGACAACCTGCCGGCGGACCTGTATTATCACTATAATTTATCAGAACAAATTCTATTCTTATCAGAAAAGTTCGCCCCGCACCATCGTCTGTTCTCTGTCCGGGCCTACGGATACGATTCTCACCGGAACGCCGGTGAATTCCTCGATTACCCGGATGTATTCTTTCGCTTCCTCCGGGAGATCCTCATACTTCCTGCATTCCGTAATCGGTACATGCCAGCCCCGGAGCGTTTTGTAGACCGGTCTGCAGGATGCAAGCTGCTTCAGGTCGGCCGGAAAATCCGCGATGACTTCACCGTCCGGCTTTTCATATCCCACGCAGACCTTTACCGTATCAAACTGATCGAGAACATCCAGAAGCATGAGAGAGATTCCCGTCAGCCCGTTAATGCGCGCAGCGTAACGGATCACCACCAGATCAAGCCAGCCGCAGCGTCTCGGTCTTCCCGTCGTAACGCCGTATTCATGACCGGCCTCGCGGATCGCATCGCCGATTTCATTATCTTCCTCTGTAACAAACGGACCTGCGCCTACTCTCGTGGTGTACGCCTTAACGATGCCGATCACCTCTTCGATGCTGTTCGGCCCCACCCCTGCGCCTGTGGTAAATCCTCCGGAAACCGGATGGGAGCTGGTTACGTACGGATAAGTGCCCAGATCGATATCGAGCATCGCTCCCTGAGCTCCCTCAAATAACACTTTTTTTCCGGATTTTACGGCCTCATACACGAGGACGCCGGTATCTCTGACATACGGTCTCAGTCTCCTGGCATACTCCAGATATTCAGCTGTGACAGCTTCCTTGTCCACCGGCTCCTCCCCATAGATTTTTGTAATAATCGCATTTTTCCGATCGATCTGAGCGGAGAGCTTTTCTGCAAAACTTTCATCATCCATCATATCGCAGATGCGGATGCCTGTCCGCTCCATCTTGTCCATATAACAAGGCCCGATTCCCTTATTGGTAGTGCCTACCTTTCCGCCGCCTTTGGCAGCTTCGCCGAGAGCGTCCAGCAGCTTGTGATAGGGAAACACGATATGCGCACGGTCACTGATAAAAATATTGGATGTATCGATACCGTCTTTTTCGAGATCTGCGATTTCGTCAAAGAAGCCCGCCGGATCGAATACGACGCCGTTTCCGATGATATTTACCGCAGAAGGGTTCAGCACCCCCGACGGAATGAGATGCAGAGCATACTTTTTCCCCTTGACTACGACGGAATGCCCTGCGTTGCTTCCGCCCTGCGCTCTGACTACTACATCTGCTCTCGTAGCAAAGTAATCGATCGCTTTTCCTTTTCCTTCATCGCCCCACTGGGTTCCGACTACTGCTAATGTTGCCATCTTTACTGATCCTTTCTTCCGAAATTAAATCTGCAGCGGGCTTCTGTCCGCAAACTTCGTATACTTGCCGAGCCATGCCAAATCGATGCTTCCGGTCGGACCGTTTCTCTGCTTGGCGATAATCACTTCACAGGTATTCGGCTTTTCCGTCGTCTCCGGATTATAGTATTCATCTCTGTAAAGGAACATTACGATATCCGCATCCTGCTCGATGGCGCCGGATTCTCTCAGGTCGGAAAGCTGAGGCCGGTGATCCATTCGCTGTTCCACCGCTCGGGAGAGCTGAGACAGCACGATGACAGGGCACTCCATCTCCCGGGCAAGCTGTTTGAGCATCCGGGACAGAGCGCTGACTTCCTGCTGCCGTCCTTCTGTTTTCCCCTCGATACTCATGAGCTGCAGATAGTCGACGATGACGAGATCCAGTCCCTTTTCAGCTTTCAGGCGCCGGCATTTATTCTTCATCTCCAAAACGGAGATGCCCGGCGTGTCGTCGATATAAATCTGCGCCTTGGACAGCCGGTCAATAGCGATATTGAGATCTTCCCAGTCTCCTCTGGACAAATCACCCGTTTTCAATTTGGCGAGTTCCACGCAGGAATCGATGCTCAAAAGACGCTGTCCCAGCTGCTCTTTGGACATTTCCAGAGAGAAGATGAGAACCTTCGCATCCCCTTTGATAGCGGCGTTCTGTGCGACATTCAGCACGAAAGCGGTCTTTCCCATACTCGGCCGGGCCGCCAGTATGATGAGATCCGATTTCTGCAGGCCGGAAGTGCGGGCGTCGAGATCGGCAAACCCCGTGGTAAGACCGGTCAGACTGCCGTCCATTCCCGCCATCCGGTCGATATCGTCCATGTTGGTCCACAGAATATCCTTCAATGCAGTAAAGTCCTTTTTCTGATTCATCCGGGCGATATCGAAGATTCCCTGCTCCGCATAGTCCAGCACCTGAGCCGCATCTGTCTTCTGCCGGTAGCTTTTGTCGACAATATCGGAAGATACCTCGATCAGCCTTCGCAGAACAGCATTTTCTTTTATGATTTTCGCATATGCCGATGCGTTCGCCGTAGAGGGCGCCATAGTAGTGAGACCTGCTACATAGGCTCTTCCTCCCACCATTTCAAAGGTCTTGCGTTTTTTCAGCTCCTCGCTGACGGTGAGCACATCCACCGGAGAGGAAGCCCGATTGAGATCTCTCACGGCTCCAAAAATTTCTTTATGTATTTCGCTGTAAAAATCCTCAGGCGTAAGAATTTCCAGAACGTCAAACAGAGCTTCTTTATTTTTCATCACAGCTCCGAGCACGGAACGTTCCGCGTCATCGCTGTGCGGAGGGATTCTCTCTTCCATTTTTTCCTCCTCAGACTGCGCTTTTGTATCTTACGGAACTTTTCAAAATACCCTCCAGACAAGATTACCGGAGGGAACTTTGATCCTCTGCCCTGTCTTATACGGTGACTTCCACCGTGATCCGCACGCTGACGTCGGTAAATAATTTGATGTCTACCGCATGTCTGCCCGCCATCTTTATCGGGGACGGAATGCTGATCTTCTTTTTGTCGATGTCGATCTGCTTCTGCGTCTTGATGGCCTCCGCCACGTCCGCATTGGTTACGGAACCGAACAGCCGTCCGCCTTCGCCCCCCTTGGACTTCAGCTGAATCGTTTCCGATTCCAGAGCGGCTTTAACGGCTTCCGCCTCCTTCTTCAATTCAGCTATGCGCTCCGCCTCTTTTTCTCTCTGAATTTCCAGAGCTTTGATATTGGCGGGAGTCGCTTCTTTCGCCAACTTCTTCGGAAAAAGCATATTTCTCGCGTAGCCGTCGCTCACTTTGACAATCTGTCCGGCCTTTCCCTGACCTCTGACGTCTTCCAGCAATATAACCTTCATATCTATATAACCTCCCTCTTTTCCGAAACCGCCGCTGCGTCGGACAGAAGCAATTTCTCTGAGTAACTTATTCCTGTTTCTCGGACGGAATCTGCAGGCGCTTTGTCTCACTCTTTTTCTCCGCGTTCTGCTTTGCCCGCAGTCGCTGCCGTTCTTCTTCCACAAACTCCGCCGCCACCGCTTTTACTCTAACTGCGGCTTCCTCTACGGAAAGATCCAGCTGTGCTCCCGCCATAGTCAGATGGCCGCCTCCGCCCAGCTTTTCCATCATACGCTGCACATTGATGTCACCCAGAGATCTGGCGCTGACTCTGACCTTATGGTCGATATCCAGTCCTATGACGATACTGGCCCGCATCCCTTTGATATCCAGCAGAGAATTTGCCGCCATGGAAATCAGCATCGCGATGTTATGACAGGACTTTTCCTGACAGGAAAATGCGATATTACCGGGCAATATTTCCGCCGCGGAAACAATCTGCGCTTCCTGACGCGACAGTTCCATATCGATCTGAAAAAATTGTCTCACTTCCGCGGTATCCGCGCCCTGACGCCGCAGCCATGACGCCGCATCGAAAGTTCTCACGCCCGTTTTTACGGAAAAACTCTTCGTATCAACCGTGATTCCTGCCAGAAGGACCTCCGCCTCCAGCTTCCCGATGCTCTTTTTCTCCGTCACCACATACTGGAACATCTCCGTTACCAGTTCTGAAGCGGAAGACGCATACGGCTCCAGATGAAGGAGAATCGGGTTCTGCACGATCTCCTCCCCCCGTCTGTGATGATCGATTACCACAACTTTTTCTATGATCTCCGTGAGAGCGGGGCAAGCGGAAAGACTCGGCTTATGGGTATCGACTAAAATGAGCAGGTCATCTTTAGAAGCTGTCGATTTCGCATATTCCGGGTTGATAAAATTATAGTTTGCCTCCTTCTCAGCCATCTGATATGGCATTTCGATGGCGTCGCTGGTATCGATGACAATATTCGCTTTTTTTCCGCGGTTTTTTGCAATTCTGGCGATACCGAGAGCCGCTCCGAAGGAATCCATATCCGGCACGGAATGCCCCATGACATAAATATTCGGAGCCTGATCGATCAGCTGGCGGAGCGCCAGCGCCACGATTCTGGACTTTCCTTTATTTCTCTTTTCGACAGTCTGCAGTTTACCGCCGTAATATTCGATATTGGAGCCTTTCTTCACCACCGCCTGATCGCCCCCTCGTCCCAGAGAAAGATCCAATGCCGCAGTGGCATACTCGTCTGTCTGAGCGGGGGTCTTTCCCGACGCGCCCACGCCGATACTCAGAGAAGCGGGAATATCTCCTCCCGTCTCGATAGCGCGAATTTCGTCGAGAATCGGAAACTTATTTGCCTCGATATTTTCCAGAGTGCGAAAATCAAAGATCAGAGCATATTTCGCTTTTCCCATTCTCAGAAAGCCCGCCTGACATTTTGTCGCCCAGAGACGGATTTCATTTTCGATTTCCGCTCCGATACCGGACTTTTTGTCATCCGGCGCTGATGAAATGATATCGTCGTAATTATCTATATTTACATAAGCGATACAAGTCCGCTCATCTCTGTATTTCTCTTTGATCTGGTCCACGACCGTGGTTTCTACCCAATGGAGCATCCTGCTTCCCGAAGAACAGCTGATCCGTGCTTCTGACACGAATACTTTAAAATTTCTCGGGCGCGCCTGTTTCGATTTGAAAGTGATCGTCTTATCTTTCAGCGCTTCTCTGGTCATCTCGTGAATTTTAACACCCGTGATATCATAAATATTCGACTTTCCCGCTTCCAAATCATCTACCAGCTCATTAAATTTCGCATTATACCACATGATCTTGCCTTTGCTGTCAATAATGCACAGGGGAAGCGGATTATATATGACAGAAAAGGAGATCGTTTCATCCATATCTGAAGTCACATCATAAAGATACTCGCTGATCGCTTTGGAATTGCTGTCTGAAGTCTTCAGATTTATCAGCATGGCAATAAAAACCAGCGCCAGTCCTACCAGTCCCATGACAGGCTTTTCTAAAGCGAGAAGCAGTGTAATGATAAGCATTACGACGATATCCGGCTTTGAATTTACTGACAGAAAGGGCTGTCTGCCTGATTTCTTTTTCATGATTTCGCCTTCCTTCTGATTCGAAAAAATACGAATCCGAATATAGAAACATCTGTTTTTGTTCAAATCGCAGCAAAGCTCTGACAAGCTCGCCAGTCGCAGGGTGCAGACATTATATCATACCCGATACGGCAATTCAATCTCTGCGGTTTTCGACACTTTTCGGTAATCGCTCTTCCGGTGAAATTTTTCCAAAAACACAAAATCCGGCACTTTTCAGTGCCGGATGCATAAAATGACGGGCTTCGCCCGGTCTTTTACAGCACTGCCTGCAGTTTGCTGCAGCGTGCAGAGCCTATGCTGAAATTGCCCGGCTTCAACCGGATACAATTTTTCAATTCAGAGCTCGATTAGTCCTGCGTATAAGGGAGTAATGCCACAATTCTTGCTCTCTTAATCGCTTTCGTCACTTCTCTCTGGTGAATAGCGCAAGTGCCGGTGATTCTCTTTGGAAGAATCTTACCTCTTTCTGTCACATATTTTTTGAGTGTATCGACATCTTTATAATCGATAGAAGCTGCGCCGTTCTGTGCCTTCTGTACGCAGAACTGGCAGACCTTTCTTCTTCTCATGCCGCCTCTTCTCTTTTCCATAGAGCGCGTCTCCTTTCTTTAGAATGGAATGTCGTCGTCGTCAATGGCTTCAAAGCCTTCCGGAATACCAGACTGCACCGGCGCTGCCTGCTGAGGAGCTCCTGTGTTCTGCTGGCTTCCATATCCGTCGAACCCGCCTGCGCTGCTGTTTCCGCCGTAGTTTGAGGCGCTGTAACCGCTGCCTCCTGCCTGGGAATCGCTCTTGCTTCCGATGAATTCAAAACGGTTTACAATCACGTCTGTGGTATATACCGTATCGCCCTTCTGATTCTGATAGGAGCCTGTCTGAATTCTTCCCTCTACCGCTACCTGACGGCCCTTCGTAAGATACCTGGAAAACGTCTCAGCCTGCTTTCCGAATAAAGTAATTCTTATGAAATCGGCTTGTCTGTCATTTCCTCCATCCTGGCTGTTTCTCGACACCGGACGGTCTACCGCCAGAGTCGCAGAACAAACCGGCATCTGCGAATTGGTATATCTGAGTTCCGGATCTCTTGTCAATCTGCCAATCAATACGACTACGTTCATTTTAAACTCCTTGTCATCCTGACGAAGAAAGTTTTCTTTTCAGAATCCGAAAACTATTTTTCGTCTTTGTTTACGATGATGTGTCTGATGCAGGCGTCAGAAATCTTCAATCTTCTGTCTAACTCCTTCGGGAGTTCTGTGCCTGCCTGGAATTCTACTACTGCATAGTATCCTTCATTCTTCTTCTGGATCGGATACGCGAGCTTCTTTGTTCCCCAGATATCTTCTTTCGTTACTTCGCCGTCTTCCGCAGTGATGATGTTCTTCACCATTTCTACCGCTGCGTTTTTAGCGTCTTCTTCTAAAGCAGAATCGAGGATGAACATTACTTCGTAATTTGTCATCTTGTCACCTCCTTGTGGACTTTCCGGCCTCGCTGCCGAGGCAAGGATATTACCGCCCTGCGCGATAACTTCAATAGTATAACAGTGTATTTCCACTTTTGCAAGGGAAAAATAGAGAAATCCCGGCGCATCTCATTAAAAAATACGCCGGGACATCTATCTCACCGGAATTTCACCATATTTCACCGCTCCGGCATAATTCTGCACTGTTTATTCCGATCTCAGGATAATTTCTGCCTTAAACAGATCTCCGTCGATACTGAGGCCGAATCTTCCTCCCTGAAGCTCCGTCAAACTGCGGGCGATATTAAGCCCCAGTCCGCTGCCTTCCGTGGTTCTCGCACTGTCGCCTCTTACGAACCGCTCCATGAGTTCGTCTGTAGCGACGTTGAGACGCTCTCTGGAAATATTTTTCACTGCGATGCTCACTCTGCCCGGCAACGCGCTATATCCCACGGCATCTGCTGTATCATTCTCCGTGTCATATCTCTGAGAATCCTGCAGATCCGTATTATTTTCCAACCTATTCCGGTGCAGGCGTTTTTTTCCGAAATATTTTTTCAGGCCGTTTTCACCGAAAATACCCGCGGGATTTCCATCGGTGTAAGAGGACATTGCCTTCCGGCTGTTCGCTGAAGAATCTGCCGTGAAAGCTTCCGTGCGAAGCTCTGTGACTGTGATATAAACGCGGGTTCCCGGCATGGAATATTTGCAGACATTGCTCAGCAGATTGTCGAGAATTCTCCAGAGCAGGCGTCCGTCCGCCTCTGCAATCACCGGATGGTCCGGAAAATCGGTAACAGCGCTCAGAGAAGCAGCCTGCAGACGTTCCGCATATTCTCCTACCGCCTGATTTACCGTCTCGCAGATATTGATCCGCTGCAGCGAAACAGTGATATTGCCCGTAGAGGCCTTCGACGCTTCCACCAGATCCTCTGTAAGCTTTTTCAGCCGCGCCGACTGGCGGACCAGCACCTCCGTATATTCCGCCGCCTTTCCTTCCAGATCTTCCTTACTCAGCAGATCCACATAATTCACGATAGAAGTCAGCGGCGTTTTAATGTCGTGAGATACGTTTGTAATCAGCTCGGTCTTCATCCGCTCACTCTTCATCCGCTGTTCGATGGCGATGGCCATACCTCTGCTGATGTTATTGAGATTTTCCCCGTGTTCGCGGAATTCACCTCTCATATTCGAGGTGTCCACCTTTGCGTTCAGATCGCCGTTTGCCAGCGCCCGTCCCCCTTTCTGCAGTCTGCGAAGCATCACGCCGACGGCCATAACCACCAGAAATACCGCGATATCAAACAAAATTCCCAGAAATACGAGAAATCCGCTGCCGTACCATCCCAGCTGGCTTCCCGCAAACAGATTGACCATAACGACCAGAACGAAGACCGCTCCGAGCTTCCACTGGACAGCAATGTTTCCCACGGCTTCTCTGATCCCTCTCCACAGCGGTCCAAAGATCTTCTCGCCCGCTTTTCCGAGGATCCCCGCCATCCAGACCAGAATACGCCAGATCAGGCTGTTTCTCCACCAGCCGCCGAGTTTAAATCTCACGGCACAACTCATCGAAAAAAGAATGCACAGCAGAATCTGAACGACAGCTGCCGCTGCCGCTGCGCAGAAAATCGGATAAGTCTGAGAGACCGGCGGATTTCCCCAAGGCGCAATCAAAGCGCTCTCGGCGGAAGCGATATCGACAGCCATTGCGCCTCCGAAGAGAATAAAGAAAATCAAAAGGAAGAGATCAAACGGAATTCGATCCGCGGCGGACGCTGTGATACAGTATCCTTGTGATGATCTCCAGGCAGCTTTCTGTTCCGCTTTCAAAAGCCTGCGTTGAGACCGCATCTTTGCTCCTGCCGCCTTTGGCCTTACAGCAGCCTCTCCGCCTGCCGGCATGCGACCGGCCCCGCTTCCATTATCATTGCCTGCGGTTCCCGCCTCTGCGCTCTGTTCGAATCCTTCGCCTTTTTCCCAGAAGTCTCTGCCGTCTCCGTTCACACCGCGGTTCGCCGTCTGAGGATCATCATCTTCAGGATCCCGCCCGTCACAGGTCCTGCACCCCGCAGCCATCATCAGAAAGACAAAGAGAGCCGCGCAAAGAAATCCGAGAATCACGTCCGCTAAAATAATCCATGCACCAAAAGGAGTAAAGATATTATGAAACAATTTGATCAGAAGAAAGATATCGATATTTTTCATGGGCTCGGTGACAGAGCATACGATACTCATACCGTTATCGTAGCCGATCGTCACCGAATAATCTGTTTTTCCGCTGTAGGAATAATTTTCTGAAACTTTACTTCCCAGTCCGGAAACATCTGCCGCTCCTTCCGTGCTGCTGACGGATTCGGCACTGATCTTCGTACTGAAAGAAAGAAGATCTTTTGTCATATACCGGGCCAGCACACTGTCTGTCGTCAGGGGAGTATCCGACGTCTTCTGTGCTCCCGTTCCATCTGTGTCCGACCCTTCAGCGGCGGAATTTCCTCCGGTCTGCACCGGATCCGCACTTCCGTCTGATTTGCTGTAAATCGCCATATGGATATTCATATTTTCAAAATCCCCGGCGCTGTGACTCTGAGCGACGGACGCCATATAATTCATATGCCCGTCTTCTTCCCTGCTCTCATCGGCATAAATCACAGAATCCAGGGAAAGCATAAACTGCGCAGTCTCTGTGCCGCTTTCCGATACATCTCTGCCGATCCAGACAATCTCTCTTTGTCTGTTAAAATAGAGACGGCCTTCTTTGGGATTGAGCCAGACAACTTCATCCATCATATAATCATCGAGCTCCCGGCTGCTGTAATTCAGAAGAGAACCGTTTGCATTTATCACCTCTCCCGAAATATAACCGATATATTTCGTATTTTCATCTCCTTCCGTGCTCTGATACAGGAGAAAAGCAGTAGAACCGTCTTCGTTAATAAACTGTTTCTTTCCGTCGGCAGTCGATTCAACCCGGTAAAAATATTCGCCGACTTTGATCCTGTAAGATCCCGCTTCCATATCGCTCCACTTCGGGATTTCCGCCACCATATCGCCCTGGACTGCCTGCCACTCGACAATCGGATAAAGGGAATCGTCATATGTGTCGGATGTATTGCCTGAAACCTGGTCCCCGGCTGCGCTGTCACCTCCTTTAGCTGACTCCTCCATTTCCTTCTTTCCCGCATCGCTGTTATAGTAATAATATCCCATATACTGGAACGCACTGTCGGACAGGTTATATTGGAAAAGATCCGTCTCATAATATCTGAGTCCTTTTTTATCTACGGCATTCGTACCGTAAAGATATACCGTGCCGGCGATACTGCTGATAAAAAGCAGAACGCACAGTGTCAGTATCAGCACCGCTCCGGCTTTCGCCCCTGTGTTCGTCATCAATCGTTTCATCATTATCATCCCCGATTTCTTAAATATCAATGTCTGCCCGCATACTGCCGCTGCTGCATCATATCCGCAGGCCGCGGCGGTACGCTGTGAATTCTTCCGGCGATACTGCAAAGCATCGCCGCGGGACCGTCACCTGTCGCCCTGTTTTGCGATTTTGTATCCCTGCCCCCAAACCACCTGAAGATAGCGGGGTTCGGAGGGATTAATCTCGATTTTTTCCCGGATATGACGCACATGTACCGCCACGGCCCCTTCGGATCCCAGCGGTATCTCATTCCAGATGCGCCGGTAAATCTCCCCTGAGGAATACACTTTCCCAGGGGAACGGATCAGCAGTCTGAGAATGCTGTACTCAATCGGTGTCAGCGTCACAGGTTCTCCATCCACCGTGACGGTTTTTGATTCGTCATCCAGCTGCAGCCCCCCGGCGGTAAACACTCCTGTCTTTCTACTCCAGGAGCCCAGATTCGTATATCTGCGCAGCTGAGACTTCACTCGCGCCAGCACTTCTACGGGATTAAAGGGTTTGGTAATATAATCGTCGGCTCCGATATTCAGTCCCAGCACCTTATCGCTGTCCTCACTTTTGGCGGTGAGCAGAATGATCGGAACATTTGACATCTCTCTGATCTTCGCGGTAGCGGCGATGCCGTCCATCCCGGGCATCATGATATCCATCAGAATCAGCTGTATGTCATTCTTCTCTACGATCTCAATCGCTTCACTGCCGCTGTACGCCTCATAAACTCTGTAATCCCCTGACGAGAGATATATTTTCAGCGCGGCCACGATATCCTTTTCATCATCACAAACGAGTACGTTATACAATCCTCCATCTCCTCTCCCCTTATCCTGCGGCTTTCCCACGGCCGGTCCTGCTCTTTTCGCGCACTCGGCTGCGGGCGGCGCCGCTTCTCCCTCTGCAAGGGCCGGCAGTCGACGGCAGCTTTGCTGACTGCGCTTCCTTACACCGTCATTTTAGCAGAAGCCGATATTAAGAAAAAACGGGTTAAAATTTTAAGATTTGATTAACAAATTCCTTCTATTTTTTAAGAAATCGGTGCGCATCGTTTTCGGCGTATCAGAGAACGCGCACGAAATGATTTTAACACATCTGAAGCCTGCGGACGCGCAAAGAAATGAAAAGAACAGAAAAGGACGTCTCCTCAAGTCCGGTCTGACCTGGGGAAACGTCCATTCATTATTTATTTGCCTTTATTTGCTTTTATTTATCGTTTCATTCTCCCTTTTCATCCGACGAAAGATAAATGAGATTCTATCTCACCTTGATGTGAACTTCCCGCAGCTGCTGCTCCGTAACTTCCCCCGGTGAGCCGAACATGAGATCCTGGGCATTGGAATTCAGAGGGAAGGCGATGACTTCCCTGATATTCTCCTCTCCGGTGAGCAGCATGACAATACGGTCCACTCCCGGAGCCATGCCGGCGTGAGGAGGCGCACCGTACTGGAAGGCATTATAAAGAGCGCCGAATTTCTGTTTTACCACATCTTCATCGTATCCTGCGATTTCAAATGCCTTGACCATCACATCTGTTCTGTGGTTTCTCACAGCCCCGGAAGAGAGCTCGTAGCCGTTGCAGACGATGTCGTATTGATAGGCGTTGATATCCAGCGGATTCATGGTTTCGAGAGCTTCCATCTCGCCTTGAGGCATGGAGAACGGATTGTGCGTGAAATCGATCTTTCCGGTCTCCTCGTTGATTTCAAACATAGGGAAATCGACGATATAGCAGAACTCGAATCTGTCTTTGTCGATGAGATTCAGACGCTTCGCCACCTCGGTGCGGATCTGTCCGGCATATCTGGCTACCGTATCCGGCTCGTCGCTGATGAAATAGAGAACGTCCTCAGGTTGGAGATCTGCAGTCTGAGCGATTTCCTTTTTCTGCTCGTCTGTCATAAACTTGTCGATCGGTCCCTTATAGGTCATATCTGCGTTGACGCTGATATAGCCCAATCCTTTCATGCCGATGCTCAGAGCGTATTTTTCCATCTCCTTAAACCAGCGCTTGGACTGCTTCGCGGCGCCTGGAACCCGGATTCCCCGTACAATTTTTCCCTGGAAAGCAGGGAAGTCTACTTTTGAGAAGAAATCCGTCAGATCGATGATAATCAGAGGATTTCTCAGATCCGGCTTATCGGTGCCGTATTTCAGCATCGCTTCCCTGAACGGGATTCTCGTAAACGGAGGTTTGGATACCGGCAGATCGGAGAACTGCGTAAAGGTATCGTACATCACCTTCTCCGCTACGGCAAAAACATCTTCCTGCGTCGCGAAGGCCATCTCGAAATCCAGCTGATAGAATTCACCCGGCGAGCGGTCGAGACGAGCGTCCTCATCCCGGAAGCACGGCGCAATCTGGAAGTATCTGTCAAATCCAGAGGCCATGAGAATCTGCTTAAACTGCTGCGGCGCCTGAGGCAGAGCGTAGAAACAGCCCTTGTGCTTTCTGCTCGGCACCAGATAGTCTCTTGCGCCTTCCGGAGAAGAAGCCGCCAGGATAGGCGTCTGCACTTCCAGGAATCCCAGATCTTCCATCTTATGTCTCAGATATTTTATGATCTGAGAACGGAAGACGATGTTATTTCTCACCTTCGGATTTCTCAGATCGAGATAGCGATACGTCAGACGGATATCTTCCCGTGTCTCTTTCGACCGATCGATTTCAAACGGCAGATTGTTGAGAGAAGCGCCGAGAAGCTCGATCCTGTCCGCTTTCACTTCTACAAATCCCGTGGCGATATTCGGATTGACCGTCTCTTCATCTCTCTTGAGCACCGTGCCGTGAACGAGAATAACCGTTTCCTTGCTTAAACCGCTGATCTGTTCGTCGGTGACCACTACCTGTGTCACACCGTAATAATCGGTGAGATCGACAAATACGATACCGCCGTGGTTTCGTATGGTGCTGATCCAGCCGGAAACCCGGACTTTCTGTCCGATATGCTCTTCCCGGAGCTCTCCGCAGTTATGAGTACGATAACGGTTCGGACGGAATGCCACCCGGCTGTCTTCTCCGCTGTTTTCATCAGCGCCTGCGCCGCCGGAGCTCTGAGCTCTTCTGAGAGCTTTTTCCGCTGCGGTCAGCTGCTCCTGACGAACCTCTTTTCCCCGGCCTGCGCCATCATCTTCTGCGGCTTCAGCTTTCTTCTGCGCAGCCTTTTTCAGCTGTTCCTGAACTTTCGCGGCCTTTTCCGCTTCCTCCTGAGCTTTTGCGGCCTCCGCGTCGAACTTCACACCGTCCAGCTTTTCCTTCAGCAGGCCGTTGACGCTGCGCGGACTTCCCTTCCCCTTCAGCCGTCTCATGGTCTGACCTACCATAAAGCCGAAGGCTTTTTCTTTGCCGGCCTTATAATCCGCCACAGACTGAGGGAATTCTGCGATTACCTCATCGATGGTCGCCGCGATCAGCGCCGTATCTTCTACGATCATCAGACCGTTTTCTTTCACATATTTTATCGGATCGATGTCTTCTTTGAATAATTTCGCGGTCAGATCTTTACCTACGCTGCGGTTTACTTTCTCATCTGCTACCAAAGTAATGATATCCGCTAATTTTTTCGGATCCATCTTCATGGCGGAAGGCTCGATTCCCGCTTCCTTCACCAGAGCGATGATATCGGTAGTGATGATATTCGCCGTCTCTCTTGCCTTGCCGCAGACAGCATACGCATCGTCAAACAGCGATGCGAAATTCTTATCCGATGTGAGAACCTTTGCGGTATCCGGAGACAGCTTCAGTTCGTTTACATAACGCTCTCTCTTCGCCTGAGGAAGTTCCGGCATTGCGGCTCTCATCTCTTCCACCCATTCCTCCGTCAGAGCTACGGGGATCAGATCAGGATCCGGAAAATACCGGTAATCCTGCGCGTTTTCCTTGGAACGCATGGCATACGTTTCACCCTTTTCATCGTCCCAGCGTCGTGTCTCCTGATGGATCGTACCTCCGGCGTTAAGGACATCGATCTGCCGTCTGCTCTCAAATTCGATGGCCCGGCGAATTGCCTTAAGAGAGTTGATATTCTTCATCTCCGTCCGTGTTCCGAATTGACTGGAGCCTTTCGGACGCACAGACAGGTTGATGTCGGCGCGCATGGAACCTTCCTGCATCTTGCAGTCGGAGACGTCCATATAGACCAGCATCTCTCTGAGCTTTTCCAGATAATCTACCACCTCGTCAGCGCTCCGGAAATCCGGTTCGGAAACGATTTCCACCAAAGGAACGCCGCAGCGGTTATAATCGATCAGCGTGCCCGCTGCATCGTGAACCAACTTGCCTGCGTCTTCCTCCATGTGGATTTCATGAAGACGGATGCGCTTCTTTCCCGGAGTGATCGGCTCCAGACCGGCAGCTGTCTTTACTCCGCCGTTTACGCCGTCGTTTTCATAAGCGCCGGCGTCGCGGATCATGCCGTATTCGTCCAGATCCTGATCCGGAGCAGCCTGGTCGATCTCCACATAGCCGTTGAGACAGATCGGATGATAAAGTTGGGAAATCTGGTAATCTTTCGGAAGGTCCGGGTAGAAATAGTTTTTTCTGTCGAAGATGTTCGTATACTGCAGATCGCTGTGAAAAGCGAGACCTGCCTTGATGGCACGGTCTACGACGCCCTTGTTGAGCACCGGCAGAGAACCGGGCATTCCCATACAGACCGGACAGGTATGAGAGTTCGGCTCACCTCCGAATTCCGTCGAGCAGCCGCAGAAAATCTTTGTTTTCGTGGAGAGCTCTACGTGGACCTCCAGGCCCATGACGATTTCATATTCCATTATTCTGCACCTCCTTTCCCGAAAATTTCAGGTCTTCTGATGTGATAGTCCGTCATCTGCTGATATGTGTCGGCCATGCGGATGAGTTTCTTTTCTTCAAACGAGTTTCCGATGAACTGCATGCCCACCGGCAGCCCTTCTTTTGTAAATCCGCACGGAACGGAAATCGCCGGAAGTCCGGCCAGATTGACGGAAACCGTATAGATATCCGCCATATACATAGCGATAGGATCCGCGATCTGTCCGCCGATTTTGTAAGCCGCCGTCGGACTTACCGGGCTGAGGATCATATCGTATTTTTCGAAAGCCTCCTCGAAAGCTTTTTTGATCAGTCCTCTCACTTTGAGGGCTTTTTTATAGTATGCGTCGAAATAGCCGGAGCTCAATACGAAAGAGCCCAGCATGATACGGCGCTTTACCTCTGTACCGAAGCCTTCGCTTCTGGACTTATAGTACGTCTCCGTAAGATTTTGTGCATTTTTCGTTCTGTGTCCGTACTTGATTCCGTCATAACGTGACAGATTGGAGCTGGCCTCCGCGCACGCGATAATATAGTACGCCGGCACAGCGTAATCTACGATCGGCATGTCGAATTCCTCTGTGACGGCTCCCTGTGCTTCCAGCTGCTTTGCCGCCGAGAAAATCGCTTCTCTGATTTCCGGGTCGAGACCTTCTCCGTAATAATTGGAAGGAATGCCGATTTTCATGCCTTTGATATTGCCGTCATAACAGCCGGAAAAATCGAAAGCTTCTTTTATGATGGAAGTGCTGTCTCTGCGGTCCGCGCCGGAGATCATCTCCAGGACAGCCGCCGCATCCCGGACGTCCCGGGCCACAGGACCGATCTGATCCAGAGAAGACGCATATGCTAAAAGGCCGTATCTGGAAACACTGCCGTATGTCGGCTTCATACCGGTGAGTCCTGTGAACGCCGCCGGCTGACGGATGGAACCGCCGGTATCGGAGCCGAGGGAATACGGCGCCAGACCTGCCGCCACCGAAGCAGCGGAACCGCCGGAGGAACCCCCCGGCACCCGCGTCGTATCCCAAGGATTCGCGGTGATGCCGTAGTGAGATGTCTCCGTAGATCCTCCCATGGCAAACTCGTCCATATTCACCTTGCCCAGGACGACGCCTCCCGCCGCTTTCAGATTTTCGATCACTCCCGCATCATACGGAGGACGGAAATCCTCTAAAATAGCAGACGCCGCTGTAGTGCGAATCCCGCGGATACACATATTATCTTTCACCGCCGCCGGTACACCCGCCAAGGGATGATCGAGCTCTCCGGCGTCGATGCGCGCCTGCACCCCGTCGGCCTGAGACAGCGCCGATCTCAGAACTTTCTCTGTATTTTCTCCGTCTGCGGCGCAGGATACTTCTCTTGCCGCGCCCTCTTCATCCAGCACAGTGATATAGGATTTGATTTTCCCGTCTTTTTCTGCGATGGCCGTCAGATAAGCCTCTGCGGCTTCCCGGCATCCGATCTCTTTCTTCTTTATCGCGCTTCCCAGCTGGAGAGCGCTCAGATCACGAATATCCAATATGATATCTCCTTCTTATCTATTTATCTCTTCTTCAACTGCCTTATTCCACCGTCTTAAATACCTTAAAATAGGAACCCTTGCGTTCCGGCGCATTGGACAGAAGATTTTCTCTGTCGTCGCTGTTGCGCACTTCATCCTCTCGAAAACGATTGACCGCCTCGAAAGGATGGGACATTTCCGGAAGACCCTCGGTATCCAGTTCATTGAGCTTTTCCGTATAATCCAGCACATCGGACAAGTCCTTTTTCGCCCGCTCTTTCTCTTCATCGCTGAGATAAAGTCGGGAAAGATCGCCGATATAGCCGATGAGTTCATCTGTAATCTGCATGGTTTTTCCTCCCAGTAATCTTATTTTCAAACAAAAAAATCCCCGCGATCCGGAATCACCTTCCGGATCACAGGGACGATTTTTCAAAAAACCGCGGTACCACCCGTGTTTGACGCGAACCTCCGCTGTCCTGGACTGTATCGCCTCAACGACTCTGCACAAACAACCGGAAAATTCTCCGGCTGAACCGGATGAGATCCGATTTCAAATCCGCTGAGCTTCACAGACTTTACGCCTCGCTGTCCGCATCCGCTCTCAATGCAGTAACGCGCATCACACGCGCCCCCCTACTGAGCGAACTGCCGAAGAAGCCCGGTCTCTGCAGATGAAATTCCGCAGCCTCAAAGAAATGCTCTTTGTCTTCTCGTCAGCGCCGTTGGAAAGGCGGACTCCCGGGTGTTCTTTCACCGGCTGCCGCAAATGGCACTTTCAGTCCCGATGCCACTCCCTGCTTTGCACATTTCCGCTTACTTTTCCCGATCCTCGCCGTTTTCTCCGATATATTTATTTACATTATTAACATTCTTTAAAATATCATAACTGCCGCGGTATTGCAACCGGATTCCGCTTTTATTTTGATTTACAAGTAATAATATCATTATATAGAAGATCAACGAAGATCTCGCCCGCGAGGAAAATTTTTCTGCTAAAAAATCTCATCTCCCGCAGTCCCCCTGCAAACACCGCCCTCAGACCGTACTACTGTACCGAAAACAGATTTCCGTTGCCGTCGGAAGCCAGCAGAGATTCATAATCCCGGATGCAGATGACGATGTCCGGCTTGTATTTGTCGATATACTGTGAGACAGACATCTCTTTGTAATAACGCATATCGATGGAGCGCATCTCGTCGAAACTGTAGTAAGCCAAGGTTTCCACCGCGTTGGTAAAGCTGTCCCCGTAGATCAATACCGATGGAAGCTCCGGACGGTTCGTATCGATGACCGTCTCAGGAATATCGCCGCCCATGTACAGAGAATACGTCACCTTTCCGTCTTCAAATGCCGCGTCAGAATAGACGGAAGCTTCCACAGCCTGCCCGTTATCCATGCGTGTGAACGGTATTTCACTGCGGAACACCGCTTTTTTCAGATGTTCATCCCACGGAATTACGCCCATGAGTTTTCTCTGCCGGGATCCCAGATAAGGTTCGGGCACTTCCGAAAAAGTGATTTCATCTCCCGCAGGATATTTTAAACTGTAACCGGTCTGATCATTGATCCGGTCTATGATTTCTCTGTAGGTAACATATGCTCCTTCGAGAGAATAATGGTTGTCTACCGCCGAGCTGTAAAACAGACGATTATTTACGTTATCTGATCCGCCGTCTGTAACGGATCTGTCTGCCGCACCTTCCGCAGTCCTTTCAAATACCGGGAGCATATCGATCATAGACACCCCGTACTTCTCCATAGATGCGGTCAGCGCGGAGATTTCCGCCTCTGTAAACTCTTTTCGGCTGTTCAGATATGAAGGATAACTGTTTTCGTAGCACACATACTGGCAGGGAACCGCCGTGTAAATATAACTTCCTCCGTAGGATTCGATCTGCTCCCGGAGCTTGCCATGCTGTGCCGCCATGGACTCGGCCTGCTGCGCGATCTGCTTTTTGTCCGTCTTTTCATAAGGATTATACGGCAGAAGAACGTCTCCCGTCACGACGACGTCATTGACCACCGGCCGGCGCAGGATGCGGGCGTCCGTGTAAGTTTTAGCTTTCAGCAAAATCTGGCGTCCCGCCGCATGGTCGCAGAGAAAAGATTCCAGCCCGCTGAAAAACTCTCCTCCCGCCACACTTTCCGCGGTAACTTCCGGCACAGTCGCGTAAAGACGGTTTTCGAAATAAGAATAGGTCTCGTCCCGGTTTGACAGCGTCACCGCCATAGATACGGTGATAAAGACGGCAAACACGCCGACCATCAGAATCTCTGATATTCTTTTCATAACGATTCGCCCTCCTCACGCTAAAACCGGAAATAGATAAACGGATTGAAAGAACCTGTGACCAGCTCGGTATAAGAGAGCATCAGAAGACACAGAGCGAGTATCTTCGGTCCCCAGGTCAGAAGAAAAGCCGCTGCGTTTCGCCCCAGGCGCTCCTCTCCCCCTGCCGCGGAATCCGGACCGCAGTCGAGTCCCGCTCTCCGGCGGAGCGCATTCTCCGCGTACTTTTTCACCGGAATCGACGCGATGACGCAGAGTATCAGCTCCGGAGCGTACTGGAGCAGATAATACACGGCCTGACTGTCGGTCAGCGTTCCTCCGAAGGAAAACATGGCTTTCAGATAATCAAAAGCATACGGCAGATCAGGCGCCCGGAAAAAGACCCAGCTGATCACAGCCGCCAACAGAGCGTAGATATGCTGAAACACGGATGGCATCTTTCCGAGTCCTTTTCCCCACAGATATTTCTCTCCTACGAGGAGGATATAGAACCACATCCCCCAGACGACGAAATTCCATGCGGCGCCATGCCACATGCCGGTACAGGCCCAGACGACAAACATATTAAAAGCCTGACGCTTTTTTGAGCAGTAACTCCCTCCGAGAGGAATATAGATATAGTCCCTGAACCAGGTGGACAGCGAAATGTGCCATCTCCGCCAGAATTCCGTCACAGATTTAGAAATATATGGATAATCGAAGTTTTCCAGGAAATGAAATCCGAAGATTTTTCCCAGACCGATGGCCATATCGGAATAAGCGGAAAAATCGAAATAAATCTGACCGGTATACGCCAAGGCTCCAAGCCAGGCGAAAGCCACCGAAAGATCGCCGGCGCTCTGAGAAAAAGCGGCGTCCGCAATCTCCCCCATACTGTTGGCCAGAATCATTTTTTTCGCCAGACCGAACAGAAACCGGACGATCCCCGCGGAAACCTCCTCGATACTCTCCCTGCGCTCGGAGATTTCCGTCTCCACCGTCGTATACCGCACGATAGGCCCCGCTACCAGCTGAGGGAAAAGTGCGATGTAAAGAGCGATCTTGAACGGATTTCGCTGCACGCGGGCATCATTGCGGTAGACGTCGATGACATAACTCAGCCCCTGAAACGTATAAAAAGATATGCCGATAGGCAGAGTGATCTCCGGAACCGGCACCATTACCCCCATCGAGTTTATGATCTCCGCAAAAAAACCTGCGTACTTAAAGTATCCTAAAAGACCGATGCCGATTATGATTGCGGACATCATGCCTGCCAGCCTGACCGGTCTCGTATGCTGCGCAGATGCAAACAGACCGCAGATATAGTTTACCGCGATGGAAAGAAGCATCAAAAGGAGAAACTTCGGTCCTCCGCACGCGTAAAATACCAGGCTGAACACGAGCAACACGCCGTTTCTCGCGCTGCGAAACTTCCTGGGAATCACAAAATAACACGCGAACAGACACGGAAGAAAAAAAGTGAGAAAACTTATACTGCTGAAAACCATATTACCCCCAACTGCTATTTTTTGCCGATGTCCTTCTCATTACAATCCGGATATCTCAGAGTCTTCAATTCCTCCGCGGAGTCCTCCATCTCATCCTCCGGAGACCGGTACATTTTTTTGACGAGAAAATCCGTAATTCGATAAAGAAACAATACACACGCCGCCTGAACACAGAGAAGCGAAACCGCCGCGGCCGCCCAGTACGCTCCTCCTGTCAAAATCATAGACCCGATGTAAAAGACAGCGGATACCAGCCCTCCATTCACTCCGGCGACCAAAATCATATGAGAAAAAAACGTATTTGCATAATTCCACAGATCCGCATCACGCTTCGCCCTTTTCGTGCGAAAAGACAATCTGCCCTGCAGATACGCCGGCGGATTTTTCCGCAGGCGCACACCCCACAGAACCATAAAAACCGGCACCACAATTGCCGCGATAAATCCGATAACGATCATATATCCTCCGATTGACTCTGTTGCCCTGCGGATTTCTCTGCCCGGACCGTCTTTCCGCCATTCTCTTTTCCGGAGCTGCTTCCGGAGGTTTCCGCTGCAGAATCACCGCGCCGGCCTTCTCCCGCCTCTTCTCGGATGCTGAGCTCCGCCGTTTCCTCCGCCTTCTGTTTTCGCCTCTTCTCTGCGATCTCCGCGTCCTTCTTCTGTTTCCACAGTTCCCAGTCATTGTATTCGTCTCTCCAGGCTTCCTTCCACTCGTCTCTGTTCCAGTCATCCCAATCGGAATCATCATAAGACGATGAGCTCGCCGAAAAAGAATCGATCCGTCTTCCTTCGCTGTCAAAATGGGATTTTAGTTTCGCCTCTACAAAAAAGAGCGGGAAGACAAAACACAGAGCCTGCAGCAGTATGAGAACGATAACCGCTGCGGCTACCTCGTCCGCATCCGCTTTGATAATTTTTAAAACCAAGTCTGTCAGAAGCGTAGCGGCAGTGATATAAAATCCGAGATATACATAAAGTGTCCCTCCGTAATAATTGGCGAAATCCCAGGTTTCCTGACTCAGCAGAGAGCGGCGCGTCCGATAACCGAACAGAACATTTCTCGTCTTCGGCGGATGCAGCATCATAAGAAGTCCCGATATTTCCATGATCGCCGGAAGAATTAGCGTGACCAGCGCAAATTTGATATCCATACTCTCTCCCTCGCTTTATTTCGTCTTAAACCTACAGTAAAGTATACAACATTTTAAATAGTAATTGAACTAAAAAAGACAGCTCCCAGAATTCCGCGGCGTCTTTCCTGCCGGTGCGCTGATTAAAATATTTCAAAACAGGAATTGCTCCTTCAAAAAACCAAAACCCCGCCGTTTCGGCGGGGTTTTGTAGGGTTAGGGTTTTGGGACCCGAATCTGCGCAGCGCAGAATTCGGGAACGTAAAGGTTATTTTAGTTATTGGGTATTTGCGTAATTCATCTATAAGCTGATGATGAGACCAGCCTTTCCTGCGCCGGCTTCTGTACGGGCGGAAATTCACCGGCTGTTCTGCAGGAACATATCTTCAACTCCATTATACATGTTTTTTGTTCTTTATTCAAATTTTTTGTCGAAATTTGCATTTTTATATCGATTCATGGAACGATCTGTCTGAATCGCATATATATTCTATGTTGCACATTATGATTTGTCAACGGAATTTTCTCAAAGTCCTGAAACTCAGGATTCAAACTTCCTGCGCCAAACTCACAGCGGCAAAAGCCTGCCTGACGCGTCCGTGTCCGTTTTTTCACCATAAGGTATCCCAGACAATATTTTTATTTGATACTGAACATCATCTCACCGTAAGACGGGAACGGCCAGTATTCCTCTGCAGTCAGTGTCTCAAGCTCATCTCCCGCGGACCGCAGTTCCTCCATAGCGGGAATAACCATATCGTGAAAATACTTGGCCTGCTCTGCGGACTTAAATTCTTTCGCTTTGAGAACGGCGTCTTCCAAGACGTCGATTTTATCGTTAAATACTGCCGCAAGATCGGAAATTTTGGACAAAACGTCGCTTTCCGCCTTTATATTGACTCCCAGCTCTTTTTTCGCAAGGGCGGCACTGGCCAGCTCACTGCAGTAAGAGCTGACGGCAGGAGCGATATTTCGTCTCGCCATATCGATCATAGTGAGAGCCTCAATGTTTACTATTTTGCAGAAGCCTTCGATCTTAATTCCGTATCTCGCGTAAGATTCGACTTCGGAGAAAATACCGTGGGTTTTAAACAACTCCACATTTTTCTTAGCGATCAGATACGGAATCGCTTCTACCGTACTGGTCAGATTGAGAAGACCTCTTTTTTCGGCTTCTTCCACCCAAGCGTCCGTATAGTTGTCGCCGTTGAAGATAATTCTCTGATGTTTTGTAAGAACGTCTCTGAGGAGAGCTTTTACTTCCGTCTCCACGTCATCGGCCTGTTCCAGACGATCCGCAAACTGACGGAAAGACTCCGCCACAATCGTATTTAAAACATAGCAGGCGTCGCCGATGGACATGTTGGATCCGGTCATTCGGAATTCGAACCGGTTGCCCGTAAAAGCCAGAGGAGACGTGCGGTTTCTGTCGGTATTGTCCCTCATAAAAGTAGGAAGCATGGTAGCGCCGAATTCCATCTTGGCTTCGTCGTATTTTTTCGGCTCCGTGCCGGAAACGATAGATTCCACCACATTCGTCAGCTCATCTCCCAGAAACATGGAAATAATCGCAGGAGGAGCTTCATGGCCGCCGAGACGGTGATCGTTGCCCGCACTGGCTACCGATACCCTGAGAAGATCCTGATATTCGTCTGCGGCCTGGATAACCGCGGCGAGTGTGATGAGAAAAATCGTGTTTTCCTCCGGCTTTTTTCCCGGATCGAGCAGGCCGATGCCGGTATCGGTAGAAATCGACCAGTTCGTATGTTTACCGGAGCCGTTGACGCCGGCGAAAGGCTTTTCATGAAGCAAACACGCCATATCATGTCTCTCCGCCACTTTTTTGAGTATTTCCATAGTCAGCTGATTATGGTCGAGAGCCACGTTTGTCTCGGTATAAATCGGAGCCATCTCATGCTGGGATGGAGCGACTTCGTTATGTTCCGTCCTGGAAAGGATTCCCACCTTCCAGAGTTCATTGTTGAGATCCTCCATAAATTCCTTAACTCTCGGTTTAATCGCGCCGAAATAGTGATCGTGGAGTTCCTGACGCTTCGGGGGCTTGGAGCCGAAAAGCGTTCTTCCACAGTAGACGAGGTCCGGACGCGCTTCGAAGATATCTCTGTCCACCAGGAAATATTCCTGCTCCGGTCCCACGGAAGTGACGATCTTTTTGACGTCATTCATGCCGAGAATCTTTGTAATCCGCAGCCCCTGCTTATTGATGGCATCCATAGAACGCAGAAGAGGCGTCTTTTCGTCCAGAGCCTCCCCCGCATAAGAACAGAACGCCGTGGGAATGCAGAGCGTCTTTTCTTTGATAAAAGCGTAGGAAGTAGGATCCCAGTTGGTATATCCTCTCGCCTCGAAAGTGGAGCGGATGCCTCCGGAAGGGAAGCTGGAGCCGTCCGGTTCTCCCTTGATCAGTTCTTTGCCGGAAAAGTCCATGATGACCGTACCGTCGCCGTTCGGACTGATAAACGCGTCATGTTTTTCCGCGGTCATCCCTGTCAGCGGCTGAAACCAGTGAGCGAAATGGGTCGCGCCCTTCTCGAGGGCCCAGTTTTTCATCTCCGCAGCGATGACATTCGCCACATCTACAGTCAGATCCGTACCCGTCTCCATAGACTCCTTGAGAGCCCTGTATGTGGCCTTGGGAAGACGCTCTCTCATCACCGCGTCATTAAAGACCAGACTTCCGAAAATATCGTTTATTTTCTCCATGATATCGATTCTCCTTTTTATCGCTGACCGCTGGCACAACCGCGGCCGCCCGGCTGTTTTCCCGGGAGAAAGCTGTATAGACGCCGCCACGCCGTCTCCGTATGCCAAAAAAGACACTACGGGCAGAAATCTGTCCGATAGCGCCTTTGCTGTCGATGCGCTCAGTATACTGCCGCAAAATCAAAATGTCAAGAAACCCTGTAATCCATAAATGTAAAAAAACATTTTAAAGCGTTTTCCGCCGTCTCATTTTATGAAACACTCTTCATCGGAGTCACGGAAATCCATTTTTGAAAAACTATTTTTTTATCAGACGATCCCTGCATAAAGGATAGATGCGGCTGTATTCTTCGGCATAATTTAACCTGACATCCATAAAAATCTCAAAAGCAAGCAACCCCTGATAGATCAGCATCGCCATCCCGTTCATCGTTTCCAGTCCTCTCTGCCTCCCGTAGGCGAGAAATTTCGTCTCCCACGGATTATAGATCAGATCGCAGAGCAACGCCGCCGTACCGTCTAAAAACGATAAATCGGTAAAATCCGCATCTGTGCCGTACATTCCCAGAGAAGTGCAGTTTATGATGACGTCCGCATCCTTCGCCGCGTCTTTCATATTTTCCGAGGTCTGAGCCACGGCAAACGCATATTTCAGACCCTCGCAGAGTTTTTCTGCCCGAGCCTGCGTTCTGTTGAGAATCGTAATGCGTTCCACACCGTGTTCGGCTGCGCCCTGCATGACAGCGCCCGCCACGCCGCCGGCTCCGATGATCACGATGCGGCTTCCTCTCAGATCGACGCCTCTGTCGGAAAACGACTGGAAAAGTCCTCTGACATCCGTATTATAGCCTATGAGCTTTCCATCGGTGATTTTTACCGTATTGACCGACTGATAGCGCGCCGCCTCCCCATCGATCTCATCGACGATCGACAGCAGCGCCTGTTTATGAGGCATGGTGGCGTTAAAACCGGAGAATTCCAGATTTCGCAGAGATTCTGCGTACCTGCGGAGCTCCGATGGTTTCACGTGAAACGGGAAATAGACCGCATTGAAACCATTTGCCTGAATAATACTGTTGTGCATCAGCGGCGACAGAGAATGCTCGATGGGATCACCGATCACCGCCATTTTCTTTGTGTTGACATCTATGTTCATTCTTTCTCACCGTATTTTTATCTCACAGGAATTTTTTTAATCGGAGCAAAGTTCCTGTTCATCCGGTTATCACAAAAAGGAAAATTTCCCAGTACAGAACCGAAAAATCATCCCTTCTTCCGGCTTTTAGCGAGGAACGGAACTCTTGGAAAAACCGGTATCCCTCAGAGAGAGAATACCCCCACCATTTTTGGGGAGACTCACATGAGACCTTCCTCTGTTTACGCCGCAAGCAGGAACAGTGGTTCCTTTGTTCAACTAAACTCTCACTGCGTTTCTCTTGTAAATTTCTAAGCTGAAACTATTATAACATATTCTCCTGTTTTTCGCGTCATTGGCATATAACCAGATACAATAGAATGATTCTTTTCTCACGGCAGTGCCGCAAAGTCAGTAACCAGAGTCATTATATCATAAGTCCGCGCCTTCGGACTGCCAATCATCAAGCATTTTGTGAAAATCTTTGCTTGTCCATTTTTCCAAATAATTTTTATTCTCATCAAAGTCCGAAGGGATCTGCAGCTCGTGGAAAAGTATCATTAGGCAATGACGTTACAATATCAGCCAGATGCAGATCACCGCGATACCGAGCTGTATCGCATAATTCTGCAGACCGTACTTCAAATATTGTGAAATCCCCCATCGGGAGTTTTCCCCTCTCTCATTCTTAATTTTCGCATGATTTACTTTATCGGAGAGAATAAATCCCGCTGTAGCGGACCACATGAACAGAGAACTTCCGCTGCAGATCGCCGCCGCGTAAGCCACAGCGATCCAATCGCACTGACTTGCCGGCAGCCCGCTACAGATCTCCGTGATCACCGGCATCATCGCCGCCGCTGCAGGACCGGCTGAAAAAACTCCGGCGATCAGCGAAGTGATTACCATGATAACGAGAATTAAAATTTTCGTATCCGCTATATTTCCCTGAAGATATTCCGCCATGAGAGTGAGAATTCCCGTTTGACTCACCACCTCCGCAAAGAATAAAAATGCCGCAATCGTAAGAACCGATTTAAAATCTATACTCTGTCTTACTTTTATTCCTTTCAGGCTGCAGACCGCCGCAGAGAGCGCATACCCCAGAACCGCGATTACCTCAGGGGGAATCGTCTCCTGCGGCACAAAACTCCAGGCCAGAAACATACACACCAGAATTACCGTTAACGGTCTCAGGACATCAGACCTCACCCTGATATTTTTATACTGACTCCTGAGGCAGCGGATCGCCAGCATACGCATATTTCCGTCATCCCTTTCTTTCTGGATCCGCATTCCCCAATAAGCGATTAAAACGCAGGACGTCACAGCAAATAGAGGAAAGGCATGTGTCAGATAGCCTAAAAACGATGTGATTCCGCTGGTCATAATTACGATCGCCGGAAAGTCTCCCACAGGAGATGCAGCGCCTCCCGTATTGCTGAGCGCGAGAATCACCGCAAAAAATGTACTCACATACCGTTCATCCACATCGATGGTTTTCAGCAATACGAACATGACCGGAAGAACCATCATGACCGCCGTAATATTATTTAAAAAAGAAGAGATCAAAAACATCAGTATCCCGAAAAAGACGAGGCTCAATCTCTTTCTTCCCTTCGACAGGGCCGCCAGACGGACTGACAATACCTGCATGATTCCGGTTTCGGTGATAAGATTTGTAAAAAGCTCCATGGAAATCAAAATGATCAGTACGTTAAACGAATAGTTCTCCATGATATTCTGAATCGGAATATGATTCGATAAAGCGGCGGCAGAAGCCGCCGCAAACATGCCTGCGATGAGCAGAACAGAAGAAGACTGTTTTATTCGGCTGAGATACACTCTGTCACTTCCTTTCCCTGCATAACCTCATGAAACTTTCTGTGGGAGATCTCCAGCCAGCCGTCATATTTTCCCGTCTTTTGCAGATCGGCATAGGGAAGAAACAGTTTCTGCCCCAGAAACCCTCCGTAATGTTCCGTCATGCGGTACACCTCTCTTGAGACCATTGTCCTGCCGCCCGCAAGAAATCCGCTCACCGCGATAACGCCGTTTTTCGGAGAAAAATCCTCCGGAAAAAAAGGTTCCCGGATCAGCTGAATATCTACGGTTTTCAGAAGATTTTTCCCGATTCGTTCGCACATCTCCGGATCCATATCCGAGGGCAGAACGATTAAAACAGATTCGATATTTTCCGGGTATTCCGCCAGCTTTTCGATCAGAGCAATTTCCGGTGTCAGCAGAAAAATTTTTTTCTTTCCTTTTTTAGCGATTCCTTTCGCATAAGCTTCTATCCTCTCCCCGATATCTGCGGAGGGAAGAGGCATATCCGCCGCTATTCTTTCCGCCGCATCTGCGCTGCCCAATGCGGGCAGCAGATTCAGCGAAGTCTCAAAATACCCTACTTCTTTTACGATTTCTCTGATGTTCATCTCTCTTCCCCCTGCCTGGCTTCTACTGTATCAGATTCGAAAACACTCACGTTATCCACAGGCAGCGGAAGTTGTTTTGTTCTATCTTTCGGACTGCAGGCCGGGTCTTTCTCCGTGCGGGCTTCCCGCCCGAACGCTCCGTCTCCCCTGTTTTCGCTCTCCTGCTTTCGCATCATCTTTGTCAGGTAGATTATCAGATTTGACAATACTGCCATTTCGTAAGGCGCCTCGTCGATAACTTCAGAGAACGCATCGCCCGCAGCGCCGTACAACTCGATATACTCGCGGTTCATCATTTCATCTATCATAGAAAACCGATATCCTCTTAACATCCTTCTGCCCTCCGAATCATTTCCATTATCTGCAGCGTGAGCACGGCGATCTCCGGCGGCGCATTCCGAATCACCTGCACAGTAGCGTCCGCCGAATCTTCATCTCCGAAAACTCTCATAAAAATCTCTCTGTCCTTTTCATCAAATTCCGGATAAAAGCGCGTCCTCAGATGAGGAGGAACCGGACGGTACGCTTCTCTCTTCTCCGCAGGACGGCACATTCCTCTGTTCCCGGCAGGATGACGCGGCCCAAGGCAGCGTCCCGGCCCCGGACCTTCATCGCGGAGCACCGGGCGGCGCTGAAAATCACTGCCCGCTGCTGCCGGCTGATAATCTGGATCTGTCAGAAAATTCTTTTGCGTCCTCCTCCCGGAGACAGGATATCTTCTCTCGCTTCTAAATTTGATTTTCACAGCTTTTTCCTCCTCATGCGATATATTTTTCATCTTCCGTTCCGATGCTTTTGTGGATTCTGTTTTCGAGCTCTATCACTGCATCGCAGCGGTTTACGACATTTTCATTGTGAGCGATATAGACGAGGCCGGCGCCGATACTCTGCGCATATTCTTCGATGTTTTGCAGAACGGCACTGCCGGTGATTTCATCCAGATTAGCGGTGCTCTCGTCAAGGATAAACAATCTCGGCTCCCTCAGAAAAATTCTGGCCAAGGACAGCCTCTGCCGCATTCCTCCCGAGAGATTGCTCCCTCCTTCGGAGACATTCATCTCTAAGACACGGTTTATGACAGATTCATCATATTTGCCGCTGCCGGAGAGATCTGCGGACAGTTTTTTTACGTTGCTCGCCAGGTCACCGTAGAGACACGCCTTTTCGAGAGCCCCGACCAGCTCCCTTTTGCTGAAATGATCTGATAATCCGTATACCAGATTGTCCCGGATGCTTCCGGCAAAGAGATATGTGGTCTGAGGGACATAGCACAGCGTGTCTGCCAGCTCTTCATTGGTGTACTGATATAAATCACGGCCGAATACCCTCACAGCTCCTTTTTTCCTGTCGCAGCCATAATACCTGGTGAGACAGCGGATCAGTGTCGTCTTGCCGCATCCGGACTCTCCCCTGATCGCAGTCTTTTTTCTCCCGTCGATCTCGATGCGGTCATAAGAAGCGATAGGAACTCCCGCCGGGCTTAAAATATCCACATCGCAGATTTCGATGAGATGATCGCTGTCTTCCGTTTTTCTCCGCTCGATCGCAAAAGTCAGATCCGATGATTCGCCGGACAGCTCCACGATAGATTTGCACTTTGTAAAGGACGAAGCCGTCTCATCGAGAAAGCGATAGATCTCATCGATCGGTTTGATCAGCTGCTGAAAGAGAAGGCATACGGTGATAATTACGCCGGGATTCATCGCTCCTTTCGCTATGAGAATAAGAGAATACACGATGATTCCCACCTGAAATGCGATCTTGCACAGCTGCTTCAGAACATCAAAAGAACCCATATACATGTGATGTCTCTTTTCCGTAGAACAGATGTCCTGCATCACCGGCTCCATTCGCGCTTCCTCATATCGGTTGGCATCCATGCAGCGAATCAGCTCTAAATTCAATATCGACTGACAGATCTTTCCGTCCAGTTTATTTTTCTTTTCGACGATCGCTTCCCGAATTCCGTTCTGCGACCTGATCTGAAGTATGGAAAGCAGCATACTCGCCGCCAGATAGGAAATCATAATAAAAACAAAAGCCGCCGGTGCGTTGAGCACAACCTGTCCGAGAGTGCAGACCGCGATAAAAAGCGTAGCGATGATATCATTGCAGAATATTTTTATCAGCTGACTCAATCCGGCGACGCCCTGATTCAGTTCCGCCGTCTTCGTTCCCGACACACTTTCGGAGTAATACCTCACCGGCATCTGAAGCAGCTTGGAAAAACTCCTTTCGCGCACTTCTTTTTCATTGCTGGCCACGATCCAGTCCATCGCTACACGCCGAAAAACAGTGATACATTCCGCCGCCGCATACGTAGCGCCGAAGACGGCGACAGACAGAAGACCCTGCCGCAGCGTACTGATATTTCCGCCGGAGACATTTGTATAAATCTTACCGAGCTGTACCGGCCACAGAGACGCCAGTACTGCGGTTACCACAGACAGGGCGACGATTCCGAGGCATTTGTATTTTGTTTTAAGACTGATGATATTCAATACTTTTTTATACATGGTTTCCGCTCCTTCCATCGGGCACATTTGTACCCCCTGAACATATTCTTTTTGCATCTGAGTTTCCGCTTCGCCATTCTCGATGTTGGAGTCATTTTATCTCGTTCTTTTTCCTCTGTAATTCTTTTCCAATTCACTTTTTCAGGAACTGAATTCCTTTTTTCAGGATTTCACCGGGAACGCACTAAAATTGTAAAAAGAGACGCGGAAGGCAGATAGAAGAGAAACTATGATACATCCCGGTCGTCTCACCTATAGCCTCTGAGAAAAACGGCAGAAAAAAAGCGGAGGAAAGACAAAATAGTCTTCCCTCCGCTTTTTTCTTCTGTCAACCGTCTAAAAACCGCTCCTCCATAGATTCCGATTCTTCCCATATATCATCGAAAATCTTTTTGTAAAATCCGAAGATACTGCAGCCCGGCCCATTTTTTACGAGAAAACTCGGTGTTTCTTTCCCCCGCTCTTTTCCGTAATAAAACTGGATCAGCGCATACCGGTCGTCGAAAAAAATGAGATTGGCCCGGGGCGTCTCCTGATAATAACGGATTCGAATACCCTCCGCTAAATCCGTCCTCATCTCTCTGAGAATCTTCATGTTTTCTCTCGCCTGCTTTACACTCTGAACGATATGTCCGTCTTCAGCGCCGGTCTCCTCAATCTCCCGCAGGCGCCGTCCCTCTCCCTCCGGATCCGTCAGCAACAGCCGGAATTTTGTTCCGCCTTCCAGTATTTTCGTCAGAACCATGCCCATTCCCGTCAGCTCGGACAGAGCTATCCCGATACCGCAGACCTCCCTGCTCTCCTTCGCCAGATTTATGATGTCCTCGCTCATGCTGTCGCTGCGGTTTGCGTAAGTCACCGTTACCTCGCTGCGGCGGATACTCCCGAGGAAAGACGCCCGTCCCGTCTCTTCCTCCCGCGGATTTCCCATAAGTCCTCTCTTTCTGCTCTCCGCAGCCGCGGAGAGTCCTACCAGGTCTTCGATCCGATCGATGGTCAGGACAGCGTATAAAATCATCCACGAAAGCAATTCCGCCTGTTTCTCCTTTTCCCGCGAATGAGCCAGCTCAGTCCATCTCTCCGACAGCTCGTCCCGCCATCTCTCACGCCGGCTCTTCCTGCGCTCCGCTTCTTTCGTCTGAGACTGCGTCTCTTCAAAATTTTTCTCCCGCTCCAGCAGCGCGGAAAAACAGACGTCCAGCGCTTCCGGCAGACGAGGTGACTCGCCGTATTCCAACAAATTTCTGCAATGCCCCAGAAGATCTTCATAACGCGATCCGTCGGCATCGTCTTTCAGCCACTTTGCCAGCTCTCTTCTCGCAGCTTTTGCTTTCGGGTCTTCTCCTCTGGCGAGAACGATATCTCCCATAGGATTTTTTCCGGTCCCTTTGGTTATCTCCGACCAGAGCTCACTTCTGTCCGGATCGCTCCACACGTCGCAAAGAATTTTTTCCGGCAGAAAAATTTCGATCTGATCCTGTTGTCTAAAGGCCTTTCCGCCCCTCGTTTTAGCGCCGCCCTTGCCGTGTGTACGGCGGAATTTCGTCTGATCCACCCAGTTCTGCATCAGACATTTTTCTCCGTCCTCCGCGCCGAACAACGCGCCGCAGAGCTCTTCCAGCGTGATGATCTGATAGATTTTCTCTGATCTTTTCTGTGCCATACCGTTACTCTCCTGTTCTCTGTCTGTTTTCCCGATTTCCCGCTGTATCCGACAGATGTGCTATGACTTTAGTTCCAATCGAAACAATACCCGGATAAATCAGATATTCCGAGGATACGATGATTCCGGCGCAGCGCCGGACAGGATCCGCGCCGCCAGCTTCTCGTGAAGGGCTGCTTTTCATAAAGATGGGAAAACGGGAAAAGAAAATCCGGCGCCCACAGCATTGCGGAATACCGGCGCGATAGTATTATTTTATTATATCATTTACCGCAGAAATACATCATCCTTTTTCGCCCCGCGCTTCCGCAGACTCAAATACTCGCACAGGATTCTGTAAAAAACTGGATTTTCCTGCATCCGCCGCCATACTGCAAAGTTATCCGGTTAAAATCGAGTCAAAATGAGAAAAATATTTTGATACTTCAGGAAATCATTGTACAATAGATAGGATTGCATATTGTAAATGCGAAAAACACAAATGAAAATTATCCGTTCTGTATCATCGATCCGCAGATTTGTCATTTTACTTATCAGACCACTGTGATACGAAATATATGAGGAGAACCTTCTATGAAACATACATCTGTTAAAGACATTTTCGTCATCGGTTTTGCGCTCTTTTCCATGTTTTTCGGGGCGGGAAATGTGATTTTTCCTCCTTACCTGGGACTGGAATCCGGTTCTCAATGGTTTTTCGGTTTTCTGTGTTATTTTATCGCAGATATCGGTCTGGCCCTTCTCGCCCTCTTCGCCATCATGCGCTGCGGCAGTACGGAAGCGATCGTAAAGCGAATCGGAAAAATTCCGTCAGTTCTGCTCATGACGGCTATCGTGCTCTGCATCGGTCCGATGCTGGCGATTCCACGCACTGCGGCATCCACCTTTGAAATGTCCGTACAGCTGATGATTCCCGATTTCAGCGCGCCTCTCTTTTCTGTCGTCTTTTTTGCGGTGATTTTTCTTCTCAGCATACGGGAATCCGCTGTGGTGGATATCGTCGGAAAAATACTCACTCCGCTCCTTCTGCTCGGGCTTTTGACCATGATCCTGTCGGGAATTATCAATCCGATCGGTCCGATTCCTTCCGAACCTCTGATCGATAACGTCGCCGAAACCGGTATCAAAGCAGGTTATCAGACTCTGGACGCCCTGGCCTCCATGATTTTCGGAATCATTCTCCTAAACAGCGCGGAAAACAAAGGATATACCCGATTTAAGGACAAAGCCCGCGTCGTAACCGGCGCCGGCATCGTCGCCGGTATCGCTCTTTTTGCCGTCTATCTGGGACTGACCTATCTGGGAGTCAGCATATCGGAGTTCGCCGATCTTTCCATCGACCGTACGACTCTGCTGATTTCTATCGTACAGCGTCTTCTGGGATCCGGAGGAGTTCTGCTTTTCTCCGTCGTCACAGCGCTGGCCTGTATCACCACAGCCATCGCTCTGGTCAGTGCATCCTCAGAATACTTTTCCAGTCTTTCCGGTGGACGCCTTTCTTATAAAACACTCTGTGTCATTATCTGCGTATTCAGCGCGGTTGTCTCAAATATAGGTCTGGAAGAGATTATCACAATAGCGTCTCCGATCTTGGATATAGTCTATCCCCCTGCGCTGGTACTGATAGTTCTCGCTTTTTTCAGCAAATACATTCAAAATGACTGGATATTCCGGATGTCTGCTCTGGGAGCTCTGATTGTCAGCCTCTTTACCGTGCTGAATCAATATACGGAAATATCCGTCCCGGTTCTGAACGCGCTTCCTCTGAGCTTTATGGGCTTTGGCTGGGTTCTGCCGGCGGCGATTGGAGGCATATTGGGCGCACTGATCCCGCACAAAAAAAATTCTTCGAAAATACAGTCGTCCGGCGAATAGAGATCTGTTTTTGCAGAC
>CAJLHL010000004.1 GCA_905206455.1 uncultured Eubacteriales bacterium
GTTCCGGAGAAAGGAGAAACAATTTGAGCGCGTTGCGATTGAATCGGAACATGATAGAGATTTTTTGCAAAAGCCCTAAGCGAGTCTCGTTCTGCGTGCTGTTCAAACTCCATCCAGAGAGCCAAAATTTTCTGCGAAGACAGCTTGTCCAAACTCTCCGTCGGCGCGTCACTGTAAGTCGCATAGTATTCCTCAAAATAGTGCTGCTCTGGATTCAGCTGCAAAAACTCCTGCTCAATTTCAGCGATACGGTTCTTGGCATTGAGCATTTCATTCAGTTCTTTGGAAAGCGCGGTCGTCTCCTGATCCAATTGCCGCCGTTCCTCCGGAGGCATTTCCCAATCGCTCATATTCGGGTATGCACCGGTCTGGCCCTCTAAGAACTTTTGCTTGTTGGCAAGGCTCCCGAGAAACGCAGTCAAGAAGGCCGTATTTTTCTTTTCCAGTTTTTCCGCCACATTGTGTGTTGCAGAATTGTTGTTGGATACGACCGCCACGGTCTTCCCGCTCCGAACCAAATTGGCAATGATATTCAGAATCGTCTGCGTTTTTCCTGTGCCGGGAGGCCCCTGAATGATGCTGATTTGGGAGGAAAGTGCCCGCTCCACCGCCAATTTCTGACTCTGGTTCAGACCAAACGGATAGATCACCGTCTCCGGCATCTGGGGTGCTTTAGCTTCTTTCTGCGGTGCAAGATAGTTTGCCAGCACGGTATCCTCGCTGACCTGCTTGATCTTGTCGTACTGCAAACTCAGAATATTGATGTCATTTTCTGCCACCAGACTGATTGCCGCAGCAGTCTCCTTGAAATACTGAAATGCTTCCTGATTTTTACCGTCTGTCAGGCAATTCTGCTGGAACTGCACTTCGCTCCTACGGAATGATAAATCTTTCTTACCGTTGCGGACAATGCGGTAATATCCGCTGAAATCGAGAAGCTCATCAATTCCGCTGATTGTTTGTCCGTTTGCGGTGACAATTACCTGCGCAGGGTCGATTTTCTTTTGAAGGGGCAGAATCTCCACATTACCGCTCTGGAATCTGTATGTCTTATTGGGCGCACCGGTATAGACGACCTCACACTTTCCGTCATGGAACTGAAAGCTGGAAACCGAGTCCGTCTGATCCTTTCCTTTTATGATAATTAAGTGCCTTCGTGCGTCCATAGAAACCTCCTGTGCAGCCGAACTTATCGGCATGAATTATTATAACATACTGAATGGAACGTGCCGGCAACCGCTTCGATACCTCCGCAAAATACCTTTCATATCACATTTTAAAATATTGATATTTCGGATTATCAAGATCAAATCATATTAGTTTTCAAGTAAAAATCCATTTTATTAATTTTTTAATAATCATTTAATAAATCATACACTTAACCTTCTGTTGAAGGTTTGCGCTCCCATATACATCCAAGGTAAAGGACACATTCTTATATCCGAGGATTTCAGAAAGAGACTTTATATCAAACTCTGGTATCTCGATTGCCCTCACTGCGAACGTATGCCGTATCTCATGGAACTTCACTTTGGAAAATCATAATCTGATGCAGTTTTTGAAGTAAAAAGCAAAATCAATCAATGTCATCAACAAAAAAATCGCTATCAATTCTCTTAATTTCGTATGTAGCTTCCGTAGACACACCTAAATCATATTCGATCATCAGTTTTGCCAGCGTGGTACCATCAACAAGCACGACCTTTGTGGTGTGTTGCTTCTCTGCATATTGGCGTGCTTCTTTCGTGAACTTAGCGGTCGTAATAAACAGTCCTTTGGAAGCACCTTGTCCAGCCAGCGCACCAACGAATTTCTGAATCTCAGGTCTGCCAACGGTTTTATCACAATCCCAACGCTTTGCCTGAATATAAATCAAGCTGAAGCCAAGCTTATCTTCTCGGATGATGCCATCAATGCCTTCACCACCGATTTGCCCGATGACCGAGCCGGCATTATCCACCGAGCCGCCATATCCCATTTGCGTCAACAGCTTGACTACCAGATGTTCAAAGAAAGCGGGCGGCTGCTTCATTATTTCGCTCAAGAGATCATCTGCCAAGGTGGTGTTGATCTGCTGAAAGGCTTCATCCAAAATATCCTGCGGTGTTTTACTGGACACCTTTGCCGCAGGTATCGGAAGGGTAGTTTCTTCATTATTGTTCGGAGAAATAAACTTTCGAAACGACTCAAAGCGCTGGAGATAAAGGTTATCAATTTGAGGAGGATTCTCATTGAGGACTTGTCTGCCTGCTGGCGTAATCGCATAAACACCTCGTGACGGACTTTGCACAAGGCCTGCCTTTTTCAGGTATGTTCTTGTCCAGCCAATACGGTTATCAAAAAGTTGTTGTTTCCCGCTTGGCAGCAATTCAGCCCGTTCCTTTTCGGAAACAGAGAAAACGCCTGCAACAATATCTTTTACCTCTTTTGACCTGTGCGTCTGACCGTCCGCCAAGCAGTCAAGAAAAGCACGGTACATCTCGTCATATTTAGGAATTGGCATTTGACACCCTCCTTACGCTTTCAGTTTATAGGTTCTGTTTCGATTTCCGCCTTCGGCTACAACAATTCCATCCGCAATCAGTTCAGAGAGGGGTTTCTTGGCTCGTGTGCCCTTGATCCCAAGAAGCTCTGCAATATCAGCACTTCTGGCCGAAATATAATCCATCAGGTAAAGGAAGTCGAGTTTTTTCTCACCAGTATCATAGCATTCTTCTGTCCGTTTCCCCGGAATTCTTTCATTCTCTTTCCCGTTAAAGAATCTCTCCGATTCTCCTTCTCGGTAAGAAACCGGTTCGCCATCTTTTATGTATTTACCGCAGTATACATTTTTGTATCCTCGATAAACACGTTCATCTCCAACCATTCCATCAAGTGTACCGCTTGCCAATTTTGCAAGCAGGTCTTGTTCTTCTTTCGTCTTTTTCATACAACAAGCCCTCCCTTCATGTATTCTTCGACCCATGTCTGACCTTTTACCTGCTTGCAAATCCTTTATTCCCAATCCTTTCCAGTTTAACATCTAATCCGTTAACTCAACCCCTGACATCTAATCCGGACCCCAATCCTATCACATTTTTGCCATACATCGACTTTGATAAATTACCGCAGAACGACCGTCCGCCCGGCCTCTCTCGAAGCTGCTGGAGGTCGAAAAGAGCCTTATTTCAAAGGTTTTCGAGCCTCTTATGTATCTTTTCTTGACATCAAGACAGCGCACTCCACATGCGCCGTAAAAGGAAAGTTATCATACGCCTTGATATCGCCGATCACGTACCCATGCTCCTCCATAAACCGCAGGTTCTCCACCAGTGTCTTCGGATTGCAGGAGATGTACAGAATCTGATCCACTCCGTATTTCAGAATCTTCGGCAGCGCCTTGTAGTTGATGCCCGCCCGCGGCGGATCCACCACGATGACGTCCGGCTTATCGGCGAGAGTATCCAGCACCTGCAGCACATCGCCGGCGATAAACTCGCAGTTGTCCAGTTCGTTCAGCTTCGCATTCTCCCGAGCCGCTTCCACCGCGTCTTCCACGATTTCCACACCCACCGCCTTCTTCGCCTTCAGCGCCAGCGCCTGAGTGATCGTCCCCGTACCGCAGTACAAGTCAAAAACCGTCTTTCCCTCGATATCGTCGATCATCGAAAGAGCTTCCGTGTAAAGGCGCTCCACCACCGCCACATTCGTCTGGAAAAAAGAAAACGCGCTGACCTGAAATTCCAGCCCCATGATCTGCTCTCGGTAGTAATCCCTGCCGTACAGAATATGACAGGCTTCGTTGGTCACCCGGTCGGACCGGTTGTCGTTAATTGTATGCAGAATACCGGCGACACTGTTTTCCAACGGCAGTGCCAGAATCATATCCTTAAAACCTTCTCCGTCAAATTCCGCCTCTGTGGTAGTCACGATGTTGATCAGCAGTTCATCGTACCGCTCACTTCTGCGGATAATCAGATTCCGCATCAGGCCGTCGTGCTTCTTTTTGTGATAATGCCGGTACTCCCGCTGGCGGCAGAAATCCAGCACCGCTCTGACGATCACATTGAAATCCTCGTGCACCAGCTGACATTCATCCACGTTCAGAATCGTCATATACTGACCCCGCTTGTGCATGCCCAGAGTCATCTCGCCGCCCTTTTCCAGATTTCCGAAGGTGTATTCCATCTTATTGCGGTAGCGGTAAATCGCCGGACTTCCTTCGATGCCCACATACCGCCCGGTCTTCATTTTCTTTTCTTCGATATATTTCTTTACTTCCTTGCCTTTCAGAAGTACCTGCTCTTCATAAGCGACGCCCTGATAAAGGCAGCCGCCGCACTGTCCGTTCAGACTGCAAATTTCCATAAAAAACCTCTTTTTACATTTCATTCATAATTTTACCGGTACCGAAAAAAACTGCCGGCGCTCCGCATCCGAACTCCGGATTTCAAATTCCGAATCCGGATCTTCCCGCCGGCCTTATTCAAATCCTTTCTTTCCCTGAGCTTCGCCGCGCCTGACGCCCTGCTTTTCACAGCGCAAGATACAGCTGCAGCCTCATTTCCGCGGCGTAAGTCCGGATCACTGCCCTGCATTTTTGCGGCACAAAGCCCGGCTGCCGCCTTGCTTTTCACAACGCAAAACCCGGCCGCTGCCCCATTTCCACGACGCAAAACCGGATCGCTGTCCTGCATTTTTGCGGCACAAAGCCCGGTTGTCTCCTTGCTTTTCACGGCGCGAAACCTGACCGCTCCCCTGCTCTCTCAGCGCAAGACCTGCCTACCACTCCAGTTTTTCCAGATCCGCCAGATCATACGGAGTCTCCTGATAGACGAAATTCAGCCAGTTGGCGTAAAACAGGTTGGCGTGGCTCTTCCAGGTCACTTCCACACCTTTTGCGGGATCATCGTCTACAAAGTAATTAAATGGCACGCTGATCTTCTTGCCTGCAGCCGCGTCCCGGTCGTACTCCCGCTTGAGAGTTCCGCGGTCGTATTCCCAGTGTCCCTGCAGGAAAATCCAGCGTTTGTTCTTCGTAGCTATCATATGCGGGCCGGCCTGTTCGGATTCCGCCAGAATTTCCAGTTCTTCGATATCCCGGATCGAATCAGAAAAAATCTGGGAATGTCTGGAATGGGGTACCAAAAAACAGTCGTCAAATCCTCTGGTCAGCGCGGAATCATAATCCTTATGAAGCAGTCTGTGAGGATAGACGCCGAAGAGCTTGTCTTTCAGCAAAACCTTCTTCGCATTATAGTGATAATACAGACCCGCCTGCGCCGCCCAGCAGATATGGATCGTACTGAACACGTTTTTCTTCGTATTGTCCATCAGCTCACTGAGATCGTCCCAGTAGTCCACCTCTTCAAACTCCAGCTTTTCTACCGGCGCTCCGGTGATGATCATACCGTCGAATTTTTCGTCCTTCACCTCACGGTACGGGCGGTAGAACTGATTGAGATGAGACAGATCTTCCTTCTTATGATAATCCGAATCCATCATGATGAGCTGCAGATCCACCTGAAGAGGTGTGTTGGCCAGCATCTTGATCAGCTGTTCTTCCGTGATTTCCAGCGTCGGCATCAGGTTGATCACGCCGATCTTCAGGGGACGGATATCCTGAATCGACGCCCGGTCGCTGTTCATGACAAAGACGTTTTTCTTTTCCAGTACCTTATACGCCGGATAATTCTGGGGGATTAAAATAGGCATCCCGATTGCCTCCTCTCTCCTTCGTTCCTACTGTTGTTATCTCAGCTCTCTATTTCAACAGCTGCTCATAATCGTCGTATTTACTGTAAAACTCTCTCTTATATTCCGTAAACCGGTCCTCTTCCAACGCCTGGCGGATATTCTGCATAGTTCTCACCAGGAACCGCAGATTGTGCTCACTCAGAAGCATAGAGGAAAGAATTTCGTTTGACTTGTAGAGATGGCGGAGATACGCTCTCGAATAATTTCTGCAAGTATAGCAGTCGCATTCCGGATCGAGAGGTGTAAAATCTCTCTCGTACTTAGCATTCTTGATGGAGACGCGGCCCTGAGACGTCATAGCCGCACCGTTTCTCGCCAGTCTCGTCGGCAGGACACAATCGAACATATCCACGCCCCGTTCCACGCCTTCAAAGAGATGATCCGGCGTTCCCACGCCCATCACATACCGGGGCTTATCCTTCGGCAGGTAGTCCGTGGCATAATCCAGCACTTCATACATGATCTCCCTCGGTTCGCCTACGCTGAGACCGCCGATGGCATAACCCGGCAGGTCCAGCTCCGTGATCTCACAGGCGCTCTGATATCTCAATTCCTTGTACATCCCGCCCTGCATGATGCCGAAAAGAGACTGGCGCTCCGTATCCTTGTGAGCCGCTTTGCAGCGCTTCAGCCAGCGGGTGGTCCGTTCCAGAGACTTCTTTACATAATTGCGGTCTGCCGGATAAGGCGCACACTCGTCAAAAGCCATGATAATGTCAGAACCCAGAGCATTCTGGATTTCCATGGATTTTTCCGGCGTCAGCATATGACGGGAACCGTCGATGTGAGAGTTGAACATGACGCCCTCTTCGCTGATCTTTCGGAGCGCTCCCAGGCTGAATACCTGAAACCCGCCGCTGTCTGTGAGAATCGGCTTGTTCCAGTTCATAAACTTGTGCAGACCGCCGGCCTCCCGGACAATCTCGTGACCCGGCCGCAGATATAAATGGTAAGTATTGGAAAGAATGATCTCCGCACCCAGTTCCTCCACCTGTTCCGGCCGCATGGCCTTTACCGTGGCGGCCGTACCCACCGGCATAAACACCGGCGTTTCCACCGTTCCGTGAGGCGTGTGAAGCCGGCCTCTCCTCGCCCGGGTCTTCGGATCCGTTTTTATCAGTTCAAATGTCACTGCATCCATAAATATATAACTCCAAATAATTAAATCACTAAATGAAAAATAACAAAATCGCTGTGCCGCTGTTCCGTAGGCACCGCGCCTGTAAAAAGATGCGATACTCCTGACGCCGCTATTCGATAAACATCGCGTCGCCGTAAGAAAAGAAACGATACTTCTGACGCACCGCTTCTTCGTAAATACCGATCATCTTCTCCCGGTCGTAGAGGGCGGATATCAGCATCAGCAGCGTAGACTTCGGCAGATGAAAATTGGTGATCAGCGCATCCACCACTTTAAAACGATACCCCGGATAGATAAAGATATCCGTACTGCCGCTGCCCGCCAGCACTGTACCGTCCTCCAAAGAAGCGCTCTCCAGCGTCCTCGAAGACGTAGTGCCCACCGAGATTACCCGACCGCCGGCGCGCTTCGTTTCGTTGATGATATCCGCGTTTTCCTGCGTCACCGAATACTCCTCGAAATGCATGTGATGATCTTCTACCACATCGCACTTTACCGGCCGGAAAGTGCCGATGCCTACATGAAGAGTCACATAGGCCGTCCGAATCCCCTTTTCCCGCACTCTCTGCAGCAACTCTTCCGTAAAGTGGAGTCCTGCCGTAGGAGAAGCCACCGAGCCGTCTTCTCTGCTGTAGACCGTCTGATACATCTCCCGGTCCAGCGCCTCATCTTCTCTGTCGATGTACGGCGGCAGAGGAATGTGGCCGTTTTCTTCCAGTCTGTCGTGAAAATCGCCGTCATAAGAAAACTCCACGATTCGCGTGCCGTCTTCGCTGAAATCGAGAATGTCCGCGGAAAACCGTCTGCCCTCGTCCGTGCAGAAATCTACCGTACTGCCCGGCTTCAGCTTTTTCCCCGGCTTCACCATGGCTTCCCAGCGGTCGCCGTTCTTCCGCTTCACCAGCAGAAACTCCGCCTTTGCGCCGGTATCCCGCTTCCGGCCGAAGAGCCGGGCGGGAAGAACCCTCGAATCATTCATGACGAGACAATCTCCCGGCTGAAGATAATCTAAAATATCGTAAAACTTTCTGTGATAAACCGCGTCCTTCTGCCGGTCCACGACGAGAAGGCGCGCTTCGTCCCTCTTTTCCTCCGGATACTGAGCGATCAGCTCCAGAGGAAGATCATAATCAAAATCCGTGATCAGCAATCCTATTTAACCTCGATTCCTGTATAGTAAAATTCCAGAATTTCCTTGTAAGTAAAGCCCTGCTTTGCCATCTGCTGCGCCCCCTGCTGAGACATGCCCACGCCGTGGCCGTAACCCTTTCCATTGATGATCAGCACATCGGAATCATCGTCAAAAGTCACCGTCCGGCCGCCGGATGCCATACCGCCGGAACCTTCCGCAACGATAGTCTTCGATCCCGCGGATCCCAGAGCTGTCAATCCGTTGAGAGATTTCTTCGCCGTTCCGCCGGCAGACATCACGCTGACCTGAGAATTCAGTTCACTGACGCCGGCAGCGCTGAGACCGTAGACCTTCTGGCCTGAGGAAACATCGCCCTCTGTCTGATCGGAAGAATTTCCGTCAGACAGGGTTCCGCCTTCCGTTTCGAAAGTGAAATTTCTGGACTTCAGAGATACCCCCAGAGCGGAACGAATCGCTTCCTTCTCATAGGTAATCGATTTTCTCGATCCCTGAACCGTAACAGAAGCCGCATAACCGGAATCGTTGACATTGTCGATGGTGATGCTTTCCACAGTTCCCAGACCCTCTGAAGCGAATTGTTCTGTCAGATCTGCTCTCGTGAGTTTCACCGTCCAGCTGTAATCCGGGGAATAAGGATCCGCTTTGCCTCTGAGATATCCCAGCGACGCTACCCACGCATCCTCGCTGTTCTCCGTATGGCCGCCGCTGTTTGCGAAATAGAAAGCGGACACCGGTTTTCCCTGATAATAGACCATTTCACCCTTCGTCTCATCCACCGCACGGTTTGTGCTCTCATACTCGCTGTCCGCTCCGGTGTAGACCTGACAGTGAACGGTAGTGCAGATATCGAATCCTTGAGAGCTGTGTTTGCCCTTGTTAGTTACGGCAAAACTGCGGATTGCCACCGCCTGTGCCTTGATAGCTTCGATATGGCTGGACTGACCGATTTCCGAATGAACCACGCCCCGGGCATAGTCGTCAGTAGAGAGATAGTTGATGATATTCATCTGACCGGAAGCATTGATATACGGCATGATACCGCCCCGGTAGTTCTTTCCGTTAAACTTCAGCTTGTCCTCAGAAGAAGAAAAATACTCTCCGCCTACGATACATTCCGTGCCGTCGCCTTTCAGAGTCGTCAGCACCTTTCCGGCGTTGTCTTTCACCTGTATTTTGCCTCCGGTCAGCTCCAATGTCAGCGTATCCGTATCATCATAGACGGTCCCCGTTTGGCGAATAGCATTGTCCCCCGCTTCCGCCAGCGCAAAACCGCTGTCCGAAGTCAGCTGTGCGGCAGTTTCCGACGACCCGTATCTCAGACCGATCTTCATGTACTCTTCCGACGCCGCACTGGCGGAAAACGCCGACATGGCAAACACCAGGACAAACATCAGAATCCACGCGATACTCTTCTTAAAACCTTTCATCTCTTATTCCCCCTCTGTCACTCGTTCGATTCCCAGATGACGATATGCCGCATCGGAAACCATCCTTCCTTTCTGTGTCCGGTTCAGCAGCCCCATCTGAATCAGATAAGGCTCATAGACGTCTTCAATTGTAATCCGTTCCTCTCCGAGAGCTGCGGCGATGGTATCGATCCCCACCGGACCGCCCTTAAACCGGTCGATGAGCAGCATCAGGATTTCACGGTCGAGACCTTCCAGTCCCAGATCGTCGATCCCCAGCGCCTGAAAAGCCCGGGCGGCGATAGCCGTATCGATGCGCCCGTCGCCTCTCACCTGAGAAAAGTCCCTGACCCGCTTCAAAACCCGGTTGGCAACCCGCGGCGTTCCTCTGGAACGGAGCGCCATCTGACGGACTGCTTCTTCCTCCGCTTCCACTCCCAGAATTCCCGCGGACCGGTGAATGATCCGCATGAGATCTTCCGTGGAGTAGAGTTCAAACTTGCTGATGACGCCGAAACGATCTCGCAGCGGCGCAGAGAGACTTCCCGCTCTGGTAGTGGCGCCGATCAGTGTAAACCGCGGAATGTCCAGGCGCAGCGAACGGGCCGACGGCCCTTTGCCGATGATGATATCGATAGCGTAATCCTCCATCGCCGAATAGAGCACCTCTTCCACCGACCGGTTCAGCCGGTGAATTTCATCGATAAACAAAACGTCATTTTCATCGAGATTCGTCAGGATCGCCGCCAGATCCCCCGCCCGGTCGATGGCCGGACCGGAAGTGATCCTCAGATTTACGTCCATCTCATTGGCGATAATGCCCGCCAGCGTCGTCTTTCCCAGACCAGGCGGACCGTAAAACAGCACGTGATCCAAGGGCTCATTCCTCTGTATGGCCGCCTGGATAAAAATTTCCAGATTGGCGCGCACCGTATTCTGTCCGATATAGTCGGTCAGCCGCTTCGGCCGGAGGCTCACCTCGATATCCGCGTCCTCCTCCGTAAAACCGGCTTTCGTAATTCTCTCATTTTCCAAAATATTACACCTCCCGGGCTCTTACAGCCGAGATAACTTCTTCAGCGCCGCCCGGATATACTCCTCCGCGGTGACGTCCGTCAGGCCGCAGGAAGCGATAGCTTCCGACGCTTCGCTCTTGGAATACCCCAGAGAAATCAGCGCCGAGACAGCCTCGGAAACACCTTCCAGCGGACCGTCCTGCGCCTCGGCAGCCACGGCCGCTGTACCGCCGGCTGTCGTCTGAAACGACTGATCCTCTAACTTATCCTTCAGCTCCAAAACGATCCTCTGAGCCGTCTTCTTACCCACACCCTGGGCCCTGGCCAGAGTATCCGGATCGTTAAAGACGACAGCCTTCTGCACCTCCGCCGGCGAAAGCGCCGACAAAACTGCCACCGCCGCCTTCGCCCCGATCCCGCTGACCGTCATCAGCAGACGGAACAATTTCAGCGACTCTCTGTCGTCGAAACCGTACAGACTGACGTCGTCCTCCCGGACGATCATCGCCGTATAGACCGTAACTTCCTGATCCGCCGGCGCCATATACACCGCCGACAGCGCCGGCACCGTCAGCTCGTACCCGATGCCGTTCCTCTCGATCACCACGCCGGAATCCGTCGTCTCCGTGATCCTGCCTTTTATATAGTGAATCATAACTTCTTCAACCTTTATCCTGTCCTCTTTTGCCTTTTGCCGTTTTTTCTTCCCGATGTCAGCACCTGCATTATACCGCCTCACTATGCTGCTTCATTCTGCCGCTACCGCTCTTCTGCAGAGACCGCATACAAAACAATCTGCTGGTTTTCCGCTTCCCCGATTGGGAAGATGTTTCCGCAGCCGCTTCACAGGACTTCCTCATTTCCGCTCCTGAACATATGTTCGGATGTTTCCTCACATTTTCATATTTTCTCTTTTCCGCAGAACGCTTTCATCACAGCCTTCCGCTTTGCGGTCATCTTTCGTTTTTTCCGGAAAACCAAAAATTTCAGATACTCACGTCTGCGCTCTGTTTCACCGCATTCTGCGGTCTTTTCCTGTTTTCCGAAGAAACTCGCCGGTATCTTTACCGAGAATCATCGGAATGTTCAAATCGCGAAAGCTGCAGACTGTTTTCCAAAAAACTCCACGGAACGCTTTCATCCCCGGATAATCCGGAAACCGTCCGTCTTCTTTTTCTCCCGGCATTCTTTACCGGTTTTTCCGCGCTTTTCCGCCGCCAGCGCCTTTTCGATGGCCCGGGACATCCGTGCCTCGGCGCCGCAGGAATTGCCGTGACATACGGCTACCGCCAGAGCATCGGCGGTATCGTCCGGCTTAGGCACTTTTTCCAGATGCAGAATCGTCTTTACCATCTGCTGAACCTGCTTTTTTTCCGCCCTTCCGTAGCCCGCCAGCGCCTGCTTGATCTGCAGCGGCGTATATTCTCTGATCTCCAGTCCTGAATTGACGCAGGCCAGCACCGCCACCCCCCGGGCCTGTCCCACATTGATGACCGTCTTAGCGTTCGTATTGTAGAAAAGCTCCTCGATAGCCGCCTCTTCCGGCTGCCACTGAGCGATGATATCCATCAGCGAAGAATAGAGAAACTTCAGTCTCTGGGGCATGGGTGCTCCCGCTTCTGTGGAAATACTGCCGTAATCGCACACGGTGAACTGATTTCCCTTTTTTTCTATAATTCCGTAGCCCATCAGCGCATAACCCGGATCGATCCCAAGTATTCTCATCTCTTCCCCGCTTTCTTTCACCCTTCTTAAAAAACCTAATCATTAGAGATTTTATCATACTTTCGGGCAAATATCCACTTCTTGTATACACAGTCATCAGTGCAGGTCCTGACGAAAATCACAAGCTTCTGCCGGAAAAAAGTCAGGTATTCCCCTCCTGCCGTTCTCATCCCTTCGCCGCCTCGGGCGCACGCTTCTGCGACCATCCGTATTTTCTCTCTGTTTCACCCGGTCCTTTCCCATCGCTGCAGCAAAAAACGGCCGCCGGAAAGGCCGCGCCGTCATAAAAATTGTATATTACACCTCTGAGGAAAGGATTTCATATCCCGCTCTCTTTAGAGCTTTCAATGCCCTGCCGAAATTCTCTTCTTTTACGAGAATATAGTCCGTATTATAGGTCGAGACCGCAAAAATCCCGATTTTTTCTCCGGCCAGAATCCCGGAAAGCTTTGAGAGAACGCCGATCATGGAAAAATCCAGCACGCCCTGTATCCGAAATCCCCTCCATCCGTCCTCCCGTTTTACCGGATTCGCCGGAACAGCCTCCTCCGGACAGACGAGAGAAATCTCTTCATCGGTCTTTGCGATGAAATAAAAATCTCCTCTCAGATCGATCTCCGCTTCCGGCGTCAGCTGACATACCGTCAGCCGGCAGTCTATCGTTTTCATCTCCATATTTTATGCTTCCTTTCTCCACGATCATTCCCGATGCTCTCTTCTCTTGTATACAACGACCTGCGGATCTTCTCCTCTTTCTCCGTATTCGCATACGAGAAGATAATCACTGTCCGCGATAATACCGTAACACCGGTCGCTCTCCGGGATTGCAATCTGATTTCCCCAGTATATGTCATTATCTTTCAGAAAGGTTGCCGGCCGCCCGTTTGGAAGGCGATACTCCAAATTCACATAAAATCCATTCAGTAAATTCAAATCCGTCACCTGTAAATACTCGATCCCGAGAGCGTTAAACTCATCGATCAAAGCCTTTTTCCTCCGCAGGAATCCATCATAGCCGGCTTTATCTATCCACTCCGCCGCGACGCACATGCCGCCGAAAGGGTGGCCGCCCGTCTCGATACAGCCGCCGCACGCCTCTCTTCTGCCGCACTGACTGCAGCAGTCCGATCTGCAAATCGATAACATCTTTCCTTCTCCTTTCCATTCCGCTCCTATCCGTTTCTCCCTGCATTTTTCAGGATTCTTACACCGCACTTTCCCCGCTGCAGAAAGTTCCGCCGGATTCCAGAGGACGTCCCCCGGAAACATTCCTCCCTGCCTCGCCGCCCGGCAGCCCTGTCCCCCAAAAATAAATTCTACAGATCGATTTCCACTTCATAACGGTCATCGATCAGGATGTAATTACAGTCATATTTTCGGCACATCTCAAGATAACGGGCATTTTCTTCAAGAACAGAATCCACAGTGCACCAGCTGTCATCTATGCGCCGCTCGATCACATCAGCATACTTTTTGATATCCGAAAAATGGCTTTTTATATAATTTTCGCTCATCACGAGACAGTAATAACGGATCTCCTTCCGATATTCCTCTGAAAAATCTTCTTCCCACCGGAAGGGGATATAACAGCCCTCGACGATGAGATTCTGTCCGTTTTCCACTGCGGTTTTAATCATTTCCCGAAGAATCGGCCACAGATAAACTTCCAGTTCCTCGTCATCTTCAGGCGTCAGAGCCGTATTGCCGCTCCGTATCAGACCCATTTTCAAAAGATCGATGGAACAACAGGAATATCCGTATTTTTCCACAAGCCGCTGTGCCAGCAGAGTCTTGCCCGTTTGGGAAGCTCCCGTAATTAAAATAACCATTTCATCCTCCCGGCAAAAAGCCTTTGGGGTTATTTTACCATGCCGACTACGGCTCAGTCTTCGTCTTTTTGTACCTGCAGAACTCGCCTGTCGCCGAGGGGCAGGTACGAGTTCAACTAAGCTCTTGCTTCGTTTCACTTGCAAATCGCTAAGTTGAAGCTAATGTACCATGCCGACTACGGCTCAGTCTTCGTCTTTTTGTACCTACGGAACTCGCCTGTCGCCGAGGGGCAGGTACGAGTTCAACTAAGCTCTTGCTTCGTTTCACTTGCAAATCGCTAAGTTGAAGCTAATGTACCATGCCGACTACGGCTCAGTCTTCGTCTTTTTCTGCCTGACCGACCCGCCTGTCGCCGAGGGGCAGGTCGCAGTATATTCCTCAAAATCACAGATTTTGGAAACATTTGCATGAGACCTTCCGCTGTCTGCATCCGCAGACAGGGATAGGGCTTCATTAGTTCTTCTATGCTCCCGTTCTCTCTTTGTTCGGCGGGTCTGAGAAAGAGCTATTATACCCTATCCGACGCAGAGGCCCTTTCGTTTCCCCCTCTCTGCCGGAGAAGATTTCTGTTTTAAAATATATTGAAAAAAGGTATAATAATTATCGAGCATAGATAATTATTCATTACAGAATTTACCATAAGAGGTTGGACGATATGAGATATTCCAGACAGGATAAAATCCTGGAAATAATCAGCGAAAACGAAATCGAAACCCAGGACGCTCTGGCGGAAAAACTGGCGGAAAGCGGATTCAGCGTGACGCAGGCGACGATTTCCAGAGATATCAAAGAACTTCAGCTTATCAAAACCCAGTCCGCGAGCGGACGTTACAAATACGCCCGGGCGCCCCAGGCGCCCTCGGCTTCCGGCACCGGAAACCGCTATCATAAGATCTTTAAAAATACGGTCAGTTCGATCTCTGCATCCGGAAACATTATCGTCTTAAAGACTCTTTCCGGATGCGCCAACGCCGCGGGCGAAGCGATCGACTCTATGGGCACCGACGGCATCCTCGGCACACTGGCCGGCGACAATACGCTGTTTATCGTCGTGGACTCTCCGGATCACGTGCCGGAGATCGTCCGCAGATTTTCAGAGATCATGGGTGTGTAGACGAACCACGATCGGAAAGAGCAGAAAAATGTTATCGCATATCTATATCAAAAACTTTGCCATCGTCCGGGAAATCGATATCGATCTGGAATCGGGCTTCAATATCATAACAGGTGAAACAGGCACCGGAAAATCGGTCGTCATCCAGGCGGTCAGCATGGCCCTGGGCGGCAGAGGAAGTTCTTCCCTCGTGGGAAAAGGCTGCGACAGAGCCCTGGTGCAGCTGATTTTCAGCCTCAGCGAAAAAGAGAGACAGCTCATCGAAGAAAACTGTGATTACGCACTGGACCCCGCCGAAGAAGACCTGATTCTCTCCAGAGATTTTCAGGCCTCGGGCAAGAGCATCGCCCGGGTCAACGGACGGATCGTCAATCTCTCCGTTCTCAGCAGCATCGCCTCGATCCTCATCGACATCCACGGACAGTATGATAATCAGACGCTGCTGCGACCGGAAAATCACAGGGGAATCCTCGACAGCTTTGCCGGACCGGAAATTCCGCCCGTCAAAAAAAATCTGGCGGACACATATGCAGATTTTACACAGGTCCGGCGCGCTCTGGGAAAACTCCGCAAAGAACACAGCGAATATCTCCGCCGCCAGGATTTTCTTCGCTACGAACTGGAAGAGATCAGCGCCGCTGCTCCCGTACCCGGCGAGGACGAAGAACTGACCCAGCGCCTCCGCCTCCTCCAGAACAGCGAAAAGATCTACGGCGGGCTTTCCGGCACTTACGATATTCTCAGTGAAAGACCGCTGGATCACTGCATCGCACTATTGACTGAAATTGCAGATTACAATCCGTCTTACGCCGTGTGTCTCGAATCCATACAGAACTGTATGTATACTTTGGAAGACGTCTGTGCGGAAGTGAGAAAATCGAAAGACGCAGTCACCTTCGATCCGGAAGAAATCGACCGGATTCTCGAGCGCCTGGATCTGCTGGACCGCCTCAAGAGAAAATACGGCGGAACCATCGAAAAAGTCATCGAATACCGGGACGCCATCGCAGGCGAACTGGATGTCCTGGACAATATCGACGAAAAAGAGCAGGAGCTGAAAGAACAGCTGAAAACTCTGCTCCGCCGGCTGGACGCCCTGTCCGCCGATCTCACAAAACTGCGGACCGCAGCAGCCGCCCGGCTCTCCCAAGAAATGACAGAGCAGCTCACTGAACTGAACTTTAAAAACGTTCGCTTTGATGCCCGGATCCGACCGGCAGCAGACAGCGAAGGACGAAAGCTCTATTCTGCGGAAGGAACGGATATCATAGAATTTTTCTTCAGCGCCAACAAAGGCGCGGAGCTGAAACCTCTGGCCTCCGTGGCCTCCGGAGGTGAAATATCCAGAATCTCCCTGGCCTTCAAGTGTCTCACCGACGGTTCCAGCGCCTCCCGTACGATGATCTTCGATGAAATCGATACCGGCATCAGTGGAATCACCGCCAGCGTCGTAGGCAGAAAAATGTCCCAGTTGGGGCAGCGCCATCAGATCCTCTGTATCACCCATCTGCCGCAGATTGCGGCGGCCGGCGACCATCAGTATCAGATTGCAAAAGATGAAGACGGCGACAGCAGTTACACCACGATCCGCCGGCTGAGCGGCGAAGAGAGAACTACCGAAATCGCCCGTCTCCTCGGCGGCGCCAACATCACCGGAATCACCCTGGCCAGCGCCCGGGAACTGCTGGAGAGTTCCCGTTATACCGAGCAAGAGTCCGGAATATCTGAGAAACAGGAAAAGAATAAATAAAAAATATTTCCCGGAACGTGTAGCGTTTCCCGGGAAATATTTTTTATTGTGATCGCGAAAAGAAGCTGTTACAAAACACTTCCTTCTGATTTTCCGCGTTTCATTTTTCTTTATTCTTTCGGCAAGAATTGCGATAATCTATACCCTCTTGAGGATCTCTGCAATCGTCTCCTCTATCGTCAGCCCTTCCGCGTCGATGGTGATATCCGCATATCTCTCATACAGCGGAACCCGGTAATCATACAGATCCGCCAGCGTCTCCCCCGGACCCATAGCAATGCCCCGGGTCTTGATATTTTTCAGACGGCGGTCGATCTCCGAAAGCGATAATTTCAGATACACTACCGTACCGACGCTCTTGAGATGGGCCATCGCTCTCTCGCTGTAAACCGCGCTGCCTCCCGTAGAAATCACGGCGTTCTCCGCGTTGACAGATGACAGAATCCTCTCCTCTATCTTCAGAAATTCATCCATTCCCTGATTGTCGATGATATACTGCAGCTTCCGGCCTTCCTTTTCCTGCAGAAGCAGATCGGTATCCACAAAAGACATCGCCGCCGTCTTCGCCAGAATCACCCCTACGCTGCTCTTTCCGCAGGCGGGCATTCCGATTAAAATAATGTTTTTCATTCCCATTCCTCTATTCTATATTTTAAACTTATAAATTTTATATTTTCAAAGTTAGTCCCACCTGCGATTTGCCATATAAATCAGGTCAGATCCTTCGCAGGCCATCTGATGTATTCCCAACCAGGTCAGACCTTTCTCTGATCCGCCGTTACACCACCAGTCAGCTCAGGGATTTCTCCGACCGGCCGGCATAGCATCAGTCGAATCAGGTGTTTTCCCAGCCGGCACATCACCAATCGGGTTATACATTTCTCTGATCTGCCGGCACATCATCAATGATTTTCCTGATCCGTCGGTGATTTTACAGATTGTTTTTTCTGTGCAAAATCATTAAAATACTGCCTGCCCTCATAAAGGCCGCTGTCAGGCGAAATCCTGTAAATTACGAAAAAAACCGGAGCATTTCTGCTCCGGTTGTCTGAATCTGCCCGATCCGTTTCCGGATGGATTATTCTTCGTCTTCTGCTGGCGCTTCTGCTTCAGGCGCGTCAAGAGTTTCCTTGATGCTTAAGCTGATTCTTCTCTTTTCTTCGTCGATTTCGAGAATCTTAGCGTTGACCATCTGACCGATGCTGATTTCATCAGCGATATTCGTAACTCTCTTGTGCGCGATTTCAGAGATATGTACGAGACCGTCGAGACCCGGTTCCAGTTCAACAAACGCACCGTACTCTTTGATCTGTACGACTTTGCCTTCCACGACCTGGCCTACCTGATAATTTTCGTTGATTACAGACCAAGGCTCCGGCGTGTTCTGCTTGAGACCCAAAGAGATCTTGCCCTTTTCTTCGTTCATGGAGAGGATCTTGACATTGATCTTCTGACCGATCTTGAGAGCTTCCTGCGGATGCTTGAGCTTACCCCAGGAAATCTCGGAGATATGAAGGAGACCGTCGATACCGCCGATGTCTACGAATGCACCGTAATCGGTAAATCTCATTACGGTACCTTCCACTGTGTCGCCGACATTGATGGAAGACCAGATTTCTGCGATCTTCTTGCTCTTTTCTTCCGCGAGATAAGCCTTATGAGAGAATACCGCCTTGTTTCTCTTCTGATCTACTCTCGTCACCTTTACCGTCAGAGTCTTGCCGATAAATTCATCCGCTTTTTCCACATATCTGTCGTTTAACTGGGACATAGGGATAAAACCGGTAACTTCCTTGTAAGCTGCGATTACGCCGCCCTTAACTTCTCTGATAACTTTAGCAGTAACAAATGATTTATCTTCATAAGCCTTGATGATTTCATTCCAGTGCTCACTGATTTCAACCTTTTTACGAGATAATAAGATGTTGCCATCGCCATCGTCTGTCTTTAATACTTTCGCTTCCACAACATCGCCTAATTTAAACATAGATTCGATGTCCTGATCAGCTTCGAGAGCGATTTCGTCTTTTGGAATGATACCGTCTTTTTTGCAGCCTAAGTTTACATAAACTTCACGCGGTCCTACCTGAATTACTTCGCCCTTTACGATTTCACCACGCTGCGGCATCTTTAAAGATTTTTCGATCTCCGCCATAAAATCGTTCATTTCGTTAGATTCGTCGATGTTGTTAGTGATAATGTCACTCATGTTAGAAATAACCTCCTTAATTATTCGTTCAGGAGCTGATGCACCCGCCGATACTCCTATTTTATTATATTTCGCAATATCTTTCAATGGTAAATGTGATGTATTTTCGATAAAATAAGTGTTTTCACAGACTTCTGACGCGATTTCATAGAGTTTTCTGCTGTTGGAACTGCTGCGGCCGCCGATGACCACCATAGCGTCCGATATCTCCGCCACTCTGCGGCAGGCGGTCTGCCGGCTGGATGTCGCGCTGCAGATGGTACATCTGAGCTGAGCCCGGGGATATCTTCTGAGCAACGCCTCGGTACAGGCGTCCCATACGTTTCGGTTCAGCGTCGTCTGCGCCACCGCAAGAATCTCCTCTGCCCGATTCAGGCGAGCGAGATTTTTTGGTCTTTCGATTTCTGCGGGATCACTGAAGATCATCGCTTCATTTCCGCACCAGCCGTCGATTCCCTGAACCTCCGGATGGCCTGCGTCGCCGATCACTACGATCGTCCTGCCTTCATGATATGCGTCGTCTGCCAATCGGTGAATTTTTTTTACATGGGGGCAGGTAGCGTCGATCAGCTGTCCGCAGGAATCCCGCAGAGCCGCTTCCACAGACGCAGGTACGCCGTGGGAACGGATGATGACCGCGGCATCCTTCTCGGTACTTCCCGGCGCGCTGCAGATCTGCACCCCGCGCATGTTCAGATCGTTCACCACATCATCATTGTGTATAATCGGACCGAAGGTATAGACTCTGCGTCCTGTGCCTTCGTATTCCTCCACCGTCTTCAGAGTTTTTTGAAGCGCGGTCTTCACGCCGTAGCAAAAACCGGAGTGCTCTGCAAGGGTTATTGTCTTTCCGTTTTTTTCAAATACAATTCTGTCTGACATCATCTACCGCCGTCTATTTTCTTTTCGGGCCGCGAAGCCCTTCCAAAAAGCGCTTGAAAGATCCTTCTTTTCCGTTCTCTGTAGGATGATAATACCGCTTTCCTTCCCGGTACAGATCGTCCGGAAGATACTGCTGATCCACATAACCGCCGTAATCGTGAGGATATTTATAGCCGCCCACACCCCGTTTCGCCGCTCCCTGATAATGAGAATCCATCAGATGCCGCGGAACGTCGTCCGTCTTTCGTCCTCTTAAATCTCCGATGGCGCTGTCGATCGCCGTAATACAGGAATTTGATTTGGGACTGGAAGACAGAAGTATAACCGCCTGCGCCAGATTGATCCGCGCCTCTGGAAATCCGGTCATCAGAGCGGCCTGGACACAGGCTGTGACAATGCTGACCGCCTGAGGAAAAGCCATCCCGACATCTTCGGAAGCGATGACCAGAAGCCTTCTTCCGATGGTCTGCGGATCTGCGCCGCCTTCCACAAGGCGGGCCAGATAGTGAATCGCCGCGTCCGGATCACTGCCCCGGATCGACTTCTGCAGAGCCGACAGGAGATTATATTTATCCTCCCGTCCGTCGTAAAAGGAAACCTTCGACTGCATAGCTTCGCCCACCAGAGCAACGGTTATTTTTTCCCCCATAGGGATATTTTCCGCAATGAACCCCAGAGTATCCAGCGCCACCCTGGCGTCGCCGTTGCTCAGCTCCGCGATCATATCGAGAGCCTCCGGTTCGCAGGCGATCTGATATTTTTTCAGACCCCGTTCCCCGTCCTCCAGCGCACAATCGAGGATTTCCCGCAAAATCCCCGAATTGAGCCGGTGAAATTCATAGAGCGCGCGCACCCGGCTGAGCACCGCGTTATTGATGGAAAAATAGGGGTTTTCCGTAGTGCTTCCGATAAAGCGGATGATCCCCTCCTCCAGAGCCTTCAGCAGCGAATCCTGCTGAAGTTTATTCCAGCGGTGAAACTCGTCGACATAGACATACGTCGTCTTATTCTCCAGCCCGTAAAAGCGGAATTTCGCATTTTCCAGAACCTCTTTCAGCTCCTTTGTTCCGGTGACAGAAGCGTTGAGCTCACAGAACTGCGCGTCCATCTCTGAAGCGATAATCCGGGCCAGCGTCGTTTTCCCCGTACCCGACGGACCGTAAAATATCGCGGATTCGAATGTTTTATTTTTTATGGAGTTATACAGCAGAGATCCGGGATAGAGAAAATGTTCCTGTCCCCGGAATTCCTCCAGCGCCTTCGGCCTCATCGCCGTCGATAAAGGAATCACCGACCGCCGCCTCCTTTCGCCGTTTTGTTCTTTTAATATTCGATGCCCGGCCGCGCCGCCGCACCGCTGTCATAGGGATGTTTTATTTTTTTCATCTTCGTCACATAATCCGCCGCTTCCACCATCCAATCGGACGGAGACCTTCCGGTCAGAACGATTTCAAACCGCTCCCGGTGCCTCTCTATGAGAATGCGCAGCCGTTCTCCGCTGATCATCTTTCGCTCCGCGGCGGAAACAACTTCGTCCAGTACGAGGAGGTCCGCCTTCTCCGAATCCGCCTGCGCGAAAGCTTCTTCCAAAAGATCGGAACTCTTTTCCGCTTCCTCTTTCAGCTCACGCTCGTTCATCTCAAAGGTAAATTTCTCCCGGAAATCGCCCCACAGCACAGTCACCTGCGGAATCTGCAGGAAACTCTCGATCTCGCCGGACCGCCTTCCTTTCAGAAACTGGGAGAAAATCACCCGCCTGCCGCTGCCGGCAGCTCTCAGAGCCAGTCCGGCGGCCGCCGTCGTCTTGCCTTTTCCGTCGCCGTAATACAGATGAATCATATCAGTGCTCCCTGATTCCCAGGCGAGCCACAAAAGTATTCCAGAGCTGTTCCACGCTCATTCCTTCCGGCTGTCTCAGCTCGCCGTAAAGAGAAACCTTGATATTTGCCGCCTCCGCCGCTCTGAGATTGCTTTTGATCGAAGCGATATCTTCCGCCGAAACTACCATATGTGTGATATTTCTGCCTTCGATGAGTCCACGCAGCAGGATTTCCGGCTGCGGCACAGTCATACAGATGATATTTTCCAGAGGATATCCCGCTTCCCGGCACATTCGGATGTTTTCCTCCTCCGGAGGAAGAACCGCCACCACTCTGTCTCTGAGAGCGCCGTCTCTCTTCGTAACGACATCTTCTGCTAACTCACTGCAGCCGATCAGCAGCACGTTGCCTACGGTGTAAGACGCGTCCTTGACGATTTCCTCCGCATTTTTACACTTCGACGTATGCGTGAAGTCCACGTCGATGCTGCTGGAAATCTTGAAATAATCCAACCCCAGTTCTTCGGCCGTCTCGCGAATCATCCGGGAAGATGCGGAAGCGTAGACCTCTGTTCCGTCTACCAGCACGCTGACGCCGACCCGCGCAACCCAGCTTTTAATGCTGTCCTTATCGAGAAAACGCGAAATCACCGTGATATTCCCGGAGACATGCTGTCTTGATCCGTATCGCTCCGACACCACAGCATAGACACTGTCGGTATATTCCGCCAGCGAATCCGCAAATACCTTCGCCTCCGCCGATCCGACAAATATCATTATTTTTTCGTTCTTCACGCTCATTTCCGCTCCTTTCCGAAATCATTTCCTTCTTCTGAAAATCGATGAAAATCTGGATTTCGGCTTTGATTCATCGATCTGTTTTTCCAGCTCGCTCACTCTCTTTTTGACGTCTCTGCGGTCCGGATTGAAACGAAGCAATTTACGGTAGTCCGCTATCGCCTTTTCCGTATCGCCTAATTTCTCATAAGACATGCCCAGGAATCGGTACGCCGATTCTACCGCCGCGGTATGTACGGTATTCTGGTTGGCGATGACTCTGCGCAGTGCGTCCACCGCCTCTTCATACTGCCCCGTGTGATAAAGAGCCACACCCTTATTTACGAAGAAATTCACATAACTTCCGTTGATCTGCAGCCCCTTTTCTGCCGCTTCGATGGCTTCGGCGTAACGACCCTCCGCATTGCAGCATTTAGAGATATAGCTGTAAGCTCTCAGATTTTCCGCCTCTCTCTCTGTCACCTCTCTGAAATTGGAAATCGCTTCATCATTATCGCCTTTCAGATGACAGATAATTCCTCTGACCATATATCCGTCGGTCAGATCTGGATTCAGATGAATGGCTTTTTCGATATTTTTCATAGCCTTTTCGTATCTACCGGTCTCCGCCTGATACTTCGCGAGACTGATATAGCTCTCCCGATATTTCGGATCGATGCTGACAGCTTTATAGAAATAAAACTCCGGATTCGCGCTGTAGTCGTCGATGAGACCGATGAGCATTTCGTGCCCTTTTTCTCCGTCATCGCTGTTTCTTTTGGCATAAGACCATGGCGCCTCCCCCTCCTGGAAAAGACTTTCCGCATCGGTACGAACTTCTGAAAATTCCTCTCCCTCCTCTGCCGTTTCCTCTCCGGCAGGCTTCGCGACTTCTGCTTTTTCTTCGGAGGATTCTCCCTCCTCCTCACTCGTAATTTTTCGTTCCGCCGGTTCCCTCTCCGAAGACTGTACGCCGATTCCTCCTGCCTCCGCTTCGGAAAAATCCGCATCCGTTCTTCTGTTCTCTTCTTCTGTAAATTCAGCCCGCGCTTCTTCCTCTCCGGAAAGCCCGGAGACCTCTCTTGAGCCGCCGGACTCCTCCGGACCGCATTCCGTCTCTTTGCGGTCTGTTTTCCGTGATTCTTCACTCCGACCGGCCGCATCAGCCATATCGATTGCAGCCACCGCGCCGCTTTCCGGCACATCCGTTAGCGACTGTTTTTTCGCCGCTTCCTCCTGCTCTGTTTCTTCTCCGATATCTTCGATATCATACATCGCCACGATATTCCCCAAAATCACGTAGGCTTCCGCGTCATTGGGATGAATCTTCAGAGATGACCTCACATCCGCGATGGCGGCCTCGTCTTCTCCTCTCTTTTCCAGCAGAATCGCTCTGCGCTTCAGGGAGATATAATCCCGGGGATTCAGCTGAAGCGCTCTGGTATAATACGTCTCGGCGCTGCGGCGGTCTCCTGTCTCAAAACACCGGTCCGCATAAGCATATATATATGTATGATTGTTTTCATCCAGCTCCGCGGCGCTCTTCAGCCAGCGGAGGGACTCTTTCTCGCCTCCCCGGGCCTCTTCGATCCTCCCCAGAAGGTAATGCAGCCTCGCGTCCTCAGGATCTTCCGAAAGTAGAGTTCCTGCGTTAAGTTCCGCGGCATCGTATTTCCCTAACTGATAGAGTACCTCTGCCTTCAGAGCGAAAAGTTCCCTCGAAGAAGGAATCGCACAGAGACCCGCTTCAGCTGCGGATAACGCAGCGTAACACCGTTCGTCCGTCAGATAGGATCGGACAGCGGCGATATAAAATTCCACATTCTGAGACCCTGCGCTCATGGCAGTCTCCAGATAATCCATACCGTTTTTGTCATCGTGAGGCGTACGCTGCATATATACGAGACCTACAAACCCGTCTACATCATAGCTGCGGCGCTTCATTTTCGCCGCATCGCTGCGGAATACCAGAAGCTCCGCATTGCGCTCCTGCTCATACAGCAGAGCGGCTTTAATTCCGCTGACCGCTTCCAGATCCTCTCCTTCCTTCAGCGCCTCGTCGTACATGGCAAGAGCGCCTTTAAAATCGCGTTTTGACTGCAGAATCATTCCCTTCATCAGACGTACGCCGCGAAGAGACGGCTTCTCTTTGAGCGCTCTGTCAAAAGATCTCAGAGCGTCGGAAAAATGACCGTCCATCACCTGACAGCGGCCTTTCAGCGCAAAAAGCTCCGGCGTCATCTGTTCTTCCCTGATGCGGCCGATAGCCTCCCGACAGGATTCGTATCGGCCGGTATTAAAATATACCTCCGGAAGCACATCATACTCCAGATCTTCTTCTTTCTTTTCTCCGACAATCCTGTAATCCAGATCACAGAGAGCGTCGGCTGCTTTTTCTTCCGTCCGTTCCTCTTCCTTCAAAGCTGAAAGAATTGTTCTGGCTTCTGCTTCTCTGCCCATCAGCGTCAGAATTTCCGCTTTTCTGCAGGCTAATACGGCAGACTCCGGATAATCTGCGCTCTTTTTCATCAGATCATAATACGCTTCCGTCATACGGCCCCGGTTCAGAAGCTCGCGGGCATTTTCGTCGATTTTTCGAATCTCTCTTTCTTTCTCGCTGCTTCCCGCAAAAATCCCGGTATGCGGCGACTTATCTTTTCCGGAATTCAGAATTTCTGGATTCTGCAGCGCCCGAACCGCCTGCGCCGCTTCCTTCTCATTGTGATCCAGAAGCGCCGTCAGCCTCTTTTTGTGACAGAACACCGCCATATTTTCCGGTTCCGCCGCCGCCGCGGCGTTGTAATAGAACAGCGCATCCTCCCGCCTGCCGCCGAATTCCAGAACCAGTCCCTTGAGCAGCATGGCTCTGGCCGCGTTCCGGCTGAAATCCAGCAGAATTTCCGCCAGATAATCCGCTTCCTCCGCTCTCTGCTGATTGAGAAAAATCTTTCCCAGAGGATAATAAGCTTCAAACTGCCGGTAATCCTTTGCTATGATACTCTGATAGATCCGTTCTGCCTTATCTGTATCCCCGCCGCGCTCCAGACGCCTGGCTTCTTCGATTTGAGAATTTACAGCACTATCGGAAGATTCGCTTTTGACTTCCTCCGGCGGCACGCCTGCAGACACCGCTTCAATCCTGCGGTTTAATCTTTCCTCCCCGCTGTTTGACGGAAGTTTCAGAGCTTTCATATAAGCGGAACGAGCCTGGGGATAATTCTTCCGCGCCGCATAGATATCCCCCGCCAGTTCATAAGCCCGGGCGTCAGCCTGCTCCGAGGAAAACACGGACTGCAGAAAACGTTCCGCTCCGTTGTAATCGTAGCGCAGACACGCGATTTTCGCCTGAAGAAGAGACACGTCGGGATGTCCCGGAAAAATACGCTCGGCTTCCGCCGCCTTTACGCCCGCCAGATAAGCCTGTCCCTTTTTCAGATGAGATTCCGCTGCTCTGACCGCATCGATAAACTTGTCCAGCTCTTTCTCCGGCAGATCCGGCCGGATCAGATGATATCTGACAGGATCCTCTGCCGTCATCCTCTTTATCAGACCGCGGACGACAGCTTCCGAATACAATTCTGAAAGCATCGCCGGCCTGTTTCGAAGATCCGCCGCAAGAAACGCACTTCGGACACAGGATGCCGGAATATGAGGGTGCTTCATGATAAACTCCGCTGCGGTTTTCAGCGCCTCGTCCGGCGCTTTCTCCGCTGCATCTTTCACCGCATTTTTCCAGCAGTGCCGGTCCATGCGCTGTTCAAACCGATCATATATACGATTCAGTGTCTTTTTTAATTCCACTATCATTTCATTTTTCTCTTTATCCATTGAGTTTCTCCCCGCAATTTCCCCGTTTGCGCCTCTTTTCATCAGAAAAAGTCCGCCTGTCTTCGGGAGATTGTCTTTCCCCATCGCTTCTATATTTACATAATACGGAAATCAAAACAGATTGCAGATCTTTTGAATATCAGATTTCCAGTAAATTTTATTTTTTCATATAACTGGAAGGCTCTTCACCTTCATCACCCGGATCACCGGGTTTTCCCCGTATATTATATCATCGCGCAGGTATCTTTACTACAAGATTCGGGCAGACTAATTTCAGTTTCAACGACAGAAAAAAAGGAAAGGACGAGATCTGAAATGACACAGAAAATACCTGTCTCCTCCAGTCTGAAGGAAAATATCGATTACCTGAACCAGCTGTTTCAAAAGGATATCACCGTAAAAATCAGACAGTTCTCCAATGTGGAAAACAGCGACATCCGCATGTGTGTATTCTTCGTGGACGGGCTGACCAGCGAAGAATTTATCAGCGAAGACATCATCGCCCCCATCATGCATACCAAGCAGCTGCAGGAAGGCACCGACCTCTTTGTAACAGTACGTGACCGCGTGCTGATCGGATGCAATATCTCCTGCAGCGACGATATGTCGGAACTTCTGACCTCGTTCCTCCGGGGCGACGCCATTCTTCTCACCGACGGCCATCCTCAGGGCATTATCATCTCCGCAAAAAACTGGACGATCCGATCGGTCAGCGAACCGGATTCCGAAAGAGTGATCCAGGGACCCCATGAAGGCTTCAACGAATCGATCATGACAAATCTCTCTCTGATCCGCCGGAAGATCACCAGCCCGCAGCTGAAATACGAATTTTTCACCACAGGCAGAAAATCACAGACGCTGATCGCCATGTGCTATATGGACGGGCTGGCGGACAAGACGATTTTGTCGGAGATGCGCCGCCGTATCGACAACGTAAAAATCGACTGTATTATCGATACTGAATACATCGAAGAAATCATAAAGGACGGCCGTTACTCGCCGTTCAAAACTACGGGTTCCACCCAGCGGCCGGACGTAGCCGCCGCAAAATTGATGGAGGGGCGCATCGTCCTGATCATCAACGGTTCCCCGGTAGCCCTGACCGCGCCGTTCGTATTCTTAGAATATTTTACCGCGGGAGACGATTATTATAACGATCCTTATTATGCCACCTTCAACCGGATTCTCCGCTTTATCGGATTTTTCTTTACCATCAGTCTGCCGGCCATCTATATCGCTCTCATTACACATCATATACAGATGCTCCCCATCCACTTTCTCATCGCTGCCGCCGGGAGCAGGCAGGGCATGCCCTTCTCCTCTCTGGCCGAAACGCTGATTCTGATCCTGGTATTTGAGATGGTGCGGGAAGGCAGCGCCCGAATACCGTCCAGCATCGGTACGGCCTTTTCCATCGTCGGAGGTATCGTCCTGGGAGAAGCTGCCGTCAGCGCTCACTTTGTCAGTCTGCCCATCATAATCATCGTAGCTTTTTCGGGTATCACCGGCCTGATCATTCCGCAGCTGAAAGGGCCTGTTCTGGTGATACGGCTGGGGCTTCTCTTTCTCGCCGCGTCGATGGGACTCTTCGGCTATTTTATCGGCATCATGATGCTGATCTTCGCCGTCTGCTCCCTGGAATCCTTCGGCATTCCGTACAACTCGCTGACAGTCCGGAATTTCCGTCAGATTTTTTCCGACACGATCGTAAGAGACGTATGGCCAAATATGAAAAAACGTCCCGTGATTTCCGCTACAAAAGACATTCACAGACAGGGAGAGGAAGATCTATGAGAATCCGTCATTATATTATCCTTCCATTTATTGCGCTCATGCTTATCTTCGGCCTCGCATCCTTCAGCAAAGGTCATCTGGACAATATTTCCATCGTCACCTGCATCGAAGTCATGGAGGATGAAGAAGGCATCTATCATCTTCGCGCAGAGCTGGCCGATACAAAAGGAAGCAGCCAAGGACAGCCGCAGGACACGGAGACAAAACTCATCTCCGCAGACGGAACTTCTCTGCAGAACGTCTGGGATAATCTCATCATGATCGACAGCAGTATCTATACGGGACACGTTCGCCTGATTCTCATGGATCTCGAAACCGCTGAAAGATCCGGTTTTGAAGAATTATCTGAATTTATACTCGACAGCGGAGACATCCGTTTCAACACACAGATCGCTCTGTACGATGCAAAATCAGGAGATGTCCTGGAATCAGAAACCTTCGTCTCGGGAAACAAAGGCCTGGATATCAGCAGAAGCATCCGCAATGCAGCTGCGGAAGAAAAAAATGTAAACACGGAAGCCTTCCGCGTGATCAATTCTATCGGAGAAGACAATCGCTTTCTCTTTTTCCCTGTCATTGACACGATGAAAACAGGTGAAAAAATGTCCGCTTATGTGAACGATACCGCCGTTTTCTGCGGGGGAAAACTGATAAAACGCGGGAGAATTACCGGGGATACCGATACGGGATTTCATTTTTTCAAAGAAAATAATCCGGAGGACCTGATCATTCAGAGCGGTGAAACAGAAGACAGAGAGGAGGAACCTGCCATATGAACAAATCGCAGACTATGAAGAATTCACAGACTGTCAGTCCGAATACGACGTCCGTTCAGGGACCCGCAAATCTGGCTTCCCTCACATTCTTTTCCAACCGGAGGAGTCTGTTCTTTATCTCACTGCTTTACTTTTCCGATTCGCTTCTCATCTGTTCTATGCGCACCCTTACCGGAAGCTTCGGCTGGCTTTCTCTCATCGCTTCGCTGATTCTCTCTATCCCTTTCACACTTCTTTTCGGCAAAATTTTTCGCAGCGCAGGAGTAGGAAAAATATTTCTGTTTCTCTCAAAGATTGTCGCCGTCGCTCTCATCGCCGCATCCGTCCTTCTTTTCTCTCATTTCGTACAATCCTGCGTCAATATGGAGATCACCCGCTGGCTTCTGCCGGTGTTTATCCTCTTAACCGCAGCTTTCGCAGCGTTCAAAGACTTCAATATCATCAAGCGGAGCGCCTCGATCCTGGTAATCATCATCGCGTTTTTTCTAATTTTTTCTCTGATTCTATTGACCGACCGTATCGAAATATCGAATGTCTTCCATTTTTATCACGGATTCCGCTCCTTTTTATTCCAGTTCGGTATCTACTCACTCCTCTTCACGGTAAAAGGAATCCTGCTCCTCGAAATCCTCCGGGCTGAAAATACGATGGATTCCGATTCCTCCCGCATCGTCATAACAGGGCTCGCGGCATCAGTGCTCCTTATCGCGGTCATCCAGCTGATCACACTAACCGTGTTAGGCGACAGACTCTACTCCCTGATCGAATATCCGGTTTACTATCCGCTGGGACTCACCCGCTACGGGGATTATTTTGAACGGGCAGAAGTCATCTCTCTCGCCGTGTTCATGATCACTCTGACTTTCAAAATCTCCGTACTCATGCGGCTCGTCTTTCCCAGTACAGGAAAAAAACAGCAGGACCGATCCGGCAGCAAAGCGGGCGGCGGTCAGAGCGGCTGACCGCTTTCAGACAGGAAGTAAAAATGAGGGTTCTCGAAAAGTCAGTAAAATGACAGAACGAGAACCCTCAATTTTCTAAAAGTCGTCATACTTCAGCGCGGAAAAAAACACCATTACGCCGGCTACGATGAGATACAGCCCGGTAAACTTCACGAGAATATCCACACCCCATTTCGGGACGACACACATCACAATGCCAAAAACCACATGTATCCCGCCGAACAGCAGATTTTTATTCCTGCTGACACCGGCCTTCATCCTCGACCAGGCCACCGCAAAACGATCCGCACCGGCTGCAAACGCCATAATTCCGATCGCCACTCCGGTCAGGCGAACCATGAGGTCCGAGTGAAGCAGAAGATACAGGCCGCTCAGCAGAAATAAAATTCCCGCGATCAACTTGACAACCGACATATTGCCATACTGCCTCTGTATCAGCGAACCGACCAGAAAATACCCTCCGAAGACAAGCAGCAGAATCCCCGCTGCAATACCGAAAAACGCCACTACCTGATTTTCCAGCAGATAGCATACCACTCCCAGAGCAATCAGAATGAGTCCGGAAAGAACGCCGAATTTTTTAATATATCCCATAAAAATGTATCACTCCTTTCGAAATCAGTATACCATGCCGACTACGGTTCAGTCTCCGTCTTTTTGTTCCGCAGGACTCGCCTGCCGCCAAGGGGCAGGCTGCGGCTCAGTCTCCGTTTTTTCCAGCTGGAATTCACATCAGCAGATTTTCCATCAGCTCTGTCAGCTTTTTCTTCACACTGATCAGGCTCCCTATTTTTTCCGTAAAATATTCGCCTTCCGCTTCCCGGACCTTTTCCCCCTCCGATTCCTCCTTATTATTCAATTTTGCGGGAAGTTCACCGCTCCACTCACTGCGGATTTTTCTGCGCATCAGATCTTCCGCCAGGTTGATATAACCCTGAATGCCGTATTCATTTTCCAGAATTTTCTCCTGATATTCTGTGATCAGATCCTCATCCTCTCTCCTCTGAATGTCTGCAGCGGACAGATCGTCAATCAGCGCCGCCACCAGATTTCTCAGAGACCTTGTCGTTCGGTATCCGGGAAGATACATCAGACGCAGAGAACTGTCTTCCTGAGAGACGAAAATATGATCCGTCCGCAGAGAGATATATTCAGAGAAAATCAAATAGTCCTCACAGGATTTCACCAGTTCCAGCAGATCTGTTACCGTTTTCAGAATATCGAAGCCCGAAAGAATACGACTTCTCGCGCAGTTTTTCAGACTTGAATATCCGGTAATCCGGTAATAGACGTCCAGATCCGCACCGTTTCTGGACGTGTACATATCGAGAAATGCAGGACACATATTTTCGAGAATGACACGATTTTCATAATCGCTCACCGCATTTCTGGCGAACCTCATATGAAGCCTCTGTTCGCCGCCTCTCTGCTGGTATGCGGTCCTCAGAGACAGATCTTTTCCCGTCTCTTTTTCACTTTCTCCCGCAGGAAAGTCCGGTCGGCATGCGGTGACATCACAGCTGCCCGTCTTCGAATATCTCATCTTTTAATAGCTTCTCCTTTCTTCCGATTTACTCTATCCGCCGCAGACACTGCACGCCATATAATTTTTCGCGGAAGCGTCCTCTCTGTCCATAGGAATTACATACTTTTCTACAGAATTGCAGTCCTCCCTGTGATAAGAATTTCCATAACGAAAAATATAGACGATTTCTCCTGCAGACACCTCCTTTTCAATGCAGAGAGGACAGGGGCCGTATTTCTTCAAAATATCCGCTGTCGCTCTCGTCTTCTCAGCATAGGAATTGACATATCTGCAGCCGCGCTCATGAAACCGGGACCCCGCATTCGGAAAAATATAGACGATATCGCCGCGTTCCGCCTGCGCCATCCTATCGAAAGAAAACACATCGCCGGAATAATCCTTTCCATTCCAAATGCGCCAGTATATCACATTACTCATCCGGATACCGCGTACAGGCGCAGGAAGATCTAATCTCAGATCATACACCAGTTCAGCCCGGATCAGATCTGCTTCATCAAAATTGCCTGTCTTTGTCCCGGTTACTCGATAATTCTTTATTCGAAGAGAGTTCCCATCCAGTCCCCGGTCTTCCAGGCCGGCACGGACCGCCTGCAGAAAAATCCAGCGGTCGGAGGCGTCCGCCGCAAACCCCTGCAGCTGCTGCGGCAGATGATCGGAAATATTTTCAAAGACGTAGGCTTTGACCGAAGATTTTCTCGCTTCATCTGTCAGAGCCTCAAAGACAGAGATCTGAATCCATACCGCTTTGATGAGAAACGACAGAGTCAGAACGCTTAAGATAAACACAGGCAAAAATATGGCGGCTTCGGTTATCATGGACCCTCTGCGCCCGATCATTTTATTATTTTTTTCCGAGATAAAAATCCTCCTCCCCGCACAGTTCCTCTCTATCAGAAATCTTCTGCAAAACCGTTCCGTACCGCAGTTCATCCCCCGCCCTTTCTCAACAGTCTTTCCGATGCCGGAATCAATAAGTATGGACCATCCGAACCGAAGTCTGCGCTGTACCGATTCCCGCGCAGATACTTCTCTTCTCAAGCTGCGCTCTGACGATGAAACCGCAGAATAAATTGGAAAGGACAAAATCCTTTCGTTCGGATCCTTTCATGTTAATCTGAATGAGATCCATCATTCTCAGCAGTTTTGTCTCTGTATCTTCTGTCAGCAATAAAAGTTTCAGATAAGAGCCGTAACTCAGACCGCCTCTGGAATCGTTTTCAATCATTCCTTCTGAAAATTCCCCTGACCTCACAGAGGAAAGACTGATCTTCCATGTAGCTGAGGATTTCACCAGCGGAATGCGATTTCCCGCCTCCAGATTTTTCATATCATTATATGATTCCAGGCTGCTCCATGCCGCGATGATCAAAAGCTGTGTCAGCGGTGCAAGAGGGCCGGGAGTCAGACTTTCTGCAAGGGAAAGAGTCTCTTGCACCATTTGCGGACTGCGGTAGATGTATGCCATATTCAAAGCGGTACGCACAGTCCGGATCGCTCGCTTCGCTCTCTTATAATTGTCCCTGTCCGAATCACTGCCGTATAAAATGTACTCCACCTCGTTGGAAAAGAAACGGTCTGTTCCCGGTTCATCGGTATTTTTTGAAAAAGATTGCAGGATATATTCGTTGAGGTAAGGCTCGGATTTCAAATTTCCCAGGTCCGTAGACTGGGTAAACGTCGACAGAGATGACAAAACTCCTGAAAACACAGAGTTTTCACTGCAGCCTTCCAGTACAGAGGGAAGAGCTTCCGTAATTTTCCCGTTGCGCAGCACACGGTTTTCCGTCTCTCCTTCTTCTTTCCCGTCTTCTGCGTCCTCTTTCAATTTTTTCAGCATATCGTGAACGCTGTCAGCTGTATCAAAATCCACACCGGAAAAATTTCCGTCCGCATCTTTTAGGTTTTCTTCAGTGTCTGTATCCTCCCGGGCTTTTCTCATAGCCTCTTTCGCCTCTTCCAGAGATTCCTTTTTTCTCTCCTGATCTGAAAGCAGATCGACCGCATCCGATGCCGAAGTCAGAAACCCGGTAAATTCGGATATCCGGTCTGTGAAAATTTTATATTTCATAATCTCCTCGATCTGCGCGCCGAAAAGTTCGATATCCGCCAGACAATAACCTGACTTCTCCACACTCAGTTCGAGAATTCTGCATTCCGTCAGAGGAAAAGATTTCAGCGGTTCTTCCGACATCAACTTTATTTCTTCACAGATTTCCCTCTCGTCTAATTCATAACCGAACAGAGCATATCGCTCCTTAAGTCCTCTGTCATAACCGGCGAGGACAGATCGGCCCGCGGTTTCCAAAGTACACTCTGCCACTGTGACGGAAGCTTCTCTGGAAGCGGCTTCACCGACAGCGCCGGCAGCCGTAACCAGAGAGATAAAGATACAGGTGAGCATCACCGCAGAAGCTCCCCGTTTTGATCGGACTTTATACAAAAATTTTACCATACTCAATATACTCAATCTTCGCAATCAGCCGGCTGTCCCGCCGATGGTTTCAAAAACAAGATCCGCCGTGCGCACGAGATGCGCTTCTTCGATTGAAGTCCACACAGCCTTCGACCGGCTCTCCGCCTGAAAAGAGAACAGCGACAGAAATCGGCCTCTTCTGCGGGTATCTGCAAAATAACAGTCTGTCGCTCCGCTGCTCCGACTGATGATTTCTGATGTTTGCACCTCATTCTGATACTTCCCTGACAGAGAAAATTTCCTGTGATCTCTCTGCACATCATACTCCACAGTTTTCGAGTTCTCTCCCGCCGCTCTGCGCACTTCAGCTCCCATATCCGCCGCATCCTGCGCATTTCCGAAGAGAAACAGCATCAGCAGGAGAAGCATCATCGAAATTACGATAATCACCGGCAAAAGCACGGCCGCTTCCAGAAGATAGCTTCCAGATTTGCTTCGGAAGCTCGTTTTCATCAGTTGAAACTGCTTCCCAGCAATGTGCTGAACGTAGTATTGACAAACTGCCCGATCTGTTCTTTAAAGATCAGCCCGATTCCCACCGCAATTGCGATGAGAATGCCGACTTGGACCAGCTCCATTCCGCTCTTTGACTTCAGCGACATACATTTCAATCTCTTTGTCATAATAAGTCCTCCTTTTCTTCTCTCATTTTCTTGCACCTTTATTATTTACTGTTCACAGACCGCGCGGATTCTGCTGCAGCTGATCTGCTCCGCATTCCGCGCGTTTTTCTGCGTTTTTTCTCTGCAGTCCGACAGGCGGATCTTTCATTTATATTTGTTCTTCACATCTGCATCATCGCGGGCGCCACCGTGACCAGCACCAGTGAAAACAGCATGAGAATCAGCGGCAGTGTCAGTTTGGAATCGATCATCCGCATTTTTTCCTGCACAGATTTTTTCTCCTTCTCTCTTAAAAGATTTCCTTCGATTTCCAGCTTTTCTGCCAGAGAGGTCCCCTTTCCGAGATTGTCCTCGATAATCGTACTGAAACGCATGATTTCATTGATTCCCGTACGGGCCGCGAAATTATGCCATTCTCTGACAACAGAAGCATTCGTCTCTTTGACCAGCTTTCCGATTTCCGCAGCCTCATATGCCAGCATATTCCGTCTGTCATATTCAAACTGAAGTCTGCAGTCTTCCGCGATCTTCTCCATCGCTGTCATCACCGTCAGCCCGCTGTTGAGCAAAAGCACCAGCTTGTCAATAAAAGGCGGGAAATAGGTTACAATCCCCCTGCAATACCGCTGAACTTCCCGATCTGCAAAAGAATATCTTCGGAAGATAAACGCCGCCGTCACCAGGATTCCGCCGACAGCAACCATTCCCGCATTGCCCGTATCGTACTTCTTCCAACGCAGTCTGATCTTCTCTCCGATCTGAGAGGGAAGTTCCACAGCGCTTCCTTCTTCACCGGCGGAAATTTCATCTGTCATCGCTTCGATCCGCCGGGATATCGATTTTTGGTACAATGCAGGATCTCCGCGCAGAATCACATCGAAAGATACCTCCCTCTCTCGTCCCCCGTACACCAGGTGCGCGGTGAGAGTCACCACCTCTTCCTCCTGAACCATCGCCAGGACATCATATCGCCCGTCCTCTGAAATCAGAACGGGGTCAGACGACTCCCAGGTCAGCAGGACTCCCGTTTTCTCATCTGCCAGAGGCAGAGAAAAATCTTCTGTAACCACACGGCGTCCGCCTGTCTCAGGGCAGATCTGTTCCGGCAGCTCAGCCGCATATTTGTCTAAAATACGGTCCTTCTCTTCATCACTCAGTTTTTCTTCCCGAACGATAATACTGACAGAATCCCTGACGGACGCCCCGTCTCCCTGGGCCTCAACGATCATCGGAATCGTCAGCTGTCCCTGACCGCTTTCCGGCCTGTGTATCCGTCCGATATCGTCAGTGGCCCGGACAGACAACAGACAAAGTACCGCTGCCACCGTCAGAGCTGCGGCCAATACCGCCGTATAAAGGAACACATTTCTCTGCCGGTGAAATCTCACAGCTTCCGCGAGACGTCTGCCCGAATACTTGATCGCAAGCTTTCTTTCCAGTATCTCAGAATCGCCGATCATTTTCTCCGGGCAGATTTTTTCCGCCGTCCGGTACCACCGATCGGCAGTCTTTCTTAACGATTCAAACGCAGATTTTTTCTTTTCTATAAAACCACTCTCCCTTCCCGCCGTCAGCGATCCTGCTTCGGCGGCGTTCTCCGCCAGTGCCGTTCTTCGATCTTTCCATGTTTTTCCTCAGTCAAAGGAAATCAGCTTGAAACTCCAAAGAAACGCCCCTGCCGTACACAACAGAGAAATCGTCATGATCAGCCTGCCTTCCAGCGTCGTATACATCAGAAACAGATAGTCGGAAGAACTCATATTGATCAGAAGAATGACCGCCGGCGGCATCAGCGCCAGCAGACGGCTTTCCAGACGCTTCTGTGATAAAAGGACGTTCTTCTCCCTCATCAGTTCGATATTCTGAGTGATGATTTCGCTCGCTTTGCCGATCAGCGAACCGATGTCTCCTCCCGTTCTCCTGCAGGTGATACAGACATCGACAAACTCAGAAATCTCATCGATATGCGACCGTCCGGCCAAATCCCTCAGAAGCGGCTCCGCGCTGCAGTTCGTATCCTGAATTACAGTCACCATCCGTTTCAGTTCCTGCACCATACTGCACTCATCTCCGTAAATCATAGTCAGCGGTCCGCAGGCTTCCCCGAGAGCTTCTTCCAGACTTCGCCCGGTATGTACGGAAGCTGACACCGAATATAAAAAATCCCGAAACTGAATTCGGAGATCGTTCTTTGCAGCGTCTGCTTTTACTCTCTTATATACGGGCAAAAGAAAAACAGAACAGACAGACGCCGCTGCGGCTGCGATATAGCTGTGAAAATAGAGATAGCCGCACAGTGCCGCTCCCAGGACACAGAGGAGCAGAACTTTTCCCCTTTCTTTCTTTTCCATCACATAGACATCGTAATCCGTGCCGGCGAAATTACGCTCTTCCTGCATTTCAGCAGATACATTCTTTTGCCTTCTCGTCTTCTCCGGTATTCTCATTCCAGATGAAATCCCCTCATTTCAAGTTTTTCTCTATGGATAATCCTGTTGTCCGTCGGCTCAAGCATCCCCTTAGTGCCCGCCTCCGGCCGAAATCGAAAGAGCCGGTTTAGAACCGGTTTTCCACCGTCAAATCCCAGCAGTTCAGAAATATCCAAAATACGCCTGGCGCCGTCTCTCAGCCGCGACAGATGTACTACAATATCGATGCCTGTTGAGATCTGTCCCCGCACCGCATCCACAGGATACTGCACAGCGGAAAGAAACATGGTCTCAAGCCTTCCGAACACACCGAAAGCCGAATTAGCATGTATCGTGCTCATACCGCCGTCGTGTCCCGTATTGAGCGCTGCGATCATATCCACGGCCTCACCGCCCCGAACCTCCCCTACGATAATCCGGTCCGGGCGCATCCGCAGACTGGCTCTGATCAGATCGCGCATCGACACCATGCCTTTTCCCTGAGCATTCGAATTTTTCGTCTCCAGTCTCACCAGATTCTCGATCCCCTGAATCTGCAGCTCCGCAGAGTCCTCGATGAGAATAATTCTCTCATTATCGGGAATATAATCCGTCAGTGCTCCCAAAAGAGATGATTTTCCCGAGCTGGTCCCGCCGGAAATCAGCAGATTATATCCGCTTTTCACGAGTATTTCCAAAAAATCTGCAGCTTCCTGCGTCACGGACCCGAATCGTATCAGATCCTCCATCGTAATGCGGTTTTCCGGAAAACGCCGGATGGTCAGAACCGGACCCGTCAGAGAGATATTTTTATATACCGCGTGAACCCGCGACCCGTCGCTGAGCCGCGCATCCAAAATGGGGTTCATCTCGTTGATCTCTCTGTGAACTTTGCCCGCAATTCTCATTATGACTTCCTCCAGCGCTTCATCCGACGGAAATGCCTCATCGATTCGAAACAATTCCCCTTTTCTTTCCACAAAGATATGATCCCGCCCGTTGACCATGATCTCATTGATCTCCGGATCCTCCATATACGGCTGCAGCAGATCCAGTTCTTTCCGCATGGAATTGAAAACGCCGTTGACGACAGAAATCTTGTCCTTGAAATTCATCCTCTGAGTGCGGGAACTGTGAAATACATATTCTTCGATGAGACGGCGTATCTCTTCATCGGATTCATATCCGGCGCCGCCGACATTCCTGCGGATTTCATCTGAGATCTCTTTTATCAGACCGGCCCGTCCTCCGCTTTCACGCAAATGAAATCACTTCCTTTATAACAGCGTCTACTGCGGCTGCAAAAGAACCCGTCATACTGATCTGGCGAACCCCGTCTGCAGAGTAAAAACTGTTAGGGTCGTAGGGAATGGAAAAGCGCTTCATCGTGCCGCCGCATCTCTCCTGTTCTCCGAACGCATCCCGGAATTTCAGACGGTCCCCATCCTGGCCTTCTTTATTGATCACCGCCCACATTCCGCCTGGCTCCTCCGAACATTGCTCCAGAATATGGGCGCTCCATCGTCCCGCCATCTCGGTCCCGTCCTCGGCAGAGAACAGTACCAGCATCACATCTGACCGATCCGCAATCAGGCCCGTCACCTCGTCGTTGGAATTGTTCAGATCAAAAACCAGCGTATCAAACAGTTCAGAACGACTCAGGCTGTCGATAAAACGCCCCATCTCCGTCCGGCTGAGTCCTGCCAGTTCACTGACCCCGTCCGGCTGATAAAAGGACGCCGCACCGAATCGATCCTTCATTATATATAAGGAAAGAGAATTCTCCGGTTCATCTCCTGCGAAAAGATGATACAGATACTCGTTGAGCGAGCGGCGCTGTCTCTCTTTCTCTGTCTCAAAATATCGTCCCGCATCATACAGCAGAGAAGTGCTGACAATGAGTACGCTTCGTTTTCTTTTCTGCTGCAGCAATCTGGCAAGCATCAGAGAAACCGACGTTTTCCCCGCTCCGCCGCAGGAACTCGTTATAGAAATAACAAAAAAAGAGCCTTCCTTTGAGACGAGTCCTGTGCCGATCTGGCGTTCGGAAAGAGCGAGATTGATATGCGCGGCAATATTCTGCGCACTGATATATTTACTGACAAACCCCGCAGATGGCAGCGCTTCCTGCAGATACCTGCGTTCCGCCTCGCTCCGATACAGAAATACTGACTGCGCGGATACCTCTGCCATTTTTTCATCCGATGCGAACTCACTGCCGGCTCCGCCGAAAAGATACAGATCAAACCCGCCGCTGTCCGTATGACTTTCCGCGGTTTCTCCGTCTCTCCAGCTCCGGAAATCCTCTGACGTCATACTGATATTTCTGCAGGTATGTACCATATACTGCGAGAACATATCGCGGAACCAGTCATCGTCATCCACCAGGCATACAGAAATTTTTTTCATCACTCACATCCTTTCTCAGAATTTCAAATTTTTTACAATTCAATCCTATCATTCGCAGCACTACATGTCAATATTTTACTGTAATTTTTTGTTTGTTATTTTTTATATATCAAAATCGGGGTTTTACGAATTTACTGATCTAATTCGACTGATCCTGTCATAAAACTGTAACATTGTGAAATATTTAATTAGCTCTTGTTAAATATTTAATTAGATTGCACCGTATTGACATCAAATCTTTCGTTATGTTAAGCTATAGGAGCAAGGGAACGGGTTGTCAGTTTCTACAATAGAAATTGTCTGCCCCTATAAAATATCGGATCCGTTTCTGACGAAGAAAGCGATTCCGTATTTTAAAACTTGTTAAAAACAACATCATAATTTTCTATATTTTATAGTTAATTTGTGATTGTTTTAAAAATGTATTCAGATATTTGTGTGGCATCAGATGTCTGCGTACATAATTCTAAAGTTTAACCTACCGTTTATTAAACAAGGAGGACAAATTGGCTAAAGAACTCATTATCAATTCAGTCGAAACATTCGAAGAAGCTTTACCAATCATTCGTGCTTCACAGGAAGAATTCAGCAAATTTACTCAGGAACAGGTAGATACTATCTGTGAACATGCTGCTATGGCAGTAAGTAAAATGCGTATTCCTCTCGCAAAAATGGCTAACGAAGAAACTGGTTATGGTATCGTTGTTGACAAGATCACTAAGAACCAGTACGCGTCCGAACATATCTGGAACTACATGCGTGATGCTAAGACTTGCGGCATCATCGAAGAGAATCCGGAAGCAGGTACAAAGCGCGTAGCTTCTCCTAAGGGTGTTATCGCTGCGATCGTTCCTACAACTAATCCGACTTCCACTACGATCTACAAGATCTTAATCGCATTAAAGACAAGAAACTCCATCATCGTTTCTCCGCATCCAAACGCAGTTAACTGCACAATCGAAGCTGCAAGAATTATGAGAAACGCTGCGATCGCTGCTGGTCTTCCAGAAAACGTAATCAGCTGGGTTTCTGTACCTTCTCTCGAAATTTCCGACGTAATGATGAAGAAGGTTGATCTCATCATCGCTACCGGCGGTGAAGCAATGGTACACGCAGCTTATTCCTCCGGTACTCCGGCTCTCGGCGTAGGTCCTGGTAACTGTAACGTAGTTATCGACGAAACTGCTGATTTAAGAATGGCTGTTGAGTCCATCATCCACTCCAAGACTTTCGATAACGGTATGATCTGCGCTACGGAACAGCATATCACTGTTTTAAGCAGCGTATATAAAGAAGTTAAGGCTCTCATGAAGGACGCTCGCTGCTACTTCCTCTCCAAGGATGAGGCTGATAAGGTTGCTGAAGTATTCTTCAACCCTAAGACTCACGGCGTTAAGGCTCCTGCTGTAGGTCAGACTGCGCTTCGTCTCGCTGAAATGGCTGGTATCGAAGTTCCTGCAGAAACGAAAGTTCTCGTTTTCGAAACGGACGATACTTCCCACGATAATCCATGGGCAAACGAAAAGCTGACTACACTCCTCGGTATGTATAAGGCCGACACTCTCGAAGAAGCTTTCGACATCTGCGAAAAGCTGGTATTCGAAGGCGGCGCAGGACATACTGCAGCTATGTATGTTAACCCTATCGAAGATGATAAGATCAATGCATTCGCTGAAAAGATGAAGGCTGGACGTATCCTCATCAATACTCCGACATGTTTCGGCGGTATCGGCGATCTCTACAACTTCGACATCGCTCCATCTCTGACACTCGGACCTGGTTCCGTAGGTCATTCTTCCTACATGGGCAACACTCATTACGAGCAGTTACTCGATATCAAGACTGTTGCAATCAGAAAAGAAAACATGCTCTGGTTACAGATGCCTAAAAAGTTATACCACAAGACTGGCTGTACTTCTGTAGCTCTCAAGGAAATGAGAGACGTCTATGACTTCAAGAGAGCATTCATCATCACAGATGCGAACCTCTATCAGATCGGTGCCTGCGATAAGATCATCGCTCAGTTAAATGATATGGGTATCAGAACTGCAGAGTTCTTCGACATCCGTGTTGACCCTCAGATCCAGGATGCGATGAAGGGTCTGCCTAAGATGCACGAATTCGAACCGGACGTAATCATCGCTGTAGGCGGTGGTTCCGCTATCGATACTGCAAAGATCATGTGGATCATGTACGAAAACCCTGAAGAAGCGTTCCTCGACATGGCTACGATCTTCCTCGATATCAGAAAGAGAATCAGATTCTTCCCTCAGATGGGCAAGAAGGCTAAGTTAGTCTGCATCCCTACCACTGCAGGTACTGGTTCCGAAGTTACTCCGTTCACCATCATCTCCGATGCGAACACCGGCATGAAGTGGCCGATCATCGGTTACGAAATGATGCCTGAAATGGCGATCGTTGACGCTGACCACATGATGAACCTGCCGCCGAGAGCAACTCAGGCTTCCGGTTACGACGTACTTACACACGCAGTAGAAGCTTATGTTTCCACATTCGCTACAGAATACACAGACGGTTTCGCTAAGTCTGCAGTAGAAATGGTATTCAAGTATCTGCCGGCAGCTTACAAGTCCGCGTTTAAGGATGCTAAGAACGATCCTGTAGCTCGTGAAAAGATGGCTGACGCTTCTGCTCTCGCAGGTGTTGCGTTCGCTAACGCATTCCTCGGAATCAACCACTCCCTGTCTCATAAGCTGGGCGGCTGGTTCCACATTCCGCACGGTACTGCAAACGCTCTCTTAGCTCCTTACGTTTGCAAGTTCAACGCTCAGAGACATCCGTACCACATGGGTACATTCTCTCAGTACAAATATCCTCAGGCATTCGAAAGATATGTTGAACTGGGCGAATTAATCGGCGTAAAGGGCAAGAACGACGAAGAAACATTCAAGAACTGGATCAAGGCTCTCGAACAGCTCAAGGCTGATATCGATATTCCGCCTACAATCTGCGATTGGCTCTGCGAAGCTCATCCTGAAAAGAGCGCGGAAGACTGGGAAAAGGAATTCCTCGCTGCAGTTGACCAGATGTCTGAATGGGCATTCCACGACGCATGCACAGGCGCTAACCCTGTATATCCGATGATCGGTGAACTCAAGCAGGTTTACCTCAGAGCATTCTACGGCGATGACAAGTTCATTGAAAAATATGGCGATGTTCTCTGCCTCGAAATCAATAACCCTACTGATACTCACGCTGCTTACCCACTCGGTCTCACAGCTGAAATCGGTGAAGATAAGGTTGGCGGATTCAAGTAAACCTTACATCAGGTAAATTTACATTGAAAGTCAATCACTCAGATATGATTTAATGAGTGAAGCTGATGCCGGATCCGTCCGGTATCAGCTTCATATCATAATACTTCATATCCATAACAGTCGTATTGATTTAAGAAAATAAGGAGAACTCAAAATATGAACATGCTCAATCTTCCTAGAAAAGTATATTTCAAAAAGGGTTCCATGGGCGTAGCGTTCAGGGAATTTGCTGAAGTATACGGCTTTAAAAGAGCATTCATAATCTCTGACGCTAACCTGTATAGAAGCGGCGCTATTGATTCTGTAGAAAAGCTCATGAGAAAAAAAGGAATCAGAACTGCTGAATTCTTCTCTCTTGATGAAGTTCCTACATTTGAAAATGTACGCAGCGGTCTGCCTAAGATGCTGGAATATCAGCCTGATATTATCATCGGTATCGGCGGCGGTTCCGTTATGAGCGCTGCAAAGGCTATGTGGCTCCTCTATGAGAATCCGGAAATGGATCTCGAGGCGGTTGCTGCAAAGTACAATACTCTCGCTGCAAGCGACAATGACTTCCCCGCTACCGGCAGGAAAGCAAAGCTCGCTCTCATGGCAACGACTGCAGCGACAGGTGCGGAATGCTCTCCATTCGCTGTGCTAAAGAACGATAAAGGCGAAAAATGCGTAATCGCCAATTACAATCTTATTCCTGAAATGGCGGTTATCGATTCCGTATTCTCTGAAACGGTATCTGCCGAATTAGCGAAGAACGGCGGTCTTACAGTCCTTTCACTGGCTGTAAGAGCTTACACCGCTCCGGGCGCCAGCGAATATACACAGGGATTTGCAAGAGAAGCGGTAGAATCCGTATTGGCAAATCTTGAAGCAGCTGTTGCAGGATGCCCTGCAGCACGTGAAAAGATGGCGACAGCCGCGGCTGTCGCAGGTATGGCATACTCCAATGCTGCCGACACTGTCGATACAGCTGCGGGCGTATACCCTTCCGAAGCGGAAAAGAAAGATTCTAACGCGCAGATCATCGATCTCGCAAAACATGTCGGCTTCGGCGGTGCAAGCGATGCGAAAGTTTTCGCCGCATGGATCGAAGCTTGTGAAAAGCTCGCTTCATTATAGCAGATTACAGGTTCTCTTGTAACCGAGTCTCTTTTTGAAGCGAAGAAGTTGATAAAATTGCTTCTTCCATTTTTCCAAATACACAGAGAGGGATGCTTCGTTTAAACGAAGCATCCCTCTCTGATTTCTCGGACAGAAAATCGATTTTCCTCATTACTCTCCTTCCACCGTGTCATCGGCCACGTTCCCTATGAGACACCCCCTACAGTCGGAAAGAAAGAGAAACCGCGCGGCAGCCCTCTGAAGTTTTCGATTCGATCCGTCATCTCAGATCAGTTCCGCCAAAATATAATTAGACAGGTCGAATCCTTTCAGGGAGAATTGCACACTCTTCCCGTCAAAAATCAGATAGCCCTCCTCGATAAAAGGCTTCATTTTCTCGCCGAATTCCGAGAGAAAGGTAACCCCTTCGTTTCGGAATCTTTCATCAAACCACGAGAGAGAAATCCCCCTTTTTTTGCGAAGTCCTGTAAAAAGCGCCTCTGAGATTTCGTCTCTCAGCGTGTTTTGATAAATGTGGAAGGGCAGATATCCTCTGTCTTTCTCTTCCGTCTCATCTATTCTGCGAAGGTAGTCAAAAATATCATCTTCGTTAAAAAAGCGAATCCCTCCCGTCGGCGCCGCTTCACGAAAAGGCGCATTAAGATAGGAATGAGCGGAGACGCCGAACCCCGCATAATCGCACATGGACCAATATTTCAGATTATGGCGGCATTCTCTCTTCGCAAGGGCTGCATTGGAAATCTCATATTGATGATAGCCTGCCTGTTCCAGAAACTGTACTGCGTCGTGATACATTCTGCGGTTTTCTTCGTCACTCACCTGCTGGATATCATCCGACCGAAACATTCGATACAGAGGAGTACCTTCCTCTATCTGAAGACTGTAAAAAGAGAGATGATCCGGCCTTAGAGCGACAGCTCTCCGCAGGGTACTCTTCCAGGAATCCGCTGTACTGCCGGGAATTCCGAAAATCAGATCGATATTGATATTTTCAAATCCGGCTCTCCTCGCCATAGTGAAACAGCATTCCGCTTCCCCGGCGGTATGAATCCGCCCCAGAAATTTCAGTTCTTCATCTTGAAACGACTGAACCCCTATGCTCAGGCGATTGATTCCCGCCCTCCGGTATCGTACCAGACTGTCATAATCCACGGTGGCCGGGTTGACTTCCATCGTGATTTCCGCATTCCCAGAGAGCAGATAACGGGCTCCTTCCGAGGCATATTCTTCACCGCGGGCGCAGATCTGCGGAAGATCGTTCTCCCTCTCGCAGCCGCCCTTTTCCTCCGCACAGTCGCCTCTATCTATTTCATTGCCGGATCCTTCTGATTTCATCGCTCTGATATACCGCATCAGCTCCTCGATCAGCGCCGGGTCTACGGAAGAAGGAGTACCGCCGCCGAGAAAAAGTGTATCGGCGAAAACCCGATCAGTACCGTCATCGGAAAAAGCCCCGCAAAAAGATTCCTCCCGGCAAAGCGACTTCCAAAACTGGCCGATCTCCCGTTTTAAGCCCTCAAAATATTCCGACTGCAGCCATCGGCTGCAGTCGGGAACAGAATTAAAATCACAGTAGATACATTTTTGAACACAAAAAGGGATGTGAACATACAGACCTGCTTTTTCTCTTTGAAATGTCGTGCCGTCTCTCATATTTTCATCCTCATATTATCTTTCCCGTGAGCTCCTTTTCGAAAATATGTCTTTGGAAAATCAGCGCCGAAGCGTTTTTCAAATCGCCTGTCCTTTTATTTGCCCTCGTCGTATTTCAGAACTGCGGTAAAGGCCTCCTGAGGAACCTCCACCGTACCGAACTGTCTCATGCGCTTTTTCCCTTCTTTCTGCTTTTCCAGCAGCTTCTTCTTACGGGAGATATCTCCGCCGTAACACTTGGCGAGAACGTCTTTTCTCAGAGCTTTCACCGTCGCTCGGGCGATGACTTTCTGACCGATGGCGGCCTGTATCGGCACTTCAAACTGATGCGAAGGAATGATCTCTTTCAGCTTGGTGCAGACAAAACGCCCTCTGTCATAGGCCTCGCTCTCGTGGACGATCATGGAGAAGGCGTCCACCAGTTCCTTATTGAGAAGGATGTCCAGTTTTACGAGAGTCGATTTCTCATAACGGATAAATTCATAATCCAGAGATCCGTAACCTCTCGTCTTCGACTTCAGCGCATCGAAGAAATCGTAAATGACCTCGTTTAAAGGCAGTTCATAATGAAGGGAAACTCTGGACTCCGTAATGTATTCCATATGAAGCATCGTGCCCCGGCGCTGCTGGCACAGTTCCATTATCGCCCCCACATACTCTTTCGGCAGCATGATATCCGCTTTGACGATAGGCTCTTCGATATGATCGATTTCCGCCACCGGAGGAAGGTTCGACGGATTCTGCACCATGACCGTCTCACCGCTGATCATCACGACTTTATAGATAACACTCGGCGAAGTGGTAATGACGGCCAATTCGAATTCCCGCTCCAGACGCTCTACGATGATTTCCATGTGAAGCAGTCCCAGAAATCCGCAGCGGAAACCGAATCCCAGAGCTGCGGAATTTTCCGGCTCAAAATGGAAAGCTGCATCATTGACCTGCAGTTTTTCCAGAGCATCTTTGACATTATCGTATTTTTCTCCCTCTCCCGGATAGATGCCGCAGTAAACCATCGGGCTGGAGGCTTTGTAACCGGGCAGCGGTTCCGCTGTCGGGGCGGAAGCGTGCGTGATGGTATCGCCCACGTTGGCGTCCCGGACCTGTTTGATGCTGCCGCAGATGTATCCTACTTCACCTGCCCGGAGTTCCTCAACAGGCATCGGTGACGGCGCATATACCCCCACTTCCGTCACTTCATAATTTTTGCCCGCATTCATCAGACGGATGATATCCCCTTTTTTCACAGAGCCGTCGAAGACGCGGGTATAGATGACGACGCCCCTGTAATTGTCATAATAGGAATCAAAGATGAGAGCCTTCAGCGGTGCGTTGCTGTTCCCTCCCGGAGGCGGTACATTTTTGACGATATCTTCCAGGACAGCTTCGATATTGATTCCCTCTTTTGCCGAGATCAGAGGAGCGTCTTCCGCATCGATACCGATGACTTCTTCGACTTCCATCTTCACGTCATCCGGGCGGGCGCTCGGCAGGTCGATCTTATTGATGACCGGAAGGATTTCCAGATTTTCATCCAGAGCCAGATAGACATTGGCCAAAGTCTGCGCTTCTACCCCCTGCGTAGCGTCTACGATGAGCACTGCGCCTTCGCAGGCCGCCAGACTTCTGGAAACCTCGTAAGTAAAATCCACGTGTCCCGGCGTATCGATGAGATTAAAGATATACTCCTTGCCATCCTGAGCGTGATAAATCAGACGGGTCGTCTGGAGCTTGATCGTAATGCCCCGCTCCCTCTCCAGGTCCATATTGTCCAGAAACTGAGCTTTCATATCTCTGTGCGCCACCAGTCCGGTCTTTTCGATGAGACGGTCGGCGAGAGTGGATTTTCCATGGTCGATATGAGCGATAATGCTGAAATTCCG
>CAJLHL010000005.1 GCA_905206455.1 uncultured Eubacteriales bacterium
AAAATGGACAAAAAGGATAAGGATAACAAGAAGAAAGAGGGGGAAGATTAATATATGTAAAATCACTCCCGGCTTCCGCTCAATTACGATCCGGCGAATCCGGCCGGTTTAAAGATCAAAACAGAACGGTATTTTGCCGGTACGCGCCGAAATATTTCAGTACAGCTTCGCACCTGCAGGAATACTGTCATCCACCATCAGAAGATTCAGACCTTCTCTGCCGTCGACCTCGTGTACTGCAGAGATCAGCATCCCGCAGGAATCGATTCCCATCATCTTGCGCGGAGGCAGATTTGTAACAGCGATGCATGTTTTACCCACCAGTTCCTCCGGCTCGTAATATTCATGAATGCCGCTCAAGATCACTCTGTCTGCACCGGAACCGTCATCTAAAACAAATTTCAGCAGCTTTTTGCTCTTGGCAACCGCTTCACACTCTTTTACTTTTACAGCTCTGAAATCGGACTTTGCGAACGTCTCGAAATCCACAAATTCCTCAAACAGCGGTTCGATCTTCACATTGGAAAAATCGATTTCCTTCGCTTTGGAAACAGAGCTGTCTTTCGCTCCCCCGTTCAATTTTCCCGTTTTTTTCGGCAACTCCGTCTTTTCCAGCGGCTTCATCGTGGGGAAAAGGAGAATATCTCGAATCGACGGCTGATTCGTAAGAAGAATAATGAGCCGATCCACACCGATTCCCAGTCCTCCCGTCGGCGGAAGCCCCACCTCGAGGGCATTGACATAGTCCATATCCATCGGATGAGCTTCATCATCACCTGCTTCCAACTGCTCCTGCTGCGCCTTGAAACGATTATACTGATCGATCGGATCATTCAGCTCGGAGAAGGCATTGGCGATCTCCCACTTGTTAATGTAAGCCTCAAAACGGTTAGTAATCCTCGGATCCTCCGGATTCCTCTTCGCCAGAGGAGAAATTTCCACCGGATGCCCTGTGACGAAAATCGGGCCGTCCAGTTTATCTTCACAGAATTCTTCGAAGAGTTCCGCGATAATCTTACCTCTCGTCATCTTTTCCGCATCTTCAAGATGATGCTTCTTGGCGATGGCCTGCGCTTCCTCGTCTGTTTTCACCTGGGAGAAGTCTTCGCCCAGCCAGCGGAGAATCCCTTCTTCCATACTGATTCTGTCCCACGGAGGAGTCAGATCGAAAGTCTTGCCTTGGAATTGCAGTTCCATGGTTCCGTAGAGTTCCTGACACAGAGAAGCCACCAGATTTTCCGTCAGCTCCATCATGTCATTATAATCTGCGTACGCTTCGTAAAGTTCGATATTTGTAAACTCCGGATTGTGACGCGTATCCATCCCCTCATTTCGGAACATTCTTCCCAGTTCATAGACACGATCCAGCCCGCCTACGATGAGTCTCTTCAGATAAAGTTCGTTGGAAATACGCAGCTTCATATCCAGATCCAGCGTGTTGTGGTGTGTTTCAAAGGGTCTGGCGTTGGCGCCGCCGGCGATAACGGTCAGAATCGGCGTTTCCACTTCGAGATAGCCCCGGTCATCCAGGAATTTTCTGATTCCTTTAATGATCACAGCTCTCTTGCGGAATACCTCCCGTACGTCTTCATTCATGATGAGGTCCACATATCTCTGACGATATCTCATGTCCGTATCGGTCAGACCGTGGAATTTTTCCGGGAGGACCTGTATGGATTTAGAGAGAAGCACGATTTCCGCCGCTCTGACGGAGACCTCCCCCGTCTTCGTCCGGAATACCGCACCTTTAATTCCCACGATATCGCCGATATCATAGGTCTTAAAAATCTTATATTCTTCCGGCGTAATATTGTCTCTGGCCACGAAGCTCTGAATTCTGCCCTGCCTGTCCTGAATGTCGATAAAAGATACTTTGCCCATGACGCGTTTCGCCATAATACGGCCGGCGATAGACACATCTTTTTCTTCCAGCTCTTCAAAGTTGTCTCTGATATCGGCGCTGTAATGGCTCACGTCCCATTTTTCCTGCAGAAACGGATCTCTTCCGTCCGCTCTCAGCTGTTCCAACTTATCTCTTCTGATCTTTCTCTGCTCGTTTAATTCCTGTTCTGTTTTCTCCGGTGAAACGTTGTTCCGCTCTTCGCTCATATTTTCCTCTCCTGATCACTGCTTTTTCAACAAATGCCAGGCAGCAGCCGTCCCGATCCACAGCTGCTGCCGGTATTTTACTTCCTGTATATGCCGGAATTAATGTCTGGAAATTTCCAAAACCTTCAGATGAATGATTCCATCCGGAATTTCCACCGTGACCTCATCGTTGACGCTGGTTCCGATCAGCGCGCTGCCGATAGCGGATTCGTTGGAAATTCTCCCTTCAAACGGATCGGATTCATTTGAACCCACTATGGTATATTCCTCCACCTCGCCCGCTCCGATGTATTCCACTCTGACGGTATGACCGAGATTCACCCGGTCTGAAGTGATTTCAGATTCATCGATGACCTTTGCATTCCGGATCATCGTCTCAAGCTTGAGAATCTTTTCCTCCAGTTCCGCCTGCTCATTTTTCGCTGCATCGTATTCGGCGTTCTCGGAAAGGTCTCCGTAAGAGATCGCTTCTTTCAGACGTTCTGCAACTTCGAGTCTGCGGACTGCTACCAGTTCCTCATGCTCTGCAACCAGTTTGTCATAACCCTCCTGGGTAAGTAACACTTCATCTCTTGCCATTTTTTCCTGTCCTTTCTGCGCCGCTGCAGCAGCGGTGACTCCGATATTCTCTCTATTCTTCCTGAGCGCGGCTGAGAAGATGGTCCAGTGCTGCAAAGACCTCTTCCGGATCCTCCATCGCGTTGATTTTTCTCCGCATCTCCGCCGCGCCGTGCATTCCTTTCAGATACCAGCCTATGTGCTTCCGCATAATCCGCACGCCGGCATACGCGCCTTTTTCTTCCAGCACGCTGGTGAAATGTTCTTTCACGATACTTATTTTTTCTTCCGCGGAAGGAACATAATCCTTTCCTTCACACAGAGATTTAAAAATCCAGGGATTTCCCAGCGCCCCTCTCGCCACCATGACCAGATCGCAGCCTGTCTCTTCAAACATGGATCTGCAGCTTTCCACATCGAAAATATCGCCGTTCCCTATAACTGGAATTTTCACCGCCGCTTTCACCTGACGGATGACATCTCTGTCAGCGGTTCCGCTGTAAAACTGTTCTCTGGTCCGGCCGTGAACACACACTGCGCTCGCGCCTGCGGCTTCGATTCTTCGTGAAATTTCCACCGCGTTGATATTTTTTTCATTCCATCCCGCGCGTATTTTTACGGTTACCGGCTTTTTTGCCGCGCGGACTGTCGCTGAGACGATTTTTGAAACCTTTTCCGGATCTTTCAGAAGCGCAGAGCCATCCCCACCTTTTACGATTTTCGGCACGGGACAGCCCATATTGATATCGATCATACAGTTTCTTCTCGAGGAAAGCGCGTCTGCTGCATAAGCCATGGTTTCCGGATCAGAGCCGAAGATCTGATAAACCACCGGCATCTCCTCTTCCCGGATTGTCAGCAGTTTTTCCGTGATTTTATCATTGTAATACATTCCCTTTGCGCTGATCATCTCGGAATAGACCGCTCCCGCCCCGAATTTTCTGCAGAGACGCCGGAAAGGACTGTCGGTAATTCCCGCCAGAGGAGCCATAAAATACGGCGTATCGAAAAATATGCCGCCGATTTCATATTTCTTCATTCTGCGCGGCCGCCTATTCTTCCGCATGCAGCTGAATATTTTCTCTGCTCATATTGCTGCGGTTTCCAAAATTGTTTTTATTCTTTTCATAAATCAGGCTGAGACCTTCCAGCGTCAGCAGGCGATCCACATGATCGATCGCCTTTACGCCTTTCGAAACCATAGTCGCCAGACCGCCGGTAGCGACTACGGTGATATCGTCAGCGCTGCTGCCGGTCATTTCCTGATACTCTTCCTTCATCTTGCGGATGATATAATCCACTACGCCCATATGGCCGTAGACCAGACCGGACTGCATGCTCTCGATTGTATTGCGGCAGATCGTATGCCCCGGCTCCACCAGCTCTACTCTCGGAAGTTTCGCCGTCTTTTCGAAAAGCGCATCCGATGAGATTTTAATCCCGGGAGCGATAGTGCCGCCCAGATACTCACATTTCTCAGAAATACAGCAAAATGTAGTCGCCGTACCGAAATCGATGACGATCAGAGGCCCGCCGTATTTGGAATATGCTGCTACCGCGTTGACGATTCTGTCCGCTCCCACCTGCTTCGGGTTATCATATTTGATGATCATCCCGGTCTTAATTCCCGGGCCGACTTCGATGGCTCTGATATTGAAGTACTTGATCGACAGATGCTGCAGAGTATAGGAAATAGAAGGAACCACAGTGGAGATAATCGCGTCCTGCCCCTCTGTCGTATCAAGTCCGTGATAATCAAACAGACTTTGAATCAGCATTCCGTATTCATCTGCACTCTTATTCTTATCGGTCTCCATTCTCCAGCTCTGAATCAGTTTCTTTCCTTTAAAAACCCCCAGCACGATATTTGTATTTCCTACGTCAAATGCAAGTAACATATCTTGTTTTGTCCTCCTACGTTCGGGCATATTCGCAGTTTTCTACTGCTTATCGGACTCGTTCTCCTTCGAAGTTCTATCCGACTTTTCTCCTTCAGTTGCGTCATTAGCAAACTTTTCTTCCGCCTGCGCGTCATGTTTTTTCTTATTTTCAAATACGATATTCTCCGCTTTCATATTTTCAAAGCGCAGATGAAGAGTATTTTCCTGTTCCTGCTCAGCCGCCGCCTTCTCTGCAGCGTATTCCTTCGCTGCTTCTTCTTTCTGACGGGCGATTTTTTCCGCTTTCTCGTCTGCTCTGCTGCGGGCTGCGGACACGATCTCTTCCCGTGTCTTTTCGCCGGTATAGAGAGATTCGAACTGGTCTGCATCCAGAGTTTCGATGTCCAGCAGCGTCTCCGCTACAAGAGTGAGTTTATCGATATTTTCTTCGAGAAGTTTGATCGCCTTTTCATAAGCGTCATCCAAAAGACGTTTTACTTCCTCATCGATGGCCGTAGCTGTCGCTTCGGAATAAGCGGCCCGCTTTGACGTAAAATCATTGCCGATAAATACTTCGCCGGAATCGCTGTAATTAACGGTACCGATTCGTTTGCTCATACCGTATTTTGTCACCATATCCCGTGCGATGGCCGTCGCACGTTCGATATCATTGCTGGCGCCTGTGCTGATATCGTCCAGCACGAGGGCTTCCGCCGCACGGCCGCCCAACAGGTGAACGAGAGACTCCATCATATGATTTTGGGACTCATAACTCCGGTCCTCCTGCGGCAGAAACATCGTCATACCGCCTGCCATACCTCTCGGAATAATCGTGACCTGATGCACAGGATCGGAATTTGGCAGATTGCGGATAAGCACAGCATGACCCGCTTCATGATAAGCGGTGAGTTTTCTCTCTTTCTCCGTAACGACGCGGCTCTTTTTGGCCGGACCGGCCATCACTTTCGTCACCGCCTCTTCCAGCTCTTCCATCATGATCGTCTTTCCGTCTCTGCGCGCCGTGAGAAGCGCCGCCTCATTGAGCACGTTTTCCAGATCCGCAGGAGAAAATCCCGGCGTCATCTTTGCCAGAACACTGAGATCTACCGTCTCATCCATCGGTTTATTCTTGGCGTGGACGCTCAGGACCGCCTCTCTGCCTCTGACATCGGGCAGACCGATAACGATCTGACGGTCGAATCTTCCCGGTCTCAGAAGCGCCGGGTCCAATACATCCGGACGGTTGGTCGCCGCAAAGACGATTACGCCTTCATTCAGTCCGAATCCATCCATCTCCACCAGCATCTGATTGAGCGTCTGCTCTCTTTCGTCATGGCCGCCGCCCAGACCTGCGCCTCTGCGTCTGCCCACCGCGTCGATTTCATCGATAAAGATAATGCTCGGAGAATTTTTCTTCGCCTGTTCGAACAGATCTCTCACTCTGGAAGCGCCGACACCGACGAACATTTCCACGAAATCCGAACCGGAAATGCTGAAGAACGGTACTCCGGCCTCTCCCGACACCGCTTTTGTAACGAAGGTTTTACCTGTTCCCGGAGGGCCTACCAGAAGCACGCCCTTTGGTATTCTCGCGCCCAGAGCCGTATATTTTTTAGGACGACGCAGAAAATCCACGATTTCCTGCAGTTCCTCTTTTTCTTCTTCCAGACCGGCGACGTCGCTGAACGTGACCTTTTTTCCGTCGCTCTTGTACATTCTGGCGCGGCTCTTGCCGAAAGACATCGCCTTGCCCGCTCCTCCCTGGCTGGAATTCATGAAGACCATCCAGATGACGACGAATATGACGATCGTCAGCAGATACGGCAGCATGCTGACATACCACGGAGTCGTCTTCGGCGGTTCGCTGGTGACCACCAGCTTGCCGTCATACACCTGCGGCATCACCAGATCATTATTTATCACCATCAGCTGCAGACTGGAAGGCGCATAGGCATGGATGATATCTCCATTTTTCAGGGTACCCTGCATATCCGTCTCCTGCAGCGTCAGTTCCTCTACATTTTCATTTCTGAGCTCCGTTACAAACTCTGAAAATTCAACCTCCTTGATCTCCTGTTCTGACTGTGAATCCATAAAAAAATATGCCATAACTATGACAAATAGGAAAATCAGAGCATAAATCGACAGAGTTTTATACCATTTATTCAATTCAAGCCTCCTTTACGCAGGTTCAAAAACCAAATTATCATCGTATTTTACCATAGTGCCTGTCAATATTCAATAGAAACAATGCTGATGCTGTCAGGCTTTTCACAGCATTCCGCCGATACCTCCCGGCCTGCGGAAAGGATCTCCTCCCCATCGGCTAAGAGCAGAATTTCATCCCGAAGATGACGGGGAATTTTGCGGTCTACAAAAAAATCCTGCAATTTCTTCCGGCCGGTCATGCCCCGGAGACGTATCCTGTCACCGGGATGTCGGAATCGAAAGACGAGACCGCGGCGCTGTTTCAAAAGCTCCCAGTCGAAATACAGCCTGATTTTCCGCTCTGTCTCCCACTGTTCTGAACCGCCGGCGGCGGAGTCTTCTTCGCCGCCCTCTTTTTCCGGTTTTCTTGCCAGTTTCAGTTCCTCCGCGCTCATTTTACAGAGCGTAATCCTGCTTCCGCAAAAATCAAGCTCCGCCCTTCCGTACGCTTGAAGCTCGGCAAAAGGAAACGCGGACTGCGGATCATCGCCGTTTTCCGGAAAACGGCGCAGGAACCAGAGTTTTCCGTAAGACAGACGCACGTAATTCCCCCGGACCAGATCAGCCTCACGGTTTTCTTTTTTATTCAGCAGATCCAGCACCGCATTGACCCGGGATTCATCCAAATCCTCGCCGGCGTCCGCCTTTTTTGCAGCCTGCAGGATAACCCGCTTCAGAACCGCCGGATGAAGCCCTTCCAGTTCGCTGATCTGCAGGGATTTTTCCTTTTCATCCCAACACTTTTCTATAATCTTACCCGCTGCGGACATGAGATAATCATCATCTTCCCGTGCGAATTTGCCCAGCCGGATAAGAGCCCGGTCCACGGCAGGATTATATATACTTTTCAAATGAGGAAGGAGTTCCAGCCGGATCTTATTTCTCGTATAAACCGGTTTGTCATTCGTGCTGTCCTGCACGGGAGACAGACCGTTATCCCGGCAGAAATCTTCAATTTCCCGCCGGCTCATATCCAGAATCGGCCGTATGATCTTTCCATATCCCGCATCCCGGACATACTCCATGCCCGAAAGACCGGCGACACCTGTTCCTCTGAGAATCCGCATCAGTATCGTCTCCGCCTGATCATCGCTGTTGTGAGCCACCGCTGTCCTTTCCGCTCCGATTTCTCTACTCACTCTTTCAAAAGTTTCATAACGGATCCGTCTTCCGGCCGCTTCGCTTCCCGTCCTCCAACGTTCGGCCTCTGCAGATACATCGAAACGGTAGGACCGGAATTCCGTTCCGAGAGCTTCCGACAGACAGCGTGAATACGCCTCGTCCCGGTCTGCCTCTTCACCTCTCAGCCCATGATTAATATGAACCGCACAGATCCGGCGGATTCCAAGTTCTTCTCTCAGCTGAACCAGACCGCACAGCAGACACGCCGAGTCCGGTCCTCCTGAAAGTCCCACAACTACGCTGTCGCCGTCAGAGATCATGTCATAACGCAATATCGTCTCTCTCATTTTTTCAAGATTTGTATTCTGATTCTGAAGACTCATGAAACTTCCTTTCACATATTTTTCCTGATATTCTTCATTTTAATCCGCAATCCGGATATTTCACAGCCTGCGCAGACCTCAGATTCTGTCGCAGGACAGAGAATTTTGTCGTCTTCTTCCCCTGTCCCGCGCCCCGCTTTTTCCGTTAAGATTGAAATATATTATACGACGAAATGATTCATCGGAGGTCGAAATGCTGCAAAGACAGAAAAATAAAAATGAAAATAGCCGCGGTGCGGCTCGTACCGGTTTCCCCGGTTCGAAATTTGCCCGCCGTATCAGGGACGTCGGAATATCATCCGAAGCCGCGCCCGCCTTCGGTATTCTGTCCGGAGCCTGCGGTCTGCCAAAAGCCGTCGGAATTTCCGGAGACAATCATATCTGCAGAAAACTGACAAGATCCACTTATGTCGTAGCCGTCGCCGACGGCATGGGCACCGGCCGCATGGCGTCGGAGTGCAGTAAGTTCGTATTGGAGAGTCTCTATCAGCTTCTAAGAGTCGGTCTCTCTCCTCTGGACGCCGTCTCATCGATCAATGCCGCGATCCCACTCAGCATCTCGTCGGAATGTTTTTCCACGGTAGATCTGGCGGTCTTCGATCTCAGAGAAGGAATCTGCAGCATCTATAAAGCGGGAGGCGCGCCTTCCATCATCCAGAGAGGCGAAGAGGCGGGAATATTAAAAATGCCGGCTCTTCCAATAGGGATTATAGAAGAACCGGACATAAAGTATACGACATTTGCAATCGAGCGGGGCGACAGATATTTTTTCATGTCAGACGGTGTCACGGAATCACCTGTCCCTGACAGACATCTGTCCTGGGCGACCGAACTGATCCTCGAACATCCCAGCGAACCGCCCCGCACAATTTCCGAGCGGCTGCTCTGGGGCGCCACACTTCGCTACGGTCAGACAGAACGGGACGATATGACTGTCGTCACCGTAGAAATCGTCTGATCTTCTCTCTGCCCCGTTATTCGATTCCATAGAATCTTTTTGCCGTCTCACAGGTGGCGCGCGCCACTTCCTCCAGAGATATGCCTTTTAACTCAGCGATTTTCATAGCTGTATATCTGACATAAGAAGGATCGTTTCTCCTTCCCCGGAAAGGCATCGGCGTCAGATAAGGCGCGTCGGTTTCAATGCACATGTGATCCAAAGGGATCGCCGCGATGATTTCCGGCGCTTTTTTTGCGTTTTTGTAAGTCACAGGCCCCGCGATGGAAAAATAGCATCCCATGGTCAGATACTGTCGGGCCATCTCAGCGCTGCCGGAATAGCAGTGCATCAGTACTCTCGTATTTTCAAACGCTTTTTCTTCCTTCAGGATCCGCATCACGTCTCCGTGAGCTTCTCTGTCGTGGATGGCGATGGGTTTGCCCAGTTTCACCGCTAACTGTATCTGACGGCGGAACCAGTATTGCTGCACATCATGGGGAACGGTTTTCCAGTAATAATCGAGACCGATTTCCCCGATAGCGACGACTTTGTCTTTTTTCGCAAGTCCCTCCAAAAGAAAAAATGTGTCTTCGTCCAGCTTATCTGTCTTCTGCGGATAAAATCCCACCGCGGCATAAATCCACGGATATTTCTGCGCCAGCTTAACCGCATTGCTGGAAGTCTCCAGATCCACGCCCGGATTGACCACATAAGAAATATCGCATTCCTTTGTCAGCCGATCCAGCAATCCATCTCTGTCTTCATCGAACTCGGGCACATCGAGATGTGCATGAGAATCAAATAATGTCAATTTCATATCTATTTCACCTGATTTCCGTCCGGCGCTTCTGTGGTTACGATTTCCAGGCGTTCCCCGCTGTCGGCAAAGAGAATCATCCCTCTGGACTCCTGTCCTCTCAGCCTGATGGACTTCAGATTTGCCACCACAATCACATGTTTTCCCGGCATCTCTTCCGGCTTGTAATATTTCGCCACGCCGGAGACGATCTGCCGTACTTCGTCGCCGATGCGCACCTGAAATACCAGAAGTTTATCCGCCTTCGGATGCTTTTCGCAGGCTACCACTTCTCCTACGCGCAGATCGATTTTCTCAAAATCCTCGATAGTGATCTCCGGTTTGATTTCCGGAGAACCCTTTTTCTCCGCCGGAACATTCGCGGCATCCTTTTCCGCTTTTGCCTTCGCCTCCGCCATAGAAGCCGCAGTCATGGCCTCCAGCTCTGCAATCTCCTTTTCGATATCGAGCCGCGGGAAAATAGGATCCCCTCTGCGTACTTTTTTGCCTTCCATCAGATCAAAATGTCCGGCATCCTGCCACCTGACCTCCTCTTCCGCAATTCCAAGCTGAATCCGGATTTTCTCGGAGGTATTGTGAAGAAACGGATGAATCAGTACAGAGATCACGCGGATGGATTCCGCCAGATGATGCATCACGGTATCGAGACGAGACTTCGAAGTCTCGTCCTTCGCCAAAATCCAGGGAGCGGTCTCGTCGATATATTTATTGGTTCTCCGTATCAGTTTCCAGATCTCTTCGAGCGCCAGATTGAAGCTGAACTTGTCCATATACGCTTCCACTCTGCCCGCAGTACTTTTCGCCATTTCGATCAGTTCTCCGTCCGGATCCGCCGCCCCGCCGGGTGCGGGAACAATCCCCCCGTTATATTTCTCGATCATCGCCACCGTACGGCTCACCAGATTGCCCAGATCGTTGGCCAGATCGTAATTGAGGCGATTGAGCATCACTTCGTTGGTATAAAGACCGTCCTGCCCGAAAGCATACTCTCTCAGCAGAAAATATTTCAGCGCGTCGATGCCGTATCGTTCGATGAGCTTTACCGGATCCACCACGTTGCCTCTGGACTTCGACATCTTTCCCCCCTCCAGGAGAATCCAGCCGTGGCCCATCACTTTCTTCGGGAGAGGCAGTTCCAGCGACATAAGCATCGCAGGCCAGATGACCGAGTGGAACCGCACGATTTCTTTTCCTACCAGATGCACATCCGCCGGCCAGTACCGGCCGAAAAGTTCCGTATCCTCCGGGTAACCCAGAGCTGTGATATAGTTTGTAAGCGCGTCAAGCCATACATAGATGACGTGTTTCGGATCGATGGGCACAGAAATGCCCCAGTCAAACGTACTCCTGGAGATGCACAGGTCGTCCAGCCCCTGACGTACAAAGCTGAGCATCTCATTTCGTCTGGATTCCGGCTGAAGAAAATCCGGATGATTTTCCAGAAGATCGATCAGACGATCCTGATATTTGGAGAGGCGGAAGAAATACGCTTCCTCTTTCGCCTTTTCCACCGGCCTGCCGCAGTCCGGACATTTGCCGTCCGCCGCCTGAACCTCCGTCCAGAAAGATTCGCACGGAGTGCAGTAGAGCCCTTCATACTCGCTTTTATAAATATCTCCTTTTTCGTACATCCTGCGGAAGATATCCTGTACACGCTTCACATGTCTGTCCTGTGTGGTGCGGATAAAATCATCATAGGAAATTTCCATCGTATCCCATAATTTTTCAATTCTTCCGACGACATCATCCACATACTGCTGCGGCGTCACACCGTTTTTCGCTGCCACTGTCTGGATTTTCTGACCGTGTTCGTCGGTGCCTGTCAGAAATCTGACATCGTATCCCGTAGCTCTCTTAAAACGAGCCATCGCATCCGCCATCACCGTACAATAGGTATGTCCGATGTGAAGATCGGCGCTGGGATAATAGATCGGCGTCGTAATATAAAATGTCTTCTTATCCTGCATATATCTAAACTCCTTTTTCTTATTTCTCCTGATTATCTTGTATGTAAAATCCCTCTACGGAGAACTCTGTTCTTAATAAAAAATCATATCATATTTATAGCTGTTTATCAATTTTCTCATAGTAAATTACCCCTTTCCGAGGGATCAGACCTTTTTATGTGAAAGTTTTTTCTCTACGTCAGTCAAAACAGCTTGCCGATGCTCCGCCGCGATATTCATCACCACTGCGCCGATGAGAAAAACCGCTCCCAGCAACGCGAAATTGCCCGGACGTTCTCCCAGCGCCAGAAATACCCAAAGAGGATTGAGAACTGCTTCCAGCACGCTGATAAGAGAAGCATTGACAGGAGGCGTGAGACTTACTCCTTTTGAAAACATATAATAAGCCATTCCGATCTGAATTGTACCCAAAAATACCAGCGCTGCGGCAATCTGCGGCGTAAAATGGAGATCCTCAGTCACGACAAAAGGCAGGCCGATTACTATCGTCATGAGAAATCCCAGCATATTGGCGTCCGCATTACTCGCTCCCGGCATCTGATTCACCACAAACATAGCGGCAAAAAATATACCGGCCAGCACGCCGAAAATATTACCCAGCATCTTTCCCGGATCCAGCTGATCGCAGAAAAACAGAATCATGCCGAAAAAGGCCGCCGTCAGCAGGATCACATCCCGCCGCTTCGGCAGAGTCCTCTCTCTGACGCACTGCATCGCCAGCACAAACATAGGCGCCGTGTACTGCAGCACGATAGCATTGGCGGCTGTCGTCATTTTATTGGAACATGCGTAAAATGTAGTGCTGGCAAAAAAGCAAAACGCCCCCAGCAGTATAGTTTTGTTGATTTTTATACGAAAACTCCGCCGCATAGCCGCAAAAAAAAGAAATGCGAAAACAGTCCGGAAAAAATTGACGACGATTCCGTTAAACGGGACAGCTTTCATTATGAGTCCGCCGGTAGACCATAAAAGGGCGGCGGCGAGAATATAAAGGTTACCTTTGCTGGTGCGGTTCATTGCTCTAAAAACTCCATCCTGTTTCATATCTCCCGTCTCAAATCGGAAAAAAGCTCCAACAGATCCGCCCGATCAAAACACGGGAATAGTTCCTATCAGACACAGGGAATAGCGGCATCATACTGCGAGAAGAAAAAAACGAAACTCTCTTTCTATTCCTCTCCGCAGAAAACGGCTGAATACGGATTTCCCCTGCCTTTCTCTGTTTTTTGCGGTACTTTCCGCAGAATAAATCAATGGTAACACCGCAAAAGTGAGATAGCAAGAAGAAATAACAGATCCGTCCAGCGAATGCCGGCAGTGATGTATAAGGCGCGGAACAAAAATCAAAATCGCAAAAAATTTGCACAGTTCCGGCGAAAACCGCCCGGACGGCTGCAGAAAGAAGAGAACATCAAAAAATAAGAAAGCATCCGCTGGCCTTCGGATGCTTCCCCCGATAAATCATCGGTTGATATGTTAAGAGTGAGTAAATACCTAACTTTGGGATGCCAGAGAATCGTTTTTCTTTCTCCCTCTGACAATATCCATTATATAGATTTCCGTCAAGAAAGATATGGTCCAAAAAGGATACTATTTCTTTATCCGATCTTTACCTCGCTTTCCCCACCCTTTTAAAATTTCTCATAACCATTGATATTACTTGTTTTTATCGTCTTCATCCGATCCCGGCACTATAAAAATTTATTTGGACATCATTTTTTTATATTTCGCGATAGCGTCTGCTTTTTTGTTTACGCCCAGTTTATCATAAGCGGAAGCGATATGTTTTTTCACCGTGGAATGGGATACAAAGAGAATCTTTGAAATAGCCTCCGCGGTATGTCCCTCTGTGACCAGGTCCATCACTTCACACTCGCGCTTTGTCAGAAGAATTCTCCTTCCCCCGTTATTCCGGCAGATTTTTCTGGCCTCCACAAATTGCTTGGACAGAGGAATAATCCGCCTTGCAAACGGCGTGCCGATCGCCTCGAGGATCGGAATCAGCTCATAGGCGTGTTCTGCGAAAATGGTGACACAGTCGTCCGGCTCCGCTAACTTCAGAGACTCTTCCAGCAGCGGCTGCGCCTCCGCCAGACCGCTGGTATGATATTTGCAGATACACTGAAAATTGAGACTTAATATAACGCCGATCAGATTGCGCTTTTCCGTATACAACTGGTACGTATACTGACACACAGTCTCCAGCTGCGTATAGTCTCCCCGTTCGCAGAGAACTTTCGCGACGATGATATATCCCACATCCCGCGCAGGCGCCATAAGCTTTGCCTCCGATACATTGCCGTCTCTGAGCCATCTCGGGATCTGATCATGCCGGCCCATGTAGCTGTAAACATATCCCACGATAAATTCGTAACAACTGAGCATGATCGGATTTCCCAGCACTTCCGCCTCCTGCATAAGCTGAAGAAGAATTTCCTCCACTTCTTTGATATTTCCTTTGCTCAGGGCGATGCGCACCATCAGAAAGGACGCGGAAAAAACGATGTCGTGCTGTTCTCTGGCCCGCGCCTTGTACAGCGCTTTGTATACATACATTTCCGCCTGCTCGAAGTTAGCCACAAAGTATTCCCGTTCGGCCCTGGCCAGATATTCATAGCCCGCGCCGCAGCCGTTGGCGATATGGTTAAATATCTCAAAGTCTTCTTCTATCAGCTCCACCAGCCGGAGCATCTGTCCCGGCTTCTGATGATAAAGAAACAGCGTCAGCGGAACGCCAAAAGTTATAATCGTATCCGAATTGAAGATTTTCGAAGATCCGCCGTTAAAATACTCATTAGCGAGTTTATAACATTCGAACATCTTCGAAAGATTGTTAAATGCCGATACGCTTTCTATCAGTGCGATCTCTCCCAGCACCTGATCCCGATCCGGCATATCTTTCATGCGCTTGTAATAGGAGGCAGCCTCCTGCAGCATTTTACTGCCTCTCTTGATATCGATGATTATGCTGAAAGAATAAATATACGTGAGATATCCGATCGGATTCGACAATTTCGTCTCCAGATCCATTTTCTTAAAAGCCCGGGCGATGACGAAGGGCGCCGTATTCATCAGCGCCGCGGCATGGCGGCCGGACATGATATCCAGTATCTTTTCATGGTCACCGCATTTGCTGAACGCCTCTATAGCCCCGATGCGGTTTCCCGTGGCCAGATGCCAGTCGCCCTGTCTTTCGTAGATTTCTTTATCGTCGATATCGGAAGCCGCAAATTCCTGACTGAGAAGGATTCGCAGCATCTCGTGAAAACTATAGCGTCCGGATTTTACATCGAATTTCACAAAACAGTTGCTCTCGTACATGGAAACGATGATATCCTTGACGCTTCGCTCCATGGTGACAAACTGCGCCTGCTCGATGGAAAAATCATTCAGCTTGGAGAGAATCAGCAAAAGGCGCTGTTCTTCTTCGCTGTATTGTTCGTAGACCGCACTCCTCATAAGTTTTGGACCGGTCTTCATATTTTTAAATTCACCGTAAGCCCGGAAATGAAGAAGCGCCAGATAGAGGGCCGACGTCCATCCCTCCGTCTTCTCGTAGAGTTCTTCGATCTGCAGCTCGTTCAGCTGCGCATCGTTGAGCGTAAAGAAATCCTCTGACTCTGTCTTGGTAAAGACAAACTTATCCTGCGTCATAACATAGGCTTTGCCGTTCTGCGTCAGTCCCTCCACATCCATCAGAGGATAACTCCGTCCGATGATGACAAAGTGGAGCTGTTCGATTCCCGCAGAAGCTATGCGTTCCACGATATTGAAAAGCTGCCGGCTTTTGCACAGATGCATATCGTCCAGCACGACGACAGTCTGAGATTCGATTACCGACCGGATTCCGGAGATCAGATGATCAAAATCCTGATCGGTATGAGGAATTCCGTATTCAAACATTTGTTTTCCCAGCTGCGCATCCGTGAGCTCCAGCGTACGGCAGAACTTCACCCAGGTCCAGATATCCTCGGCATCCTCATCGTCAAAGGTAAACCAGATATTCTCCACCTTTCTTCTCTTATTCAGAAAATCCCGGACCGCCGTCGTTTTTCCGAACCCCATGCTGGCGATCACGAAAAACAGCGGCGTGGAAAGCATCTTCTCCAGATCCTTTTTCACGTGAGCCCTGTGAAGAATCCTGGGTTTCGTAATTATTTTCCGATTTGTGTATTTTGCCATTTCAGCGCCTCCAGAATCTTGTCGCAGGCGGTCCCGTCTCCATATGGATTGGAAGCTTTTGACATAGCGTCGTAAGCCTTTCGATCGGTCAGCAGTTCTCTTGCGAGAGCCGCGATGGTCTCTCGCCGCACACCGGCCAGTTTTACCGTACCTGCGCTGACGGCCTCCGGCCGTTCTGTCTCTTTGCGCACTACCAGCACCGGTTTGCCCAGAGACGGAGCTTCTTCCTGCATCCCGCCGGAATCCGTTATGATAAAATAGGATTTCGCCATGAGATTGACGAAAGGCTGATAGCTCAGAGGTTCGATGAGGTGAATATTGGCGCATCCGCCGAAGACTTCCGAGGCTGCCGCCCGCACCTTCGGGTTCATATGCACGGGATAGACGACTTCTACGTCCTCGAAATCTTCCGCGATCTCACGGATAGCTTCAAAGATATTATGCATGTATTCGCCCAGATTCTCCCGCCGGTGACAGGTCACGGCGATGACCCTCTTGTTTTCAAAATCGATGTGTTTCAATGTCTCATCCTCAAATTCATAAGGACGGTCCGCCACTTCCAGCAGAGCATCGATTACCGTATTTCCGGTAATGATGATTTTCTCCGGATCGATCCCTTCCCGGATCAGATTGTCCGCATTCCGCTGAGTCGGAGCGAAATGAACAGAGGTCAGATGACCGGTGAGCACCCGGTTGACTTCTTCCGGGAAAGGAGAATACATATCGTAAGTTCTCAGTCCCGCCTCCACATGTCCTACCGGAATCCTATGATAAAATGCCGCCAGCGCCGCGGAAAATGTGGTGCTGGTATCCCCGTGAACGAGCACGATATCCGGCTTTTCTTTCTCCAGAATGGGATCCAGACCGGTCAGCACATTCGCCGTAATCATAGACAGAGTCTGATTGGGCTTCATGATGTTGAGATCGTAATCCGGAGTCAGCCCAAACAGATCCAGTACCTGATCCAGCATCTCCCGATGCTGTGCTGTCACGCACAGCACCGACCGGATCTGGGGATCCTCATTCAGCTTTTTCACCAGAGGCGCCATTTTAATCGCTTCCGGGCGTGTTCCGAAAATCGACATAACTTTTATCATCTATACTCTCTCCTTTTCCACTTGCGCGCCATCCGCTGTCTCAGTCTGTAAAATTTCTGTTTCAGCGGCTGCGGAGACCGCAGATCCCTCTTCCCCTGCCGCACACTCCGGACGGATGTCCCGCAGACTTTCCGCCGCCTCCGCACAATCCGGCATCACCGGTTCGCTGCACGAATCATCATCGGCCGGTCCGCTGTTCTTCGCCGGCTCCGGGTCCTCTTCTGATTCCCGCATATCGGCTGCCGCCAAATCTCCAGAACCGCAGCGATCAGAGACTTTCTCCGGACTTTCTTTGCATTCTTGCGTTTTGTCCCCGGAATCCTCTCTTTTTCCGGATTCGGCGTTCTTTTCCTCCGCAGTAGATACCCCTGCGTGCATAATCGCTCTGAGGCTGGAATGATCCGCCACAAAGACGCAGAGCAGTACAGCCGCCACCGCGGTCAGGACGACCGCCTCAAGAAATTCCCGCTTAACCACCATAATGGCCACCATCCCCATCACAGCGCTGATGCAGTACATGATGAGAACCGTTCTCCGCTGGCCGATGCCAGTATTCATAATCCGGTGGTGTACGTGCCCCTTATCGGCTTCCATAATCGGCGTTCCGTTCATCCAGCGGCGGATGATAGCAAAAGCCGTGTCAAAAATCGGCAGGCCCAGGGCCAGAAATGGCACGATGGTGACGATGAGCGTAGCCCCCTTCGTCGAACCCAGCACAGATATGGCCGCAATCATGAATCCCAGATAGAGGGATCCGCTGTCGCCCATAAAGATCTTCGCCGGATGAAAATTAAAAGGCAGAAATCCCAGAGCTCCGCCGGTGACTGCGATCATCGCCAGCGCTACGCCATATTGACCGCTGAGAACCGCCGCATAGCTGATATAACCGGATGCGATGACAGCAACCCCCGCCGCCAGACCGTCCAGACCATCGATCAGATTTACCGTATTGGTGATTCCCACAATCCAGATCACCGTGATAATCAGGCTGATCACCAGAGGAAAATGGATATATTCCGGACCTCCGTCCATAAAAATACCCAGAGGGTTTTTCACAAAGTCCACCCGGATCCCGCCCGCATATAACACGGCGGCGCACAGCATCTGCAGCAGGAATTTCAGTTTGGCGGGAATCCCTTTCAGATCATCCGCGACTCCCACCGCATAAATCAGAATTCCGCCGATGAGAATAGTTATCACCTTCGGATCGCTGTGACAGAAAATCGCCAGAGAAATTTCCGTTCCAGCGAAAATAGCCATTCCGCCGAAACGGGGCATCGCTTTCTTATGCATCCTTCGATTGTCTTTCGGAATATCCATCGCACCGATCTTTGGAGCGATACGGATCGCTGCAGGCGTCAGGATGCAGGATATGGCGAAGGCCACGGCTGCGGCCAGAAAAAACGGAAACGCCTGCTGAGTATAATCTATTATCATTTCTTTCATTTTGTATTACCTCTAATCTGAAGAATAACCTTTCCTCACCTTTCTAAAACATGATCTGCAGACCTTTCCGGCGCTTTGGCAGAAGATTCCCCTAATTTTTCCACCCTTAAGCCTGCTTCCGCCAGCATCTGTTCCGCACCGGCATCCGGATATCCCTCTTTGATGACGATCCTTTTAATACCGGCATTGATGATCATCTTCGCACACAGAATACAGGGCTGATTGGTGCAGTAAAGCGTAGCGTTGTCAATCGACACGCCAAGATATGCCGCCTGTACGATGGCATTCTGTTCGGCGTGGATTCCCCGGCAAAGCTCGTGACGTTCCCCGGAAGGCACATGCAGCGCCTCCCGCTGACAGCCTCTTACGCTGCAGTGTTCGATCCCGCTGGGCACGCCGTTATATCCCGTCGCCAGAATCCGATTGTCTTTTACGATAATCGCACCTACAGCGCGGCGAAGACAAGTCGAGCGCTTTCGCGCCACTTCAGCCATCTCCATAAAATACTCGTCCCAACCGGGTCTTTCTGTGATTCTGTCAGACATATCATTCTCCTCATTCAAACTGTCTAATAAAACACTTCCGCCATATAGAGTCCCTGAGGAGGCGCGGTATGCCCCGCCCGCTCCCGGTCGCGAGACGCGATGATCTCCGGCAGAAGATCCGCGGGAATTTTTCCGGTTCCCACATCCACCAGCGTTCCCGCTATAATTCTTACCATATTATATAAAAAACCGTCTCCGCTCACGGCAATTTCAATTTCAAAGTTTTTTTGCTCTGCAGACGGAGCAGATCCGTCTGAAGCCGGCCGAACAGACAGAGATGTCTCAAAAATCGTCCGCACAGTGCCGCCTTTCAGATTGCTCCCCGCCGCCATAAAACCGCGGAAATCATGAGTCCCTTCAAATGCTTTTAATGCCGACGCCATAGCGTCCGTATCCAGCGGCTGCCTGACATGATACCGATAGTTTCTCAGAAAAACGGACATCTGCTCTCCGCAGAAAATCCGATAAATATAACGCTTTCCTGCCGCGCTGAACCGGGCGTGAAAACCTTCTTCGACCTCCCGGACCGACGTAATTCTCACATCTCCTCCCTTTAACCGGCTTTCTGCCAGCATATCGTTGGCAGCGCGCATAAGCCTGTCCACCGGGATACCGAACTCCGCAGAAAAAGTTGCGCACTGTCCCAGCGCATGCACGCCGGCGTCTGTTCTCCCGGTACCGTCGATGGAAATCGCATTCCCGCACAGTACAGACAGAACGCGTTCCAATTCCCCCTGCACCGTCCTACGTCCCGGCTGGCGCTGCCATCCCGAAAAACAGGTACCGTCATATTCGATTGTGAGAAGCAGATGTTTTTTCTCCATAATTTCCTTACCGTTCATGTATCCGCGCAGCTCTTACAAAACAGAATTTTACATTTTGATCCGCATCATACGAATAGTATATTCATGGTCTATTGTAACATGCGTAAGGCGCATCTGTATGCCCTTTTTCACTTTTTCACATACTCGTCACGGAAAAACAGTAAATTTTTTCCTTTTTTCACTCCGATATATTGACTGGAAATTTTTTACATGGTATGATTCATTCATAACTGGAAATTTATGTAATTTTATTCTGTGATTCGGTGAGATATCCGATGTAAATACAGACAAATTTCGGGGAGGAAAAATGATCGATCTGCTGAAAATACAAACTGCAGTCTGGGCTCTAACGGCCGGAACCGCCGCCGGTCTGTATTCGGTCCGGCTTTACCGGAAAATGCCCGCATGCTGGGTCTGCGACGACGGCGAGGATCTGAGAACAGAACACATACCGTCCATGCGGATTTATCTGAACAGAAAAGAAACTGCAGCGGTTCCTATCTGTATCGCCGCAGTTTATCTGATCCTTCTGAAAGGTCAGGGAAGCTTTTTCTGCACGCCGGCAGCGGCGGCGGGTTGCATTCTGTCTCTGACGGCGCTGTCAGCCGCAGCGCAGGCCGACAGCACTTATCTGATTCTCCCTGATCAGCCGACATTGTTTATACTGACCGCAGGGCTTCTCAGGGGATTGTCCTGCGACCTTGCCGCGCTCCTGCCGCAGAAACCATATTCTCTGATTTTCTTCGATGCCGACGCGGGCCGCGTCTCAGACGCCCCGAACATTACCGACCAAGCATTCCTGCAGCCTTCTATCCCTATCCTGCCCTGCGCTGCAGATGCCGCCGCAGGAGCTCTTATCGGCTTTCTGATTATGATGATCTGCGCATCATTATCTCTTCTCATCAGCGACAGACAGGGCATAGGAATGGGGGACGTAAAACTGATCGGAGCCTGCGGCTCTCTGGTGGGGCAAGACAGGCTTCTGATTCTTCTCCTGTTCTCATCTTTCGGTGTCGCCATCTCATCTCTGAAAGATATCATGAACAGACAGTGTGTCTCCGATATTCAGAAACCCGCCGGTTTATGGATTTTTGCATCAGCAGCGCTTTGTCTTCTTCTCGAGTAAGAGAAATTTACATCCGCGATTTCTGGAATATACTTCAAAATAGAAGCTGCGTATTTCAAATACACGAAAATTGGAGTACAATTTCAGAAGAACTTATTCACAAAGGAGCCCCTATGACAAAAAATCTTATCGCGGAAAAACTGTACCCCTGGAAACGCTGTATTCCTGTAGACGAACGTTCTGACTGGGAACTTCTGACTTATAATCCCGACGACTTCTTCGGCACATCCATGCTGTTTCGCCATCGGAAGAATTCCTCCTACGCTTTGGGAGTAGTCGCCGAGACCAGCGGCGGAGACCGATTCTATACTGTCCCGGTTCTGTCTGATATCTTTTTTGCGGTGCGGCAGACGGAGGACATTTGGGTCATTCTGGTTTTTGACGGTTCGGAAGAGCATATGATGCGAATCCGCTTTTCTCCGGGAAAAGAGCCCGCCGTCCTGACTGCGGAACCGTTATCCAGTGAAGTAAACCGCTGTATCGTCAATCGAAGAGGACATATCCTGATCGGCTACGACAACAGTGGTTTTTTCAGTGATACACAAAATATCGAGGATTTTTCTCCGATTGCAGATATTTCCATCAGCCATGCCTTCGCAGGGGAAAACGGTATCGTGCTGCCCCTGATGGAATGGTATGATTCTGACGCAAAGCTGATTCATATGTTTACCGACAATATCAATACCACGGTGACGGAACTCACCATCGACGCGGAGGACAGGGCCCTGATCGCGTTAGATCTCTCGGATGCCCTCGTACGCCTGGAACCTGGAAGGATCTGCTTCGAGGAACAAGACTGCCTCCACGGAAAGATGATCGAGGGAATCACTGAGGCAAAAGACCACAGCGGATATCTCCTGTCCTTTGCGGCTGACGAACATGATGTTCTGCAGCTGCCCTGGACGGAACCCTTTCCACAGACCGTTTGGCTGAATCCCAGCGGTGATCCCGCAGTCTGCAGAACTTTCAGTGAAACCGGCGCGGAGTTGCCGATGGACAGTTACTCCTGCCGGGCGAATACGATTCTCATCGAAGACGAAGGGTGGATTTTTCGCCTGATGCTATAGATTTTCCCGTTATTTTCCTCATTTCAGAAATTTCAGTGATGAAATCCTCCTCTGCAAAATATGAATTAATATACGCAAACTGCGGACAAGACATGTGCCGTTTCTCAGAAGTCCGCAAAGGCGCAAATCATATCTGCAAAGGAGAAGATCCATTGAACAAAAAATATTCATCCCCGACCGGCGCCGCGCTGATATGGCTCGGCGCGTCGCTTTCTGTTTCCGGTATTTTCAGCGGCGCATCCATCTCAGTTCTCAGCACATTAAAAGGAACTGCGGCGATTCTCATCGGCAATCTGACCGGCTGCGGCCTCCTGTTTCTGACAGCCCGGATCGCTTCCTCGCTGAAAAACAGCTCTCTTTCCTCACAGGTTCCTCCATCCCGCTCCGGTAGAATACAAAAGCCGGGAGTGCTACTTTTTTTCCTTTTTACATCGCTATTTTTCATCGTCCGGGGAGCTCTGACGCTGCGAACCGCAAGTCTGTGTGCCGCGATGGCTTTCGGCCCCACCGCACCGGGGACGCTGCTGACAGATAAAATCATGCTGACGCCTGCCTCCTATCTCTTCCTCGCAGTCATTCTCCTCCTGATCCTGCTGCGATTTTCTTTTCCGTCCGAGAAAACGGGGATTTTCCGCAATATTTTCATTGCACTGACCGCGGGAATCACCCTTCTCCTGTGCGGAATCCTTCTGTTCTGCGCAGGCAGATTTTCCGCTCCGGAATTCCCGGCTGCCGCCGAATTCTCCGGTTTCCGCCTCTCTTTCGGTGAAGCCGCTGAACTCTCCTCCGCCGCTGCGCTGTCATGGATTCCCGTATTCTTTCTGTTCTCCCTGCACAATCAGAGTTCTGTAGCGGCAGATGGCGTCGGGGCCGGCATACACTTTACCGGCGGATGTTCCCTTCAGATCGTCAGCTTTCTCTTCGTCCGCCATGCGAGGATCCCGGGACTGGAAGAAGCCCTCGGCCTGCCCGCGGTAAAGCTGTTTGGAATTCTGTTCATCCTGTTGTCCGCAGTGATATCGGTTTGTCTCTTTCTCTTTTCCGCAGGGAAAAGTTCTGCTACAATCTATTGCAGCAGGATAAATGAAAAGATGGCAGTCCTCATCTCACTGTCCGCCGCCGTGCTGACAGCTGTCTTCTTTCCCACTGGCCACCTGGAAAACGCCGTACGATTCCTCTCCGCGTTTTTCGTACCCTTCCTGGGGGTTCTCACCGCCGGCTGCCTCGGAAGATATTGCCTTCAGCGCATCTCTGGCAATTCCGGCAGACCCTCTGCGGACTCATCTTATCTTTTAAAGAGAGACATTCTCGGGATATTTCTCTGTCTGGCGGGATTTCTGATCCTGCGCCATATCGAGCATCAGAGTACGCTGGTGGGACTGACACTTCCGTTCTTTCTCATTTTCACCCTGTTTTGTACGGCGGTCCAAACCGTTTTCGATTACCGGCAGGCAGACGGAAACAATCTGAAAGAAGCAGTACAGACATATCTGAAACACAGAAAAGCAGGAGAAAAGAAATATCATGAAAATCGATCCGAAAAACATCCGGCTCTATGCTGTCACGGACAGGAGCGGGCTGAAAAACAGAACGCTGCCCCAAGCTGTGGAAGAGGCGATCCTGGGAGGAGCCACCATGGTTCAGCTGCGGGAGAAGACACTGACTGACAGCCAACTGCTGCGTTCGGCGCAGGAACTCAAAGATATCACCGACCGCCACGGCATACCGCTGATCATCAACGACCGGCCGGATATCGCTTTGAAGTGCGGCGCAGACGGCGTACATATAGGACAGGGAGACGGCTCAGTACAGGAGGTCCGGCGTATGCTCGGCCCCGATAAGATAATCGGTATCTCCGCTCATAATCCGGAAGAAGCCGCGGCAGCGGAGGCGTCCGGAGCGGATTATCTCGGTATCGGCGCAGTATTTTCGACGTCTACAAAAAAAGATACCGTATCCATATCCTCCGATGAACTTCGCCGGATCTGCAGTTCGGTCTCGATTCCGACGGTCGCCATCGGAGGTATTACCGACGGAAATATCCCTCTCCTCAGAAATACGGGAATCGACGGCGTCGCTGTCGTCTCCGCCATTTTCTCTGCGGAAGACCCCCGGTCCGCGGCAAAAAAACTCTCAGAATCCCTCTGCTCTGCGGATATCGGGATCTCCTTTCCGGACGCCTTCCGCAGACTTACCGTCAAAGGGGCGATCTTTGACGTGGACGGTACAATTCTGGATTCTATGCCGATGTGGTGCAGTGTCGGTTCCCGGTTTCTGCAGAAAAACGGCATCACTCCGCCGGAAAATATCGACAGTCAGATGATAACCCGTACGCTGGAGGAAAGCGCCGCCATCTTCCATGAAACTTACGGTATTTCGGGTACGGTTCCCGAAATCGTAGGCAGGATCATCGATATGGTGCGAGACGATTACAGCCATCATCTGCAGTGCAAACCCGGTGTCCGGAAAGTCATCCGGGAGCTTTACGGCAAAGGCATTCCTCTTTACATCGCCACCGCCACCGACCGGGATATGATCGCCGCGGCGATGGAACGCCTCGGTCTGACGGATTATTTTCAGGGCATTATCACCTGCGGCGAACTTGGGATGCCGAAAACACAGCCTGACATCTATCTTTACGCGGCTGAAAAGCTCGGAACCCGACCGGAGGAAACGCTGGTCTTTGAAGACGTGGCTCACGCGGTACGCTCCGCATTCTCCGCCGGTTTTCCTACCATATCCGTCTACGATAAACAGTCCGAATCTGAAAGAGAGGAAATGAGAGCCCTGTCGGTTCTCTATCTGAATTCCTACAGCGAATGGCCGGGAATCCGGTAACGGATTTCCCTGATTCGAAACAGCCGAAGGAGAAAGGAAAGAAAAAAATGAAGAAAATACTCACCATCGCCGGTTCCGATCCCAGCGGCGGCGCCGGTATTCAGGCCGATCTGAAAACGATTACCGTATACGGCATGTACGGTATGAGCGCTATTACAGCGCTCACCGTACAAAATACCACCGGCGTCTTCAGCGTCACGGAAATGTCTCCGGATTTTGTAGCGCAGCAGATCGACTGTATTTTTGAGGATATCCGGCCGGATGCGGTAAAAATAGGGATGGTTTCCAATGCGGAAATCATCCGCGTCATCGCGGACAGACTGAGTTATCACAGAGCGGAAAATATCGTAGCGGATCCTGTCATGATAGCCACCAGCGGCGGCCGGCTCATGCAGGACAGCGCGCAGGAGGCTCTGATCAAATCTCTTCTGCCGCTGGCCCGTATCATCACGCCGAATATCCCCGAAGCGGAAGTGCTGTCCGGAAAGAAAATCTCTTGTTCGGAAGATATGAGAAAGGCTGCCGAAATCATCGCTGAATCGTTAAACGGCGATATACTGGTCAAAGGAGGACATCTCACCGAGTCTGCAGACGATCTTCTTTTCAGCAGCGGCGCAGTTCACTGGTTTCGCGCTCCTCATATCGATAACAAAAATACTCACGGCACCGGCTGCACTCTTTCCTCCGCTATCGCCTGCGGACTGGCGGAGGGCCGGTCTACACAGGACAGCGTAATCAGAGCAAAAGAATTTATCACCGGCGCCATCGCCTGCGGACTCGACCTGGGCAGCGGCTGCGGCCCGCTGAATCATATGTATCGTCTGTAAATCTGATTCCGTCCTGCGTCATCTCGTTCCCGCCCTGCGGGCGGATCAGATATTTTTTCGTGCGGTTTCTTTCAGCCCCGGTTCAGAACCAAAAAGGCAAAAAACGAAAAAAGAGGGGAAAAGCTCTGATATCTTCTCCCCTCTTTTGCATCTTCTGCATCTGACCGACCGCTCTCCTTCCGGAGAGGCGGTATTCCGTTTTTTTAGGTCTGTCCGAATCCCACAGACAGGAATTTCCCTTTTTTTGGAATCTTCCGGCTCTGCTTATCGTGAAATTTTCGATTCCGCTCACCGCGTTTTTTCCCGGCTCTGCAAGCGCTTCTCTTTTCACACGATCTTTAGGAGATCTTCCAGATTTAAAATCGCCCGGTCTGCGCCTGCGGCGAGAAATTTTTCCGCCACCTGCTCACAGCGCTGTTTCTGCTCTTCCTCTGACAGAGATTCGTATTCCTCCCGGGAAAGCCCCATTTCCGAACTGCCGATGACGACGCCGAAAGTTGTCACGCCGGCATTTTTTCCCTCTCTGATATCGGAAACCGTATCCCCGACTTTGAGAACGCCGCGCACGTCGCTGAGCCCCAGAGCTTCCATATTGCGAAAGATCATATAAGGGTACGGGCGGCCCTTCTGATTTACAGAATCCGGACTGAACCACACGTCCGGAGCGTATCCCCTTTTCGCCGCTTCCGGCGCCACAATCGCCATCATCTTATCCGTATATCCGGTAGTGGAACCGATGGCGATGCCTTTCTCTCTCAGAGCCTTTACCGTTTCTGCGACGCCAGGTTTCGGACCGGCGAAGAGGTGCAGTATACTCATCAGCTTTTCTTCGAAGAGCCCGAAGAGTTCCTTCACATCTTTTTCCTCCGGCTTTCTGCCGTATTTTTCCTCCCAGAGAGCGCTGATCCGCGGCATCCGGAGCATCGTCCGGATGTGATCGATCTTCAGCATTCCCATAGGCTCCCTCACTTCCTGTGAGGTGGGCTCGATACCAAAGTGGCGAAACACTTCCGCAAATGCCTGTACCGGCGCAAAGCAGCCGTAGTCCACCGTCGTTCCGGCCCAGTCGAAAATAATACCTTTGATCTCGTTCATCTTGTCCCCTCCTTATACTTCTTTACAACGCCTGATGCAAACCGAATCTGTGAGACGTCCCTTTACTGCTGTGTTTCGATGAATTCACGGATCAGCCCGCATACCCTCTGAATATCCTCCGGATAGATCTCGCCGATATTTCCGATACGGAAGGTCTCGGCCTCCGTGACTTTACCCGGGTAGATCGCATATCCCCTCGCTTTGATATATTCGTACATATCCGCGAATCGGAAGCTGCAGTTTTCCGGGTAAAAGAACGTGGTGATAATCGGCCCCTGATATTCTCCGCCGATGTAGGGGCGTATGCCCAGTTCCGCCATACTCTTTATCAGCAGGCGGTTGTTTTCTGTATATCGGCGGTTTCTCGCCTCGATTCCCCCTTCTTCCTCAAGCTCCTTCAGCGCTCTGGCAAAAGCGAGAACCGCATGTGTCGGCGAAGTAAAACGCCACTTTCCGTCGCTCTCCATCGTCTTCCATTGATCGTAGAGATCGAGAGACAGGCTTCTCGCCTGCCCCTCGCAGGCTCTGAGCGCTTCTCTGCGGGCGATGATAAAGGAAAATCCCGGAACCCCCTGAACGCATTTATTCGCGCTGCTCACCAGGAAGTCGATCCCCCATTTTCCCACAGGGATTTCCACACCGGCAAAGCTGCTCATCGCATCCACGATAAACGTCCTTCCTCTCTCTTTCACAACTCTGCCCACCGCTTCTATGTCGTTGAGGATCCCGGAAGTCGTCTCGCTGTGAACCATAGATACGTGGGTGATGGAAGGATCTTCGTCCAGATATTCCGCGATTCTTTTCGCATCCGGAATCCGGTCGTAATTTTCCCGGCACACCACGTGATCGATACCCGCATGGGCGGCGATATCCGCCATTCTTTCACCGTACGCGCCGTTGGCTGCGACGAGAAGACGGTCCTCCGGTCCCACCGCGCTGGTGATCACCGATTCCACGCCGAAAGTCCCGCTGCCCTGCATGAGCACCGCCGTATATTCCTTTTCCGAGACTTTCGCCAGCCCCAGGAGCGCTCTGCGTATCTCCTGTGTGATCTTTTTATAATCGTCATCCCAGGTACAGTGGTCGAACAACATCTCTCTTTTCACCGTATCGGTAGTGGTCAGAGGTCCCGGGGTCAGTAATTTGTAATCAGGCATTTTCTATTCTCCTTTTTATTTTCATTGACGATAAATACCGAATATCATTGAGAGATAATATAAGTCACTCAGCTTTATCAACTGCATCGGATACAGCCGGCTGATTACTCATATATCGTCTTTCGGTAAAAACTCATGTATACTGCACTTTTATTTGCTCGCCTCGGAAATCGCCTCGTGGCGTTCTAAAAGAGCCACCGTCAGAGGTTCCGGAAATTTTTTCGGATTGGAAGAAGCGTTTTTTGAATTAGTCGTCTCGTTCTCATAAATCGCGTTGGGGTATATTTCCTGCAGTTTCCCGCGGCCGTTTGTGACGATACATTCCGCCATTTTCATCGCAAGATCCCGCCGCTCTGTGTCCTTCTTTACGACGGCCGCTGATTCGGTCAGAGAAAAGTTGCCCTCTGCCGGATCGATATAATCCACCGGAAGCCCTTTTTCCTTATCCGCCACCGCCTGGTGGCGAAGTCCGAATCCTATTGCCACCTCTCCGGCTCTCACCTTTTTCAGCGGGCCGGAACCGGAATCCTCCACGTGAGGACCCGCGTTATCGTAAATTTGTCCGAGGATATCCTGCGCCTCCTCTTCACCGTATTCGGCGATCAGCGCCTGCAGAAGCAGCCATGCGGTAGAAGACGAAGAGACATCGGTTACCGACAGCATCCCCGCATACTGTGGATCCGCGAGATCCTTTACAGATTCGGGAGCCGGCAGTCCCTCCGCCTCAAGGACCTTCGTGTTGACGATGATCGCCCCTTCCTGAGCGGTAATCGGAGCGCAGTAGGAAGCGGTGTCGTCGATGGTGTCCACATCAAATTCCAGATCACAGAACATATCATTTTTTTCCTGTGCGCTCTCCACATAAAAAGTACTCATGGTGATCAGATCCGCCTCCAGATCCGTACCCTCCGCCAGCAGTTTTCCGCCCAGTTCCGACGTTCCAAAGGTCTGCATGATATATTTTCCCTGATATCCGTTCTCATCCAGTGCAGACTTCATAGCTTCTACCGCTTCGTCGTCCGCATTCGAATAGATGACCACCAGATCGCTGTTTCGCCCGCCGCTTCCCAGAGATACCGCGGAGATCAGAACGACTGCCGTCAGGACAGTACAGATCATCCGTTTTGCAGTTTTCAGTTTTCTGCTCTTCTGCACCGGTACCGGCGCACCTTCCGTCATCTGTTCACTTTCCGCGGTTTTCGCTTTTCTCCGCGAAAGATAGCCGAACAGCAGCTTCGCCGCCAGATTGGTAAGCAGAAGCAGCAGCGACAAAACGAAGATCTCATTGTACTTATTGTAATACTGCAGCTGCTTGATCTGCGTCGTGATGACCATCGTCCGGGCGCCGGCCAGGAAAATGACAGCGCTGATCGTCACCATCGCGTTGATAAAGTAATAGCTGAACACGCTGATGATAGTCGACATGGCATTCGGCGTCACCACCCGGAATACGGTCTTGATCCAGCTGTCCCCCATGAGCATCGCCGTCGTCTCCCAGGACGCGTTCATCTTTGCCAGAGATTCTTTCATCATCAGGTACGGCGTGGAAAAAAAGTGAATCACATTGCACAGGACGATGATGAGAAATGTATTTTGAAGACCGGTTCCCGAGAAGCAGAAGAGAAACGCCAGACCCAGAACCATGCCCGGAATCGTATTGGTGATCAGTGCGACAGCCTCGATGACTTTTTTCAGCTTTCCGCTCAGCTGACTTCTGGCAGTGACCAGAGCGCTGCCGTACACCAGAAGAGTTCCGAAAACAGCGGTGTATGCCGCCGTATACAGGGAATTGAAATAAACGGTGGAAAGCTCTGTATCCTGAAATACATTGAGCACATTTTTAAACGTGAACTCGATCTGATACGGCCACTCTTCCACAAAAGGAATGACGAAGATAACCGCGAAGATCGAGAGGACGCTGAGACAGATCAGAAGAGACACCGCTGTCGAAACCCCGTCGCGGATCTTGTTTTTCTTCAGTTCCACCTGAGAAATTTTGTTGTAGCGCACGTTATATCTGTCGAGGTACTGAAGAAGCGCGATGCTGATGACAGAAGGAATCAGCATGACGGCGGCGACTACCGCCCCGTTATTGAAATTCGGTATACTTCCCAGCATCTGCTTGTACAGCACGCTGGAGATGACCTCGTACTCTCCTCCTACCGCAGCCGGGATACCGAAATCGGTAAAGCTCAGAAAGAAGGACTGCACAAAAGACGCGCCCAGAGTCCCCAGCAGCGGGCGGAGAACCGTCATGCGAAACGTCGCCAGCGGACCGTCACCCATCAGCTGGGATACTGTCATAAATTTCCGGTCGATATATTCCATCGCGTTGGAAATCAGAACATAGCATACCGGCAGCGTATAAATCACATAACCCAGCAGCAGGCCGTTAAATCCGTAAATCGAAAAAAACTGACCGCCGAAAAGGCGCGTGAGAAGACCTTCTTTTCCGAAGGAATACATAATCGCGAAGCCATATGTAATGGTCGGAAGGAGCATAGGAAGAACCGCCGCGGCTCCGATGATTTTTTTCACGATCCGGTGTGCGTTGGTGTAGTGTACTGTATACGCCAGTAAAAAGGCCAGCAGCGTAGTGGTCAGAGCGCTGGCGCCCGCGGCGAGAAAACTTCGTCCCAAGGTTTGCAGAAAACCTTTTGTTCCGAAGACTTCCTTATAAAACGCGGTGGTAAATCCCGTATCGCTTAAAACCGATTTGACCAGCAGGCTCACCACCGGCACAGCGAGAAAAGCCAGAAAAACGGCGGCTGTCAGAAAAAAGATCAGCCGGATCTCTTTTTTATTTTTCATCTCTCCGACCTCTTCATCCGATCTGACCGGAAGCCTGAGCCATATCGGCGGCCGGCACCACACCGGAAAACAGCTGATAGATGTTATTTCTCTTAATTTCCAGCTGATTTAAGATGAAATCCTTCACAAAACGGTTGGCAGGGCGGCGGATGATCTCATCCGGACCGCCGTACTGCGCGATCCCGCCCTTCTCCAGGATCAGAACCCGGTTGGACAGAGTCAGTGCCTCTTCCGGATCGTGAGTGACGATGATCGTGGTCAGATGAAATTCCTGCGCAATGGTGCGGATACGATCTTTGATAGATTCTTTGATCACGCCGTCCAGAGCGCTGAGAGGTTCGTCCAGAAGGAGAATCCTCGGCTTCATCACCATAGTGCGGGCCAGAGCCACTCTCTGTTTCTGCCCGCCGGAGAGCTGGTCGATCCTCTTTTTCAGATGTTCTTTCAGACCCAGAAGATCGATGAGTTCACCGACATCTTCCCGGGAGGAGATCTCCGGCCGGTTTCTCAGACCGTAAGTGATATTGTCATATACGTTCAGATTCGGAAACAGCGCGTAATCCTGAAATACGATGTTAAATCCCCGTTTTTCCATGGGAACTTCTGTGATATCTTCACCGTTATATAAAATCCTTCCGCCGTCCGCATCCGCAATGCCCAGAATCAGATTGAGAAGCGTCGTCTTACCGCAGCCGGAGGGTCCGAGGATAGAGATGATTTCCCCTTCTTCGATTTCCAGACTGATATTTTCGAGAATCGTAACGCCGTCATAGACTTTCTTTACATTTTCGAGTTTCAGCATCCTTTACTCCTTTTTTCTCTTGTTTGACTTCCACCTTTGAAACACCGCCATTATAGCAACTGAGATTTTTTTGTTCAATCAAATAAAAATCAGAAAAAAGTAAAGTAAATGTTAAACAAACCCGGATTTTACACAAAAAATTGTAGAAAATCTACAGATTTTCTACAATTTTATTTTCCCCATTTCATTAAATTCAACTCAGACGGCCAGCGATAAAATCCCTCCGGCGGAATTACTTCTCCGCCGGATAAGCCTTGTCCCGGATCGCTTTGCCGCTCCGGTTCAGCTGTTTTACATAATAATCGTAATCCGACGCGATGATTCCCATATAGATCATATCTACAATCATCAGCTGCGTCGTCCGTGAAAAAATGGCATCGCCGTAAAATAACTGATCCTGGCTGGTACAGATCAGCAGATCCGCATATCTGCTGATGAGAGAATCCCGGAAATTCGTCAGGACAATCGTGGTCGCGCCGCTCTTTTTCGCTTCCCTTATTGTTTCCACTGTATCCTGAGAATAACCCGAATATGAAATCCCCACGGCCACGTCCCGGGAGCTGAGATTTCCCGCACAGATTTTCTGCTGATAATAGTCGCTGCAGTGGCGGCAGTGAAATCCCAGATAAAGCAGCTTCGTCATGAGATCCTCCGCCGGAACTCCCGAATTCTCCACGCTGTAGATATCGATTTTATCCGCATTTTTCAGCGCTGCGACCACCTGCTGATACGTCTTCATCGAAATATGCTTCAGTGTATTCTGAACGACTTGCGCCGTGGTTCGCACCACTTTCCCGGGAATATCCTCTAAAGCTTCTTCACCGCTCAGGCGGTAACCGTACAGCGGCTGTGAAGAATCGTTTTCTTCCTCTCTGGCCAGATTTTCTACTAAGGCATATTGAAATTCCCGATATCCGCTGAAGCTCAGCGCCTTTACCAGCCGTATCACCGTAGGCTGGCTTACGCCGCACTCTTTTGCCAGCCGGTCCAGCGGCATACGCCTTATCTCTTCCATATGCGCGAGGATATAATCCGCGGCCTTCTTTTCCGAGGATCTCAGATCCCCGTATTTTGAACCGATCATCATAAAAATTTCGTTTTCCATAATCTTCCTGATTTCTGTAAAAAAACTACAAATTCACGCATACTCCTCTGAGTCCTTCTCCGCGCAGATTATAACAGAGAAAAGAGTAAGAAAGGAAGATTGTTAAACTTGCGTAAAACCGCAGTAGATGCGCCTCTTAGCCGCCGGACAAAGAGGCCTGTGCCGCATCATTGCTCCCGGCGTCCTCCGCGCCGAAAGAACCTCCTCGTTCCGATTCTTCCGTACCGGAGATCCCGCCCCCGGAATCCGCGGAGAATGCCTCAGAGAACGATTCTGCGGAAGACAGATCCGCTCCGTCCCCGCCCCCGGATTCCCGGATCCTGGCACCGTCAAAGTCTCCGAAATCCGGCGGTAGCATACCTCCCGGACCTTCTTTTCCTCCCATTCCCATACTTCCCATATCGGAAATCGTCAGATGGGATGCGTCGACGAGAGAAGAAGAGTCTTTCTGCTGCCCTTCGCTGTCAGATGGAATCGTCGCATTCAGCTGACCGCTGACACTCTCCGCCCGCAGCAGACAAAATTCCTTCAGAACGGAAACACCCGTCTGAAATTCCTCATAAGTGCAGAAAGCCGTAGGGTCTTTTTCCACATAAGGAGAAATCAGTTCGACGACCGAATCGAACATCTGCTCAAAATAACCGCTGTCGAAATACTGTGAGATAAACCGGGAAAAGTATTCGTGATAAAGCTGCGTATATTCCTCGCTCTCAAAGATCCATGCCAGCATCGGCCTGGATTCCACCGTACCTCCGGATACCGGAGTATCGATAGGATAATTTACCAAGCTCGTCGCCTGTGACGACGTGTCTTGAACAGATATTTCCTGTCCGCCGCTCTGCACCGTCTCTTCGTCGCCCGTTTCCTCCCCTGACACTTCCTCCGACCCGAAATGTTCCCCGGCGTCTTGCGGCATTTCAGCGCCGCCTCCGAATCCGCCTGCGCTGAATCCGCCGAAAGCCAGATTGTAATCCCATGGAATCATGGACAGCTGACCGTCCTTCTCATAAAGATAATAATTGTGAATCATCGATCCGGTATAGCTGTCGAAATTGCATACAAAATTGTGAACTACGAAATAACGGATGACCTCTTCCACATCGACGACATCTTCGATATCCTCGCCGTCGTTCAGCAGCTTCAGAGATTGAATCAGGCGGTCCTTATCTCCGTCGCTGATGTCCGTCTTCGCGTTATCGAAGATATTAGAGTAGCTGTCGTATTCGTCATCACTGTAGATTAGCGATACGTCGTCATTACTCCCGCCGAAACCTGCGGGGCCGCCTCCTTGACCCTCCCGCTGAGAGGAATCGCCGGCGCTCGATGTATCCTGCGGAGCCGCCGGCGGCTCGTTTTCCGCGCCGCCCTGACCGACTGCCGGACGTTCCGTCTCTCCATTCTCAGAATTTCCGGATATTTCAGATCCCGGCTCTGCCGCAGATGATTCCGGCGAATCTATCCGCTGTGATTCGAATTCACCGTCCGCTCCTTCTTCCGGCGGATTTATACCCCGCCCTCCGGAGAAATCCTCACCGTCTGCTCCAAAAAATTCTTCCACGTTCTCTTCATCGAATTCTCTGCCGTTTCCCTGGCCTCCGCCCATATTCATGCTGTCCGGTTTGTAAAGTTCTCCGTAATCACTTCCGTAATTTCTCTCGAGAAAACTCTCCTCCACCGCCTCGACAGCGAGATACAGTCCCCACTCCTCTCCGTTGACCGTAATATAGACGAAGCTGCAGAGCGGAGCATCGACGCCGAACTCATCCATCATCCGATATACGAGATAATCCTTTAAATACGTATTATCCTGAATGATATTATTGAGACTCAGTTTATCCAGACCGTAATAAGAAATTCCACTGTCGTAATGATCAAATTCAATCTTAAAACTGTACCGGTCGTTTCCGTAAGCCGCAACCGAAGAAAGCGACGTATTTCCCTTTGCCCGGATTCCCACACCGGCGTACTTTTCCCCGTCCACCGTCACCGCGCATTCCTCATACTCCTCATCGGTACAGTTTTTCAGAAATCCGTCCCAGTCGTCCATTTCGATATCGATCGTGTGAACCTTGGAAGTATCAAACAGAGCCGATTCGTATTCCGCGGCGGAAACATTCTGGATTCCCAGCTTGTCACTCCACAGAAAAAGCGCCGTAATCAACAGAGTAAAGATCAGCACGACACAGCAGATCCGGTCGATATTTCTGTGTGTTGACATGTCGACCTCCTCAGCTCATATAATCGCCGTTATAGCTCACCAGTACCGCGCTGCGTACTCCCGGCAGCCCGGATAGAATATCGATAAAATCCGTATTATCCTCCTTCAGCCGGATTTCCATATTGAGTTCCACCGCGCCGTTCTGAGCGGATTTGCTCTTTACTACGCAGCGGTCAGTATTCGACCGCAGGAAGAGCTCTGCCTCCTGTCCGCTCTGATGCGTATCACAGTTTACGATGACGATATAGGGATTGACGTGTGTCTTCCGATTGACAAAGATGAACAGCACCACGCCGATAACGGCGCTTCCGATAACCGCCAGAGGAATCATACCCGCTGCCAGGACGATGCCTACCGCGATAGACCAGAATAAAAAGGCGATATCGAGAGGCTCTTTGATCGGCGTACGAAATCGTACGATCGACAGCGCGCCGACCATGCCCAGAGAAAGCACCACATTCGATGTCACCGCCAGAATAACCAGTGTGGTAATCATCGTCAGAGCGATCAGTGTCACTCCGAATCCGGAAGAATACATCACGCCGGAGAATGTCTTTTTGTATATAAAAAAGATAAATAGTCCGATGCCGAAAGCCAGAAACAGCGCTAAAACTGTATCAAAGATAGATACGCTGCTCACATTCTCCAGAAAATTCGATTTAAAAATATCGTTAAAACTCATTTTTTCCTTCTTTCCAAAGGGCGCGGCCTCCGCCCGGCGCCCCGTATCACAGATAAAACGTCCTTAATTTCTGCTCTCTACCCGTAAATGCGGCAGGCGGCATATTTTGAAAAAGCCGCCGCTCTGCGGCTCTTCAGCTGTACTGCATCTTGTATCGCCGACGGAAGAAACTCATCCCACTTTACTTCCATGATAATCACGGGATTTCCCGCGGGAATCGTCACACAGTCCGGATTCAGAAACTCTCTGCAGCCGATTCCCGTCCGCAGATTATAGTCCAGCGTCACCCTTACATTGCCCGGACGATAGGTAAACGGTTCTCTCGTGTAATCCACGATCGCCTTGGGCCTCAGTCCCTGCGACATCATCTTACTGTAAAGTTCCGTCACCAGGGGCCGGCCCGACTCCTTCATCCAGCGGTAATCCCCGCAGAGAAGTCTCTCTGTCTCCTCTTCACTCAGCCTCGCTTTCTGCTTATTTCCAAGACCGTTGAGCTTCGTCTTTTTTTCCAGACAGAGAAAAGAGGTATCCCCGTTATAATATCTGATCCGGAATTTTTCCCGGTAATTGAGCCCTTCCAGTTTTTCTCTGAGCGCTTTATCCCGCAGATTGTCAAAATACATACTGCGCACGCGGTACTTTCCCCCGACAGCATATTGATCCGGCTGCGCCGCCGCGCACAGTCTCTGTCTGACGGCAATCAGATCGGAAAAATTAATCTCATGTTTCAGTTCATGACGAAAAATCATTTTATCATCCTCCTTTCCGATATTTCGCTATCGATTACCGGACCGGCCGTCCCTGCGGACGCCTCCGGCAATCCGCACCGGGCCGCTTTCTGCACCGCGGCCTGTGCTTTACGGGAATTTTACATTCTCAGCCTTAGACGGAACTTAAAGCAATCGGAACAGAAAGAGAAGATAGAGTGAAGATACTGTGAAAGAAAAAATCTCTTCTCCGGCACACTACGCCGTGAGAAGAGATCTCTGTAAATCGCTGCCGCCGATCCGCAGCAAAACTGTGATATACGCCCCCTTTTTATTACAGGTGCAGTACGACGGTGAAAACCACTCTGCCGTCCTCGTATTCCGCTTTCACAAAACCTTTATGCAGACGAACGATAGCGGAAGCCGCGGAAAGCCCGATGCCATAACCTCCGCTTTTCTGCGTTCTGGCACTGTCTCCGCGGTAAAACCGCTCAAACCATTTTCCCGGATCTTCGTCCTGACCGAGAAAACATGTGTTTGAAATCCGCAGAACGGCCGTCCTCTCCTGCCGGGATACAGATACGCGGATCTCCGGCGTCACGCCCTCCGCATATTTTACCGCATTGTCCAAAAGGATGGTCAAAAGCTGCAGAAGCCGCACCTTATCTCCTGTAACGGTAACATTCTCCGCGATGTCGCAGAGCACAGAGATTCCTCTATTCTCTGCCGGTTCACGAAATTGAGCGACAGCGTCTCTCGTCATTTCGCTGAGACTGCACTCTGACATCAAAGTTCCGGCGGTTCCCTCATCCATGCGGGAAAGAGTGAGAAGATTCTGCATCAGACCGCTGAGACGTTCTGTCTGTCCCCGGATATTACGGCTCCATTTCGTCTCTCCCTGATGAAGCTCCAGCGCATCCGTATTGGCCATGATAATCGCCAGAGGCGTCTTGATCTCATGTCCCGCGTCTGTGATAAACCGTTTCTGTTTTTCCATATTCTCCACGATGGGCCGGACTGCCCGGCCGGACAGAAGAGAGATAAGGATCAGCATAAAAAACCAGCCGGCAGCTCCCGCCGCCAGAGAAAGAAGAAGAACGCGGAGTTCCGAACGCAATTGATTCGAGATATCCGCAACGACGACAAGATTCCCCTTCCCCGATTCCGACTCGCTGATAAAATAGCGCATCCCGTCATCTCTTCCCCACGGCTGATTCAAAACGGCGATCCGGCCGATATAAGCCTCCGCCTCCTTTACAGTGAATGAAGACATATGACTTACATCACAGGAGACAACCATCCCGGCGCCGTCCGTTTCCGCCCAGAAATATTCCATCGGGGCGGGCTGACGTCCATTCTCCTGAAACCGAAAAAGATCCGCCGGCCGCTCCTTCAGCTCATCCGGCGGTTCTCTGTCTGAAAGCGAGCCGTCGTTTTCGGCGAGCACTTTCAGAAAATCCCGGGTCATCCGTTCATTGACAGAAAAATTTGCGATATTGATACCGCCGATCAGAAGAATCAGAAGAATTGACACCGCCGTCATAGCCGTAACGATAAATTTCATCCGCAGCGTTTTCGTCATGAAAGAACCTCCAGAGTATATCCGATACCGCGCTTCACTTTTATTCCTACGCCGCAGCCCAGTTCTGTCAGCTTCTTTCTCAGATATGAGATATATACCCAGACATTTCCCGGCTCCGCGTCGGAATCATATCCCCAGACCTTTGCCAGAATCACCTCTGCGGAAAGATATGTTCCCTGATTCATCATCAGGAGTTCCATGAGCAGATATTCCATCCGGGAAAGAGGAATAGAGCGGCCGCATCCTATGAGCTCACAGCTTCCGGGATCCAGAGAAACTTCCCCGCATCGGAGAATCTCCGGCGTATATTCCACCCTCCTGCGCAGCATTGCCCGCACTCTCGCCAGCAGTTCTCCCATAGCAAACGGCTTAGTCAGATAATCGTCGGCTCCCGCATCCAGTCCGCGGATCCGCTCTTCCACTTCCCCTCTGGCTGTCAGCAGAAGAACAGGCGTCCTGCTGCCTCTGCCCCGAAGTACCGACAGCACCTGAAGCCCATCCATTTTCGGCATCATAATATCGAGAATAATCCCGTCGTATTCCCCTACCTGCGCATAAGCCAGCGCGTCTTCGCCGTTATCTACCGTATCTACCTGATATTTATGATATGTCAGGATATCCTTTAAGGCTTCTGACATCGCAGCTTCATCCTCTGCAAGCAATAATCTCACTTTTCCACCTCATTTCCCTTCAACCCCCAAAAACCAAACGGAATACCCTGATTCTGCCATATTTTATTTTTCTTTTCAAGATATCGGAGGAAAATGGAAACACACCGCTTTGGATTTATCGCCGGCTTCGCCTGAGAGTTTCCGGCTGCCGCGCAGCAGACAGACGAAAAAATCCCCGCCTTTTGGCTGCGCCTCAGGCCGGGGATTTTATACCGAATCTATTTTACCATTTTAATTTTACATCAGTCCAAAACTGATATGGTCCAGCTCCAGTCCGATCATAACAGAAGTAGCCTTAAAGACAGCAAAAACTTCCATTCCGACGTGCAGATCCAACTCGCGAATCGACTCCATCGAAATCGTGGAAGAAATCTGCTGCCCCTTCCCGATGTCCAGAAGGACCATACCGTTGACAGCGCCATTACTGATATCGGCAATCGTACCGGCAATCCGGTTCCTGGCGCTGATCTTTACCGGCTCTGCGGCGATCATTACCTCGGTAGCTTTGATCACAGCATATACGGTCTTATCCGGCACGAGCTGCATCCATTCGATGGCTTTCATAGAAATATTTGCGCTGATCCCGCCTCCGCAGGTCAGCTCGAGTCTGACAGTCCCGTTTACTCTTCCAGCATCGATGTCCGTTACCCGGGCAAGCAGCTGATTTCTCGCACTGAGTCTCATTTCCGTCCCGCCTTCAACCGCCTACGCGATACCGATCATAACGGAAGTCGCCTTTGCAACCGCCGCCACTTCCTTGCCTGCGGAGATGCCCAATTCCTTGATCGCGCTCATGGAGATTGTAGAAGATACTGTGACCCCCGGAGCGATTTCTACCTTTACAATACCGTTTACCACGCCTTCTTCCACAGAAACCACTTTGCCGTTCAGCTGATTTCTCGCGCTGATCTTCTGTGTGCTGTCTGCGATCATCACTTCCGTAGACTTGATAATGGCATAAGCTTCCTTGCCTTCAGCCAGGCCGAGTTCCTTGATGGAAGACATGGAAATCGTAGCGGAAATCTGTTTTTCCGCTGCAATTTCAATCGTAACGATGCCATTTACCGCACCTTCTGTAACAGATTTGACAACACCCTTTAACTGGTTTCTTGCACTGATTTTCATTATAAATATTCTCCTTTCAAATACCTTATTCTATCTGATATTTTTCGCAATATATTTCGAAAAATTCAAAAATAATTTAACTTTTGCAAAAACAATATATCATATATAGATCTCTACTTCAACAAAACTAATAAATATATTTAAAACCAATCTAAATCAATCTAAAAATCAGAACTCTTTTTCTAAATATCACGCAGGATTGATTTCGGCAGAAAACTCTCCGCAATATTCCTGTTTCAGCAGAGCAATCAGGCTACGAAGGCGGTGATCTTTCAGAAAATAAGTGACATACTGCCCTCTTTTCTGTGAGTCGATCAGATTCGATGTCCTCAGTTTCTGCAAATGCTGAGATAATGCTGAGAGGCTGATATCCGTCACCTCACACCTCAGCTCACTCACTGTCATGGGGCCATTTAACAGAGCGCAGAGAATCAGAAGACGGTTCTCATTTGCCATCAGCCCCATTAGTTCCGCGATCTCTCTCGCTTTTTCACGCATTTTCCTCACCGCCCTCCGGCGCAGATCCGCCGGCGCGCAGACGACAGATCAGCTGCGTCATACTGCCCATCGGACAGAAAACACACCAACTGCGAGGTTTAAAAAAGATCATGACAACCAGACCGATCAGTGTAGATGTCAGCATAATACTGTAAAATCCAAAGGCATACTGCACCACCGCGTCCGGTAAAATCGTTCCGTGATACGCCCAGTGCCACGGTACCTGAAATGTCCAGAAAAGTTTCACAAACTCATTGAGATTTCCAGCCCCTGCACCCACCAGACACGTCGTCCACAGCATTTGAAGAAACATAATCAGAAAAAAGATCAGAAAACCGTAACGAAATATTTTTGAACACATCCACCGAGGCGTCGGCTTATTTCTCGACAGCTTCAGCCTTCCGCCCAAGAGACTGAGGAACTGCCCTCTGTCACAATAGCGATTACAGTACAGCTTATTTCCTCCAAAAATCGCGATCAGCAATGGCAGACAGAAAAAAATCATCCCCAACCACGCGAAAAGTATGTTAAAAAATCCCAGCGCTAAATAGACGGGAGTCACGATCCATAAGTAATCATACCAGTGTTTTTTCCGATTCATTCCGCTGCTTCCCTTTCTCTCATATCAATCGTGCCCGCCGGACATTCCGACGCACATTTTCCACATCCTACACAAAGTTTACGATCTACTTTCGCCATCACACCTTTCCAGATGGAAAGCGCTTCCTTCGGACAGACCTTTACACAACTTCCGCAGGAAACACAATACTTTCCTACCTGAGCATAACGTTTTAAAGCCACCAGTCAAACCTCCTTTTCCACAGAATCAGGTACAGATAATCTCTTTACCTGCATCTGACTCTGTCCATCCTTCAGCAAATATTTAAGTATTTAAGATATTACTAATATACAGAATCAAAAAATAGAATGCAAGCGCTATTTTTAATTCCATCAAACTGTAACAATCTTCCGATCCCTCCCGCCTGATGAGGTGTGATACCGGAGCAGCGAGACAGATATGCCGGATTTTTATCGATAGAAACGAGCTTTCAACTGTGATATGATAAATAATATTGTTTTGATTTTACTCTCAGGCCAAAACCCGTCTGTGCCCTGCATCTTCGCACGACTTTCGGCATTTCCCGTTGAAGAAAGATACGTCTGGAGAATACTCCTGCTGCACCGGCAAAAGAATTTCAGTGTATCTTTCAAAACATAAAAAGGAGCTACAGAAAATGACAAAAATATTATTCGTCTGCCACGGCAGGATTTTCTGTTCAGAATGAAAAGTCTCAAATCGTCTTAAATACTTCTATAAATAGCATTTCTTGTGTTCCATTCTCAATTTTACCAATGATTTACCAATATTTCTGGAGAGTCAGACTTGCAAAACCAGAATGAGGAGATTAAAAATATGAGCAAATTGAAACCAAGAATAACGGAAAACGGAATTGATTATATCCTTGTCGGAGATT
>CAJLHL010000006.1 GCA_905206455.1 uncultured Eubacteriales bacterium
GGCGGCTTCGGGAATTTCCCGAAGCCGCCGCCGTTTTCCGCCGTACTGGTCCAAGACTGTTGCCCTTTGTGCCGTTTTTTTCTCTGTCCGGATGTCTTTTTTCTGCCATCCTGCGGTTGTTCTGCTGAAGCGGAGCATTTCGGTTTTGCCGTTCTGTTCTCTGATACGGCGCCCGGCGTTTTGTCTTATCTCCGGTTTTTCTTTTCTTCTTTTAAAAACGCCAGCGGATCTTCGGAACCGATGAAATGCATCAGCTGGTAGGCGCAGGTGATAGAAACTTTCTCCTCGGCGAGAATGCGGCGGCATTCTTCCCGGTCGGCCAGGATCACCTGGATATCCTCGTCTTCCTCCTCGTGGATACTGGTGGGTTCTCCGCTGAAATGGCCGTAAATGGTGGCGCAGGCTTCGTCTGTCATGCCGGGACTCATATAGAACGGACGGGAGAAGGCGTCGGAGGAGAGCGGTTCAAAAGTCAGCCCGGTCTCTTCAAAGGCTTCCCGCTTGGCGGCTTCCGTCAGTGATTCTCCCTTTTCGATGAGCCCTGCGGGGAGTTCGTAGACGTAATCGTCGATCGGATAACGGAACTGGCGTTCCAGCACCAGTTTATTTCCGTGGATTCCGAAGAGCATGACTCCGGCAGGCTTTAATTCGTGGTTCAGAGCGGTGATGCCTTCGATTTCTTCTGAACGGGAAGCGACGAAATAGGCGCCCCGGCTGCCGTTTCTGTGAGTGACGGCCAATTCGTACATATTTAAAAATCGGTTTTCTGTCTGTTTTTTCGCGTCGATGACTCTCGTCATTTCAGATCTCCTTTCGGTAACTCTTCAGTTTTTTCACAACTGATATTATACATGATTTCAGAAAAATTGCTTCCGGTTATAATGTTTTCGACGGGAAACAGCGCGGCGGAGAGTGCGGAAAACAGGACGGCTTTTCACCGCGGGGGCCGGGAATTGCTCTGACGCACCGGAGGAAGAGACCCCGGATGAGATCCGGCGGTCTGTGATGCAGAAATGGAGAAAATAGTGTATAATATTACGGCAAAACCTGAAGCTCCCGCTGTCGTTTCAGCGCGGATTTCCCCCGGTGTGTCTCTGCCGGCGGGCGGGTGCGGATTGCCGATGAATGGGCTTGTTTTTCCGAAGAGACGGAGGAGAGCCTGCGATAGAGAAAGGACGGTTTCGACATGGACAGCGACAGCAGACGCTTTGCGGCGGGAATCAACTGGTACCCCGGACATATGAAAAAGACGAGAGAGATGATTCAGGAAAATCTGAAACTGGTGGACGCCGTCGTCGAAGTGATCGACGCGAGGATTCCTGTCTCCAGCAGAAATCCGATTATCGACGACATCGTCCGGGACAAGACGAGAATCGTAGCTCTCAATAAGATCGATCTGGCGGACGGTGCTCAGACCGAAAGCTGGAAAAGAGAACTGACGGCGGCAGGTACTTATGCCATCCCGGTCAATTGCAATACGGGGGCGGGCATCAATCAGATTTTCAGACGCCTCGATCTGATCAGGGAGGAAAGAGAACGGGAGACCGTCAGAAGACGGCCGCTGCGCCTGATGATCGTCGGTGTTCCCAACGTGGGGAAGTCATCGCTGATCAATAAGCTCACCGGAAAAAAGAGCGCAAAGACAGGCGACCGGCCGGGTGTGACCCGGGGAAAACAGTGGCTGACGCTGACCAACGGCATGCAGCTTCTGGACACGCCGGGCATTCTCTGGCCGAAATTTGAAGACCCAGATGTAGGTCTCAATCTGGCCTTCTGCGGTTCCATCCGGGATGAAATTCTCGATGTGGAGACCCTGTGTCTCGAATTGATCAAAGTCCTGCTGCAGGATTACAGCTCGCTTTTAGAGGCGAGATATAAAGTGGAGGAGATCAGCGAAGACGGTCTGGAAGCGATGGAGCAGATCGCTCTCAAAAGAGGATTTATTTTTCCAGGAAAGCGCATTGATTACGAGAGAACTGCCAAGACTGTTCTCGACGAATTCCGCGGCGGAAAGATCGGACGCATCACCCTGGAGCGCTGCGAAAACGCCGGACGGGAAGAGGCGGAGGAGATATGACGAAAGCCGAGCGACTCGAAAAGATGAGAGAAGATCTGATCCGGATGAGCCGGATCGAAAGAGAATTATATCAGAAGGGCAACGAACGCGGAGCGGTGCACTGTATCGCCGGTGTGGACGAAGTGGGCAGGGGCCCCCTGGCGGGTCCTGTAGTGGCTGCGGCGGTCATACTTCCCGACGGTTTCGATATTTTGGGAGTCAACGATTCTAAGAAGCTGTCGGAAAAACGGCGGGAAGAACTTTACGATGAAATTCTGAAAAACGCTGTGGCCTGGAATATCGGTCTGAGGGATCATGCCGCCATCGACCGGATCAATATACTGGAAGCGACGAAAGAGGCGATGGAGGATGCCGTCACAGGTCTTGCAACAAGGCCCGATCATATTCTCATCGACGCTCTGACGCTGCCGTCTGTGGAAATTCCGCAGACAGGTCTGATCAAAGGTGACAGCGAGAGCGTATCCATCGCGGCGGCTTCCATCGTGGCAAAAGTAACGCGAGACCGGATGATGGTGAAATATCACGAAACTTATCCGGGATATGCCTTTGACCGGAATAAAGGCTACGGTACGAAGGCTCATTATGAAGGGCTGGATCAGCTGGGTGTGTGTGAAATCCACCGCCGGTCTTTTCTGGCAAAATATTTCGCTTCGAAATAAAATTCCGCGCCGGCGGGGAAGCGGAAGCTCGTAAGAGGTCTGCCGCTTCGGTGACGGTTGAAATAATTGCCCAAAAAGCAGACGCCCGCCGCCGATTTCCCAAAATCAGGTTTTCGGCGGCGGACGCCCGGCAATGTTAAGAGTGAGTATGATAAACCATATTATTTCTGATCATCTGTCAGAAAAACGGACATATCCATTTCATAATAGAGACCGGTAGCCGTTACGATGACGGTATCGCCATCTTTTAAGACACCTTCCGTATAGAATTTCTTCCCTTCTCTTTTTGTGACCCACGCTTCCGCCACTAACTTGTGACCGATAACTGCGGGGTTTTTGAAGTCGCATTCTGAATGAAGCGTAACACTGTCCACACCGTATCCTTCCACCGCATAATACATCACTTCATCCATGAGCATCAGGGAAAAACCGCCGTGCATCAGTCCGTTGAGACCGCACATGTAGTCTTCCGGCACGATCTCGGTGTGCGCTTTACCGTCTACCGTCGTAATTTTAAGATGAAGACCTCTGGGATTTGTAGGACTACATACGAAACAATTTGCGAATTTATCGCCGGCTGTAAATGTCGCCATCATTTTCTCCTTTCTTTTTGCTGGATGATAATTTGTGTGCTTTTTATATGTATGATAATTATAAAATGAGGAATCGTATTTTTCTGTAGTTTATACTACAATTTTTCTTTCGGGAGGCAAAAAAATGGATGTAATTATACCGGATGATCTGTTCCCGTATTTCGAAATCTGCGGAACGAGAAAGAATTATGCGCCGGGGGAGATGATCCGGCCGGAGGCGCAGAACAATGAACGCCTTTATCTGGTGGAATCCGGCCGCGTCAGAGTCTATTGCTCCAACGCTTCCGGAAGGGAGCTCACTCTTCGGATCATGGGCAAGGGCCGGCTGATCGGAGAAGATGTCTTCGTAGAATTCACAGGAGCGAAAACCGCTGTATCCGCTGTCAACGAGGTTACAGTGGTCAGCTGTTCGGTAGAAGAACTGTTCCCGTATATCGTAGAGTCGGAAGCTCTTCTGAGAGCGATTCTACGTCATCTCACGGGCACGAATATCTCGCTGACGCGTCATCTCAAAAGAATTGCGATTTACGACAGCCGTCAGAAAGTGGCCAGCTACCTCTATGAAGAGACGAGAGAGGACAGCCCGTCGAGAAATATAGTGGATCATGTTCTTCCCTATTCTCACGATCAGCTCTCCGTCTGTCTGGGGCTGAACCGGGTGACCGTCAGCCGGATACTCGACGAATTTCGGGAAAAGGGATATATTTCCACGGCATACCGAAAGATTCAGGTCTGCGACTTCGAGGGGCTGCGCAGAGAATTTGAGGATTCCGACGAGATGTGAAAGAGTTGTCTTTCCGGCAGATCGGCGGGGAAAAACTGAGCATTTTTAGAGACAAAGATACGCATTTATAGTAAAATTAATTAGTTAAGATAAAATTAATTTTCATGATAAAGGAGAATTTTCAGATATGCCGAAGAACTTAGCGAAGACATATAATCCGAAAGAGTTTGAGACGCGGATTTACGAAGAATGGGAGTCGAACAGAGCTTTTGCTCCCGGCGAAGATCATACGAAAAAACCGTTTACCATCGTGATGCCGCCTCCGAATATCACAGGAAAACTCCATATGGGTCATGCGCTGGATCAGACTCTGCAGGATCTGCTGATCCGTTTCCGCAGGATGCAGGGGTATAACGCACTCTGGATTCCGGGCACCGACCATGCCAGCATCGCCACAGAAGTAAAAGTAGTGGAAAAGATCCGGGAAGAAGAAGGCAAAGAAAAAGAAGATCTGGGCAGAGAAGAGTTTCTGAAGAGAGCTTGGGCCTGGAAGGAAGAATACGGCGGCACGATCAAGCAGCAGGTGAGAAAGCTGGGTAGCTCCTGCGACTGGGAGAGGGAGAGATTTACGCTGGACGAGGGCTGCAGCAGAGCTGTTGTCAGGACTTTCGTCAATCTGTATAAAAAGGGCCTGATTTACCGCGGCAACCGTCTGATCAACTGGTGTCCGGAATGCAGAACCTCTCTGTCCGACGCGGAAGTAGAGCACCAGGATAAAAACGCGAAATATTATTATGTGAGATACCGCGGCGCTGACGGCGGCGAAGGTCTGGTAGTGGCGACCTCACGTCCGGAGACGATGTTCGGAGACTGCGCGGTGGCCGTAAATCCGGAGGATGAGAGATATGCGGACATGATCGGCAAGAAGGTTATCGTTCCTATCGTCGAAAGAGAAGTCCCTGTCATCGCGGATCCGTATCCTGATCCGGAAAAGGGCACCGGCGCCGTAAAGATCACGCCGGCTCATGACCCTAACGATTTTGAAGTGGGTGAGAGACATGATCTGCCGAGATGGTCCTGTCTCAGCGACGATGCGACGATGAATGATCTGGCAGGCAAATATGAGGGGATGGACCGTTTCGACTGCAGAAAGGCGCTGATCAGAGACATCGAAGAAGCGGGATATCTGGTAAAAATCGAAGATAAGGTGATTCCGATCGGCGAATGTTACCGGTGTCATACGGTAGTGGAGCCGATGCTGTCGGATCAGTGGTTCGTAAAGATGAAGACTCTCGCGGAGCCCGCCATCGAAGCGGCAAAAAAAGGAAATCTGATCCACGTTCCCGAACGTTTTGAAAAGATCTATCTCCACTGGCTGGAAGATATCCGCGACTGGTGTATCTCCCGTCAGCTCTGGTGGGGACATAGAATTCCTGCATATTACTGTGAGGACTGCGGAGAAATTGCGGTGGAAGAACAGGCTCCGGAAAAATGTCCGAAATGCGGCGGAACACATTTCCGTCAGGATGAGGACGTTCTGGATACCTGGTTCAGTTCCGCTCTCTGGCCTTTCTCGACGCTGGGATGGCCGGAGGAAACAGATGATCTGAAATATTTCTATCCCACCAGTGTGCTGGTGACAGGATACGATATCATTTTCTTCTGGGTCGTAAGAATGGTATTTTCCGGTATCGAAGCGATGGGAGAAGTGCCGTTTAAGCATGTTTATGTTCACGGTCTGGTGAGAGATGAAAACGGTCTGAAGATGAGTAAATCTCTGGGCAACGGTATCGATCCGCTGCAGGTCATCGAAAACTACGGCGCTGACGCGCTGCGTTTCATGCTGATCAACGGAATCACGCCGGGCAACGATATGAGGTTCTCCTCCGCAAAGCTGGATTCCAGCAGAAATTTTGCCAACAAGCTGTGGAACGCTTCCCGTTTCGTCATCATGAATCTCACCGGCGAAGACGATGAGTTCCTTCCGATGGCGGATTACAGCGGCGGCATTCATAAGCTGGCGCTGAAAGATGAGGACAAGTGGATCCTCTCCGCGGTAAACGCTGCTGCGGCGGAGATCACCGCAAATATGGAAAAATTTGAACTGTCGCTGGCAGCTCAGAAGGTCTACGATCTGATCTGGAACAATTACTGCGACTGGTATATCGAGTTCGTGAAGAGCAGACTTTACGGTGACGATGAAGAGGACAAGATGGTGGCGAGAGCGGTTCTCGTCAAGGTTCTCAAAGATCTGCTGAAGCTGCTCCATCCGGTAATGCCGTTCATCACCGAAGAGATCTGGAGCTGTCTGCCGGTACTTCCGGGGGAAGTGACGGAGGAAAATCCTAAGGGCTATCTCATCCGTCAGAACTGGCCGGTTTACGACGAAGCGCTGTCTTTTGAAGAGGAAGAAGTTATCATCGGCCGCGCGATGGAAGCGGTCAGAACGGTGAGAAATATCCGGGCGGAAGTTGAGGCGGCCCCTTCCAAAAAAGTGAGAGCTATCATCGCGGCTTCCGGCAGAGCGGAAGAATATCTTAAGAAAGCGGAGCGTCATATCATGACCCAGGCCAACGTATCCGAAATCGCCTATGTTTCCGATAAATCCCAGGTGACAGAGGAAGTGATGTCCGGCGTCATCACCGACGCCGAGATTCTCATCGCTATGGATGAGCTGATGGATTATAGAGCGGAATACGAACGCCTGACCAAAGAGAAGAAGAAATTGGAAGGCGAAGTCGCAAGAGTCTCCGGAAAGCTCTCCAATGAAAACTTTGTCAGCAAAGCCCCGGAAAAAATTATCGGCGCGGAGCGGGAAAAGCTGGCGAAGTATGAGGAAATGCTGAAGACGGTGATTTCTCGTCTGACTATCGTGGAGAAAAAACTATAGGCGCGGGAAGTGCGGAATTTTTCTGAAGCCCGATCCGGATTGAGACGAAAAGAAGGAAAATTACGGAAGTGTTTTTTGAAATACGGCGGAATCGGAATCTGAGGAGGCCGGCCGCAGATGAGATGACAGAGGCGGATTTCGCCGCGGAAGCAGCGGGATCTGCCGGCAAAAGGATGGGGATGATATCGAAATGACTTATGAAGAAGCGATCGAAAAAATTCACTCTTTCCAGGTGTTCGGGTCCCGGCTGGGGCTGGAACGGATGAAGGAGCTCCTGCGTCTTCTCGGGGATCCTCACAGGGATCTGAAGATCATACATGCGGCGGGGACCAATGGAAAGGGTTCGGTATGCCGCTACGTCTATTCAGCGCTTCAGGAGAACGGATATCGGTGCGGCGCATATTTTTCTCCGTATATTGAAAATTTCACAGAACGCATCGAATTTGACGGGAAGGAGATTTCGAGAGAGGCTCTGGCGCACCATACGGAACTGTGTCTGAAAGCGGCGGACAGGATGATGTCGGAAGGCTTTGAATCGCCTACGGAGTTTGAACTGGTCACAGCCGTGGGACTGTCTTACTTTGCGGAAGAAAAAGCGGATTTCGTCATCCTGGAAGTGGGACTGGGAGGAAAAGGAGATTCCACCAATATCTGTGATAAGCCGATCGTGACGGCGATCACCTCCATCGCTTTTGATCACATGGCGCAGCTGGGCAATACGCTGGAGCTCATCGCCGCCGATAAGGCGGGGATTCTGAAGGCAGATGTTCCCGCGGTAGTCTGTGTGCCGGATGCCGGTCCGATGGAAGTGATCCGCGCCCGGGCGAAAGAGCTGAGGGCGCCGCTGATCGATGTGACGAAATTCCGGGTGGAAAATATCCGGGAAGATCTCGGAGGAAGCCGGTTTGATGCAGTATTGGAAGGGTTTTCGGAACTCCGGTCTTTTTTTGCGGATGCGGAAAAAAATCCAGCCGGCGGATCCGCCCGTTTCGGAGACAGGGAGTTTCCGCGGCAGAACGGCGGCAAACGCCAGGCATCCGATCCGCAGTTTAAAAATATCGAGATTTCGATGCATGGGAGACATCAGATTTCAAATGCGCTCTGTGCTCTTTCCATGATTGAGGTCATGCGGGAAACGGGTATTCTGATGACGGAAGAAAAGATTCGGCGGGGGATGAAGAAAGCCGTGCAGAAAGCGCGTTTTGAGATCGTGGAGAAATCGCCCTATGTTATTTTAGACGGCGCTCATAATCCGGCGGGCGCAAAAGCGCTGACAGAGACAGTTCTCACGCATTTTTCCGGGAAGAGGATTCTTCTGTGCGTCGGGATTTTAAAGGATAAGGCTTGCCGTGAGATGGCAGAGCTGCTGACGGCTCTCCGGGCAGATCTCATTCTTACGAATGTGCCGAATCCGCGGACGATGGAAGCCGGCGAACTTGCGGATATATTTCTGTCATTCGATCTATATGGGAAAAGAGAAAGAGAGATGGCGGTGATTCCGGACTGGGCGGAGGCTGTTGCCCAGGCGGAGGAACGCAAGGGCGATTACGACCTCGTCCTGTGGGCGGGATCGCTTTATCTCATGGGAGAGGTACGGAGGAGAATCACATGCAGGAAGTAAGCGAAGATAAAAAAATCGATTTAACGGGAAAGAATAAAGTCCTTCTGATCTATAATCCGAAGTCGGGGAGCGGTATGTTTCAGAGCAATCTGGATAAGATCGTGGCAAAATTTCAGTCCAGAGGCATGATCGTGGTGCCTCTGCGGGCGGACGGCAGCGTTTCCATCGAAAGTTTTCTCTCCGGGCTGAATGAAGCGCAGTACCGAAAGATTATCGCGGCGGGCGGAGACGGAACGATCAATATCGTCGTCAATGCGATGATGAAAAATGATCTTCACGTGCCGTTAGCTCTGTTTCCGGCGGGAACCGCCAATGATTTCGCCCACTATTTCGATATCCCGACGGACATCGATGGAATGCTGTCCATCGCTTTGGAAGACAACTATATGGATGCGGATCTGGGCAAATGCAACGACAGATATTTCGTCAATGTGGCGGCGATCGGTCCGGTGATCGACGTCAGTCAGAAAACGGATGCGACCATGAAAAATGCCCTTGGCATTGTGGCTTACTATCTGCGGGGTCTTTCCGAGGTCAAATCCCTCAAGCCGGTGGAATTTACGATCACCTCTCCGCAGATCAATTTCACCGGAGATATCTTTTTCATGGTGGTCATGAACGGAAACTCCGCGGGAGGATTCCGGCGTTTGGGGGTGCAGTCCTCTATCAACGACGGACTTCTCGACGTCATCATCTTTAAGGAAATGAATTTTATGGAATTACTGCCTCTGGCGATTAATGTGCTTCAGGGCAGGCACGATGAAAATAAAAATGTAATTTATTTTCAGACGCCGAGCCTGCGCATCGAATCGCCGGCGGATATGAGCACCGATGTGGACGGAGAGCGGGGGGAACCTCTGCCTCTGGATATCGAAATCGTACCCCGGCGCCTGAAAATCAATACCAGAAGGTCGAAGGAAACTGTCGGAACAGACATGAACGGAAAGAGCAAATCATATGAGATCATATCTGTGGACGATCACGAATCTCTGAACCGTTTTTATGAAAAAAACGATCTGGAAATTTCCGAAGAGGACCCGGTAGGAACCGACGCGGTGAAAAGCTGGGTGCTGGTGGAGGATGAGAAGTTGGCGGGGGCGGCGACGCTGGCTCTGCGGGAGGGAGAATACATCATCGACGGTATCGCTTTAGATGAATCTTACCGCGGGGGCGGCAGAGGAACCGCGCTTTTAAATACTGTGATCGACGAGGTCAGAAAGAGAGGAGGCAGCCGGATTTATCTGGTGGCGCGGGCGCCGGAGTTTTTCGGGGCCAGCGGATTTAAGGAAGTGGAGCGCGCGGATGCGCCGGAATTTTTCGAGTGTTTCGGATGCAGTCAGTACGGAGTGAAATGTTTCCCGAAAGTGATGGAATATATTCTGACGGAGGAATAAGGAGAAGATATGTCCTATCAGGTGAAGCTCGACGTCTTTGAGGGACCTTTTGATCTGCTGGTCTATCTGATCGAGCGGTCAGGTATGGATATCTATACGGTAAATATTTCAGAGATCACGGATCAGTATATAGCCTGTATCCGGTCCGGAGAACACGTGAATCCGGAGATGGCGGCGGAGTTTATGGTTCTGGCGGCGACTCTGCTGCAGCTCAAATCGCAGATGCTTCTTCCGGGCGCCGACGTTTCCGGAAAGAACGAAGAGGCGGAGGAACTCAGAGATGAGCTGACGGAGCGTATTTCAGAGTATCGGAAGTATAAAGCTCTGGCAGCGCATCTGCGCGGGATCGAATCAGAGGCGGAGCGGATTTTCGTAAAGCCCGGAGAGGATCTCTCACGTTATACCGGGCAACCGGAGGAATCTCTCGATGTGAGCATGGATCAATTTATCCGGGCTTTCCGGGGATTTCTTGAAAAACGCCAGAGAATCGGTGATGTCAGAAGGCGTTACGAGTACGCCGCGAGGGAACGGATGTCGATGGAAGAAAAAGCGGAGAGAATCTTCGGCTGTCTGTCGGAAGAAAATCCGCTGTCTTTTGAGGACCTGATCTCTTTGGACAGCGATATTTATGATATCGTTCTGACTTTTGTAACGCTTTTGGAGCTGTTGGCGCAGGGACGGATTTCAGTGCGCCAGAGCGATATTTTCGGGCGGATGGAAATCTGCCGAAAGGAGGGACTTGTCTTTGGATGAGAAGGCGGTAAAACGCGGACTGGAAGCGATTCTCTTCGTCTGGGGCAGTCCGGTAGACCCCGGTGCTGCCGCCGGAGTGTTCGGAGTTTCTGCATCCGAAATCGTTCGATTTCTTGAAGAACTCGCCGGAGAATATGAGTCCCGCGGCAGCGGGCTGATGATACGGCGGATCGACGGAAGTTATCAGATCTGCACCCGGCCGGAATGCGAGGAAGCGGTACGGAGTTTCTGTACTCCTGTGAAGACGAAAAAGCTCTCCGGTGCGGCGCTGGAGGCATTAGCGGTCATCGCATACCGGCAGCCGGTGTCCAGAGTCCAGATCGACGAGATCCGAGGCGTAAAATCGGAGAGAGCAGTCGAAAGCCTGCTAAAAAGAGGACTGGTGGAAGAACGGGGCCGGGGATCCGGTCTGGGCCGTCCGATTCTATACGGGACGACACCGCTGTTTCTTGAAAAATTCGGCATCGGGTCTCTGAAAGAGCTGCCGGTTATAGATGATATCGTCAAAGATTGGGAAGAAGGCGCCGAAAGCAGTCAGCAGATGTCGATGAATGTTTAGAAACGCCTTTCTAAAGGGGATGAGTGAAGTTGAAGTACAGAGAAAGTTTGAAGAAGTCTGTGACGCTGTGTATAGCGGCGATCCTTTTCTTATGTATGATAGCGGCTCCGGTTTCAGTTTTTGGATTCTCTTCGGAGGAGCTTCAGACATCCTGCTGTGAAGAGGAGAATCTTTCCGTAAGAGTTCAGCAGAATGAATTAAAAGTGGAAGTTCCGCGGGATCCGGATTTCTCTTATCTCATCGTCACATTTATGGATTCTGAGGGAGGAGTGCCCGATCCCGTTCTGCCGCAAAAGGTAGCCGACGGCACCGCATATTACAGCTTCTCTGATAAAGAAGACGGGATTTATTATCTTCAGCTGTACCGCAGCGGTGATGCACAGGGGACTTTTGAAGGCGTCATCGGCGGTATGGAATCAGTGGCTGTGATGATCGAGGGCGGCGAGGCGAGAATCGTGCCTTCGGCGGTTTACGATGTGAATCTGCAGCAGTTTCAGCAGCAGGCGTCATCGGCGGATGCGCTTTGTTTTTATCTGAAGCCTTCGAAAAACGTACAGAGCGAAGATGCCGGCATCGTGTCTAAAGCCGATGAGATCACAGCGGGAATCGCGGATGCTTACGGCAAGGTGCGGGCGATTCACGACTGGGTAGCCTCTTATCTCTATTTTGATTATGACGCTCTGGCGCAGCCGGGGCAGAACTGGCCGAAAGATGCGCTGGGGGCTCTTGAGTGCGGCAGAACGGTATGTGAAGGTTACGCAAACCTGACGACGGCTCTGCTGCGCGCTTCGGGAATCCCGGCGAAGACGGTCATCGGATACGCTCTTTACGGATCGGAACATATATGGGATTCTTCGAATATGCAGGGCTCCAGGGCGAATCACGCCTGGACGGCGGCTTTTGCCGACGGACGGTGGATTCTGATGGATCCCACCTGGGATTCCGGTAATTATTACCGGGATGGAAAATACCAGACGTCGGATGCGGTGCATACCTATTTTGACAGCACTGTGGAATTTTTCTCCTATACTCATCGTCAATCCCGTCCGGATGCTTACGACAGCGGCTATGTAAAGCGTCAGTTCACAGATATCGACGGCCACTGGGCATTCGATCCCATTCGTTTTGTGACAAACAACGATCTGATGGCAGGAGTGGACAGCGGCAGGTTTGAGCCGGATTCCTGCACGACGCAGGCGATGTGGATCACTGTACTGGCTCGGATGTCAGGAGATGTGATCTTTGACGCTGACGGAGGCGAGTGGTACAGCGGCGCAGTGCAGTGGGCCCAGCAGAAGGGCGTTCTGGCGGGAATCGAGGAACGGTTTTCTCCGGAGGCGCTCATCGATCGCCAGATGATGGCTGTGATGCTGGATAACTACATGAAATATCAGGATTCTGCAGCTGCGGAACAAACCGGCGGGAAAGCGCCGGCGATTGCCGGGGACGAGACGGTTTTAACGGAGCGAGGCATGGGGAACAGCGCGGCTGATGTGACGGAATCTGAACAGACGGCCGCTTCAAAGAGACAGGGAGTGCCGACGGACGGCGTCAATCCGGCGGAACCGGAAGGCGAGTACGTCAGAACACCTTTCTCCGATGAAGATCAGATTGCGGACTGGGCGGCGGAAGCTGTGCATCGAATGGCGGACAGCGGCATTCTTCAGGGCAGGAGCGACGGTACGTTCGGACCCCGCGATTTTCTCACTAGGGCCGAGACGGCCGCGGCCGCGGAAAGAATAAAGTATCGGGAGCTGATGGCGGAATTGGGAGAGAGAAATTAGATTTACGCGGGAACGAAAAATTACAGGAATAAATCATGAGATCAGAAGATGCCGGTGCGGGAAGTTACCTGCGCCGCAGAGCTGGCGCCGGATACGAAGACAGCGGCAAATGACCAGAAGGAGATGCAGAGAAAAGTCTCTCCGGACCTCGAGGGTTCGGAGAGACTTTGTTGTTTCCTACAATGAGATTTTAACCCGGTATTTTTCCAGCCAGTAATTGAGCTGAATCATATAGGCCATCGTCTGCGGGCCGGTCATCAGCTGACCATACCAGGGTTGCGTGAATTCGTCGTTCAGCAGTCCTGTCAGTGCGTTCCGGTCTACCAGATCGAAGATCGGGGCGTCGGAATTGTCTGTGATCTCTTTCAGCATGCCGGAGACGATAGAGGTGTACTGCGGATTGTGGGTTTTCGGATACGGACTTTTTTTTCTGAGACGGATTTCATCCGGCAGAAGTCCCTCCACTGCGTGGCGCAGAAGACCTTTTTCCATGCCTTTGTATTCTTTCATCTCCCACGGCACACTGTACATATATTCCGCGATTCTGTGGTCGCAGAACGGCACCCGGACTTCGAGCCCGTGATACATACTCATCCGATCCTTTCGCGTGAGCAGCGTCTGCATAAACCAGTACATATTCAGATGGACCATTTCCCGCAGGCGGGATTCTTTCGGAGAGAGTCCCTCTGATTTATCTGTTTCCGCCAGTGCCTGCTCATAGCGGGCGGAGACTTCGGCTTCTCCGTCTATGAGTTTTCTCAGATGAGGTGTCAGGAATTTCTGGCGCATGGCTGTGGTCTGTGCCCAGGGGAATCCGTAGGCGGAACGGATCTTTTCATCCCGGTACCACGGATAGCCGCCGAAAATTTCGTCGGCGCATTCGCCGGAGAGCGCTACGGTCACATGTTTTTTAATCTCTTCGCAGAAGAGAAGGAGAGAGGAATCCACATCCGCCATGCCCGGCAGATCTCTCGCATCTACTGCGGCTTTCAGAGCGAGGGCCAGCTGCTCGTTGTCTACGACGAAAGTGTGATGGTTGGAACCGAGAAATTCCGCCATCATCTGAATATACGGTTCGTCGGTGGTAGGCTGAAACTTGCTGGTTTTGAAATACTTCTGGTTATCCGTATATGTGACGGAAAAAGTATCTAACTGATGTCCCAGGCTGCGGAAGTGGGACGCGGCCACAGCGGAGATGATGCTGGAATCCAGGCCGCCGGACAGGAAGGTTCCGAGAGGTACGTCGCTGACTAACTGACGGCGGATAGCGTCGGTCACCAGGTATCTCACGTGATCGGAGGTTTCCTCGAAGGTCTCGGTATGGAGCCGGTCTTTCAGCTTCCAGTAGGAAAACGTCCGCAGCCCGTTTCGGTCAAATGTGCCGCAGTGACCGGGTTCCAACTCATGAATGTCGCGGAAGACGCCGCAGCCCGGCGTACGTCCGGGACCGATAAACAGCAGATCGATGATGCCTTTCCTGTCGATGACAGGTTCGATATCCGGGTATTCCAGCAGTGTTTTGATTTCGGAGCCGAAAATAAAAGTATCGTTTTTCAGAGCGTAAAAGAACGGCTTGACTCCCATGCGGTCACGGGCAAAAAAAAGCCGCTGCGTCGCTTCTTCCCAGACGGCGAAAGCGAAAATTCCGTTGAAGCGGTCGAGGCATTTCTCTCCCCAGTGGATATATGATTTCAGAACGACTTCCGTATCACTGTGACCGAAAAATTCGATGCCTGCGGCGGTCAGTTCTTTTCGAAGTTCCTCTGTGTTGTAGAGCTCGCCGTTATAGACGATGGTGTATTCCAGTCCGTTCTCTTTCTGCGTCATCGGCTGAGCGCCGTTTTCCGGATCAACGACGATGAGACGGGTGTGAAATAAAATCGCTCTTTCCGTTATTTTGATGCCTCTGGCGTCCGGGCCGCGGCGGCGCATAGACCGCAGCATTCCGCTGAGACACTCTTCTTTTTTCGGGCGCTTATGAAGGCAGCATGCCCCTGAGATACCGCACATAAATATCCTTCCTTTCTGATAGCGTATCCGCTGAAGCGGGAGCTGTCAGCGGAGCGGATGTGAGGCGGAAGAATTCCGCCGCCGGTATTATTTGTTTTGACAGATTTTTCGGCTTCGATACAGCGGTAAAAAATCTATATTCATCCTATGCAGTTCGCAAAGTGAAATTTCCGGTTTATTTATGAAATCAGGCGAAAAAATAGCATTTACTGCCGGTCGTTCCCATCTTTTCTGTAGGAGATGAAAACAGGATACGGTCTTATGCCGCAGCAGGAAGTAAACTTCCTGTTTTTTCTTGACAGACTGAAATCAAAATGATAATATGAAGCAAACTTCCTAAGAAGTAAACTTCTTATTGATGAGGTGAGAGGCGTGAAAACGATAATCAGAGAATTACGGAAGGCCGCCGGATTGACACAGCAGCAGCTTGCCGATCAGGTTCGTGTAACTGTAAGGACAATTAACTCTATCGAGAGGGGCGAATACAATCCGTCCCTCGTGTTAGCTTACAAAATTGCGCGGATTTTTCATACGACGGTCGAAGAGCTGTGCTGTCTGAAAGAAAATGTAGATATGGAGGAATTTCAGAATGATGATAAGAAATAAAAAAATGTTTATCAGAGGTATTTTATTCGTTCTTTTGGGTGCTGCTATCGCGGGAGTAAGATTTCTGATATTTTCTCATAATGTTCACGGGCTGCTGAAGCCGATTTTAGCAATCGCGGTATGCCTGTTTGTGGGCATCGTTCATATCGGACTGGCTTTTCAGAGTGAAAGCGGAGAGGAAGAAGAGGAGGAGTAGCGGATATGAAATATCTGAATGTAAAAGGTATCGTCAGCCTGTTACTGATGATCTGTGCTGTTTTAAGCTTTTATTTCGGCGGGATTATGACATTTACATTTATGCAGGCAGCCGGCTTAGCAGCCGCTCTGATGTTTTTCGTTCTCACGGTCACTTTTGTCACGGAAAAAACAAGTGAACAGGAGCTTATCGAGGAACAGGATGAAAGAAACCAGTATCTCGCTCTGAAGCGGGCCGCTAAAAACTTTGAAGCTGTAAAGTATACGCTGTTTCTCACGATGATATGCTGCGTGACAGGGTTTGGTCTGACGAGGGAATATGCATTTATATTTATGTTAATCGGTGCGGCGGTTCCTTATGGTGTTTTGAAAATTACTTATATTATTAATTATTTTCGGTATTATTAGAGAGCGTATCGGGTGTGACGTCGAAGGGGAGAAAAAATGGCAGTAGTAAAAAGAGAAGATGATTTCAGCGGATATAAATTCGCCAACGACGGCAGCAGTGTGACGCTGTCGGGTTTTTCGGACCGCGAGGCTACGGATATCGTGATTCCTTCTCACGTGAGCAGAGTTCCGGTAAAGAGGATCGGCTTTTCCGCCTTTAAAGGCAATGACCGGCTGAACAGTGTGGTGATTCCGGATACGGTACAATACATCGAGAGTTCCGCTTTTCGGGGCTGTACCGGTCTGACGCGGGTGAAAGCGGGCAAAGAGCTGCGTTCTCTGGGGCAGCATGCCTTCGCGGGATGCAAAAGACTGCAGAGTCTTACGATTCCCAGTTCTCTGCATACCATGGGAGATATGACTTTCGACCAGTGTATCGAATTCACAGAACTGATCGTCCTGGATATGAATAAAGGCGGAGCATCTTCCAAGCGTTTTGTCATCGCCAGTCACAATCCTCATCGGCGCTGGGGGTATATTCAGGCGAGTCTGATTTATTTCGACTCCTATCAGATGACGAAGTACGATGAAGGCTATGGGGTGCTGCACGGTTTTGACGACCTGTATAATATCGCCGTATACCGTCTGACGGATGATGAGCTCCTGGAACCGTATATGCGTACGACGTATGAGAATACGATCCGCATGTCGATACCGAATGTCATCGCCCAGGACCAGATTTCGCGCCTGACCGCGGCGGGAGATCTGGGACTGATCGATGAGCGGCGGATCGACGCCTATCTGGAGGCGGCCAGCAAAGGAAAAGGACGCTGCATGGCGTATCTTCTCGATTACAAAGAAAAAAACTTCAGTAAAAGAGAGCTGAATTTCGATTTATAGTCTGATTTTATCTTTTATAACGGAGCTCCGCCAAAAAGCGCATGGACGGGAAATCTGTAAGAGAACTGTAAAATAAAAGGGGATTTCCAGCAAAGGCGATAAAAAATAGGGAGAATAATGTAGCGAAAAAATAGAAAGCGTAAAAATTAGCGTAAAATTGCCTGATGGTTTCAGTATATAAAGATAAATCCCTGCTTTCTATGCAATATTTATAGTACATGGAGAAAAGACACGTTTTTTGTCAGAAGGAGAACGAGGAAAACCGCGCAGGACCGGGACGGATGAAAGGCCGCCCGGCTTGACTTATTTTGCTTGACTATGCTAAAATATTGAAGATTAAGGGTCTGCTACACATTATACAGTTGCAGAATGAAATTCCCAGAATCATAATTTATTTTTAGGAGGAAACAAGATTATGAAACACGCAAAGAAGTTATTTGCAGTACTTCTCGCAGTTCTCATGGTTGCATCTATGGCCGGCTGCGGTTCCGGCGGTTCCGGCTCCGGTTCTGGCAGCAATGGTTCCGCGGAGGGTTCTGACGGCGCTGCAATCAAACTGGGCGGTATCGGACCTCTCACAGGTCCTGCGGCTATTTACGGCAACGCTGCGAAGAACGGCACGGAAATCGCTGTCGAAGAAATCAACGCTATGGGCGGCATCCAGTTCGAACTCAGTTATCAGGATGACGAACACGATGCAGAAAAGTCCGTAAATGCGTACAACAAGCTGAAAGACTGGGGTATGCAGATTCTGCTGGGAACGGTTACCACGAGCCCTTGCGTAGCAGTATCTCAGGAAAGTTATAACGATCGTATTTTCACACTGACTCCATCCGCGTCTTCAAATGATGTTATCGGCGGACTGGAGGACGCGGACGGCAATGTGACGATTCCGCGCAAGGACAATGTCTTCCAGATGTGCTTTACCGACCCGAATCAGGGTACGGCATCCGCTCAGTATATCAGCGAACAGAAACTGGGTGAGAAGATCGCTGTTATTTACAACAATTCCGACGCCTATTCCACAGGCATTTACACGAAGTTCGCTGCGGAAGCAAAAGATCGCAATCTCAATGTTGTGAGTGTTACGACGTTTACCGACGATACGGCAAACGATTTCTCCGTTCAGCTGAACGAAGCGAAGAATGCCGGCGCAGATCTGATCTTCCTGCCGATTTATTACACTCCTGCATCTCTGATCATGAAGCAGGCGGACAGCATGGGATATGACGTCAAGCTGTTCGGCGTAGACGGTATGGACGGTATCCTCACGCTCGAAGGATTCGATACGTCCCTGGCGGAAGGCGTTATGTTGCTGACACCGTTTACGGCTGATGCGGAAGATGAAAAGACGCAGAATTTTGTAAAAAAATATACAGAAAAGTACGGCGAAACACCGAATCAGTTTGCTGCTGATGCCTATGACTGTGTATATGCGATTTACGAAGCATGCCAGAAGGGCGGAATCACTGCCGATATGAGTACGGACGAAATGTGTGCGAAGCTGATCGAAATCTTCACTTCAAGCGATTTCTCTTTCAGCGGTCTGACCGGCGAAGTTATGACCTGGTCCGACACCGGTGAAGTTTCCAAGGACCCTAAGGGAATGGTCATTAAAAACGGCGCTTACGTCGGCATGTAATATCTGGACACCCTCTGATCCAAGCAGTACAAAGGGGATTGCCCTGAGGCATTCCCCTCTTTTTCATCTCAGAGACTTCTTCCCGGAAAGAGAGGGGGGAAGGGCTCTGTTTTTCGTATCATTCACAAAATTAGGGAGGTGTACAGCATGGTTTTTCTTTCTCATCTGATTAACGGAATCAGTCTGGGAAGTATTTATGCAATTATCGCACTGGGTTACACCATGGTTTACGGTATCGCAAAGATGCTGAATTTCGCCCACGGCGACGTGATCATGATCGGCGCTTATGTTTGCTTCTGCACTACAAGCTACCTGAATCTGCCGCCGTTTGCCGGCATACTTCTCGCGGTCGTGATATGTACTCTGCTGGGTGTCGTCATCGAGCGTCTTGCTTATAAGCCGCTTCGTCAGGCGCCGGCTCTCGCCGTTCTGATCACAGCGATCGGCGTCAGCTATTTCCTGCAGAATCTGGCATTATTGATCTGGAAATCGGATCCGAAAGTCTTTACATCGGTGGTCACCCTGCCGTCGCTGAAGCTCTTTGACGGCGAACTGGTGATCAGTTCTGTTTCTATCGTTACTGTTCTGACGTGTATCGTGATCATGGTGGTTCTCACTCTGTTTACTGAAAAGGGCAAGATGGGAAAAGCGATGAGAGCGGTATCCGAAGATAAAGGTGCGGCGCAGCTCATGGGAATCAATGTAAATACTACGATTTCCGTGACCTTTGCTATCGGCAGCGGCCTGGCGGCGATCGCCGGCGTTCTGCTGTGCTCGGCTTATCCGACACTGATGCCGACGACCGGCTCCATGCCGGGTATCAAAGCATTTACCGCGGCGGTATTCGGAGGTATCGGATCGATACCGGGGGCGATGCTGGGCGGTATTCTGCTGGGTATCATCGAAATTTTCAGTAAGGCATATATCTCCACACAGCTTTCCGATGCCATCGTGTTTGCAGTGCTGATTATCGTGCTTCTGATCAAACCTGCGGGTCTGTTGGGCAAATCCGTACGTGAGAAAGTCTGAGGTGGATGCGATGAAAATGAAAATGTCAAAATCCACGCGAAGCAATTTTATTACCTATGCTATGGTGATCATCGCATACGTCATTCTTCAATTTATGATGTCTCAGGGAATGATCTCCAGTTCCCTCGGAGGTCAGATGGTACCGATCTGCGTATATATCGTCATGGCGGTCTCTCTGAACCTTACGGTGGGTATTCTGGGGGAACTGAGTCTCGGACATGCCGGGTTTATGAGCGTGGGCGCCTTCAGCGGCGTCGTGGCGGCCATCAGTCTGCAGTCGGTCATTCCAAACGGCGCGCTGCGTCTGATCGCAGCGGTGATTATCGCCGGTGCGGTTACCGCTGTCGCAGGAATATTGATCGGTATTCCGGTACTTCGTCTCAAAGGAGATTATCTGGCTATCGTAACGCTGGCTTTCGGTGAAATCATTAAAAATATTCTGAACAATCTCTATGTAGGCGTTGACGGCAGCGGAGTTCATGTGAGCATGTCTTCTGTAAAAGAGCTGGGAATGGACGCTGGTACGGTTATCATCAACGGGCCGATGGGTGCTGTGGGCATTACAAAGCTGTCCACGTTCTTCGCAGGTTTCGTGCTCATTCTGATCACGCTGTTTGTTACGCTGAATCTCATCAAGAGCCGTTCCGGCCGGGCGATCATGGCGATTCGTGACAACCGGATCGCAGCGGAATCCGTGGGTATCAATATCACGAAATACAAGCTGATCGCATTCGTCGTATCGGCGCTGCTGGCAGGTATGGCTGGTGCGATCTATGCGATGAATTATTCTACGATCGTACCTAAGAAGTTCGACTTCAATACGTCGATTCTGATTCTGGTATTCGTCGTGCTGGGCGGAATCGGAAATATCCGCGGATCGATTATCGCGGCTGCGGTTCTCACGGTTCTGCCGGAAGTTCTCCGGAGCTTCAACGATTATCGTATGCTCATTTACGCTATTGTACTGATTCTCGTCATGCTGGGAACGAATAATCCGACGCTGAAGAATTCCATTCAGAGGCTGACGAGCCGCTTCAGAAAGAACAGAGAAGCGGGAGCTCCTGCCGCTGAGGGAGGTGATTCGAATGAATGACAAAGACAGAATTGTGCCGATCCCCAGCGAGGGCATCATGCCGGAACGTGATATCGGCAAACCTCCCGTTCTGGAGGCGCGCCATCTCGGAATCGATTTCGGCGGGCTGACCGCGGTAGATGATTTCAATCTGATGGTGGGCAGAACGGAGATCGCGGGGCTGATCGGTCCCAACGGAGCGGGAAAGACGACGGTATTCAATCTGCTGACTAAGGTATATCAGCCTACCCGGGGAACGATTCTGCTGAACGGAAAAGACACTTCCCGGATGAATACTGTACAGGTAAATAAGGCGGGCATCGCCCGTACGTTCCAGAATATCCGTCTGTTTAACGAACTGACAGTGGAAGAAAATGTAAAAGTAGGTCTTCACAACCACACCGGTTACGGTATGTGGTCCGGTATTTTCCGTCTGCCGCGCTACTGGAAAGAAGAAAAAAAGGCGCATGAGAAGGCTCTCGAACTGCTCTCTATTTTCGATATGACAGATCTGGCAGATCACAAGGCGGGATCTCTTCCTTACGGAGCACAGCGCCGGCTGGAAATCGTCCGCGCTCTGGCTACCGATCCGAGCCTCCTCCTCCTCGATGAGCCGGCGGCGGGCATGAATCCGTCCGAAACGGCGGAACTCATGGAAAATATCCGGAAGATCCGGGATGAATTCCAGATCGCCGTCATGCTGATCGAACACGATATGAATCTGGTTATGGGAATCTGCGAGACGATCGCGGTGCTCAATTACGGTAAAATCATAGCAAAAGGCACGCCTGCTGAGATACAGGCGAATCCGCAGGTTATCGAAGCTTATCTGGGCAAGAAGAAAGAGGAGGAATGATTTCATGAGTTTACTGCGTGTTGAAAATCTGCATGTACACTATGGCAGTATCCATGCGATCAAGGATATTTCCTTCGAGGTGAACGAAGGTGAGATCGTTACTCTCATCGGCGCAAACGGCGCCGGCAAATCCACCGCGCTCAATACGGTAGCTGGGCTGATGAGAGCTACCAGCGGAGGAATTACTTTCGAAGACGGCGATATTACCGGCACACCGGCGCATAAAATCCTCGAAAAGGGGATGGCCCTCTGTCCGGAAGGCCGCCGTATTTTCTTGGAGATGAGTGTTCAGGAAAATCTGGAGATGGGAGGATTTACCCGTCCGTCCAGTGAAATTGCAGATTCCATCGAAGGCGTCTACGACCGTTTCCCTCGTCTGAAAGAGCGTTATAAGCAGCGCGCGGGCACTCTGTCCGGCGGTGAGCAGCAGATGCTGGCGATGGGACGGGCTCTGATGTCAAAGCCGAAGCTGCTGATGCTGGACGAGCCGTCTATGGGACTGGCACCGATTCTGGTGGATCAGATTTTCCAGATCATCAAAGAGCTCCACGATACGGGTACGACGATCCTTCTGGTAGAGCAGAACGCTCAGGTGGCGTTATCTATTGCCGACCGTGCCTATGTGCTGGAAACCGGACGGATTTCTATGGAAGGCAACGCACAGGAACTGCTGGCTGACGACCGGGTTCGTCAGGCGTATCTGGGCGGCTGAGAAAACGGAAATCATCCTGTTTTCTGCAGGAGGCGATTTACTATCCGTCATCTGGAAGGCGGAAAACATCGATCTCATATAAATGAAAAACAGAGAAATCTGCAGTTCACTTTTTCTTTTGAGCTGCAGATTTTTTACTTTATTTTCCATTTTATTTTTTGAAAATTTTGGTTTTGAAAATGTCAGTTTCTGTATCCGGACGGGAATATATTTTTTGCTGACGGGCATACTGAAACTGGAGGTGATTGAAATGACCACAAAAGAACTGTTATATATCGAGGATGCGCTCGGTCACGAACAGTATTTCCAGACAAAGTGCAAAGAGACCATCAGTCAGATTCAGGACGGACAGCTGAAGAGCTGTCTCGAACAGATGGCCCAGAAACACCAGCAGATTTTCCAGAATTTCTACGGACTGCTGTAATTTGAGGAGGAAGATGAAATGGATGATAAAAATCTGATGGAGAACATTCTCCTGCTGGAAAAGGGCGTATGCGATCTGTATATGCACGGCACAATCGAAGCATCTACAGATAACGTACACCAGGCATTCAGCAGCGCGCTGAACGAAGCGCTCTGCATGCAGGATACGATTTACGATGAAATGGCCGCAAAAGGATGGTATCCTACGGAGCAGGCAGATCAGAGCAAGATCAGTTCTTTGAAGCAGAAGTTCAGTATGCAGGCGATGCAGTAACGAAAGAGATTTCCTTTCCGGCGCCGGCTTTAAAGTGAGTCGGAAGGAGCCGGACAGCACGCCGGTTCCGGCAGATGCCGGCCGGCGCAGCGCCTGACGAAAGCGCGAAAAATCCCGCAGGAATCTGGAAATCAGAGACTTGCGGGATTTCTGCTTTTGTCCTGATTTCTGTCAAAGGCAGACGACAGAGCTGTTTGCGGATCAGGATGCCGCGGCGATAAAACGAAATCATTTTGCCAGACGGGAAATCGGCGTCGGCGTCAGCTTGGAATTCATAAATTTCTGGCCGCTGTAGAGACTGTAATATCCGCTGAGCATATAGCTTACGGAAGAGGCCACGCCGAAGAGAAGAAAATTTCCGCTGCCGAAAAATTCCACGCTGAGAAGCAGGCTGCTCACCGGACAGTTGACGACGCCGCAGAAAAATGCCACAAGACAGATTTCTGCGCCAAGGACGGGATCGAGGCCCAGAAACGGCGCTGCGGTACAGCCGAAGGTAGCGCCGATAAACATCGCCGGGATGATTTCGCCTCCTTTAAAACCGGCGCCCGCTGTAGCGGCGGTCATCAGCATTTTTACGGCGAAAGCCGCAGGTGCAGCGGTTCCCGCCAGTGCGGCGGTGATGACTGTCATGCCGCTGCCGTTGTAATCTCTCGAGCCGGACAGCAAGGTCAGAATGATAACAAGAAAACCGCCGGCCATAATACGGACGTAATCATTTTTTAAATATTTTCTGTAGAGTGCGGAAGCGGTGTGCATTACCCGGCAGAAAATGATGCTTAACATAGCGCAGAGAATTCCCAGCGCTATGATCTTCACAAAGAGGAAAAGACTTGTCTCCTGAACGCCGGCAATGATAAACGCCTGCCGGGATACGCCCAGACTCAGAGCGGTCAGTTTGGCGATAAAAGAAGCGACGACAGCAGGCAGAAGTCCAGCGTAAAACACCGTGCCGACGCCCGCCACTTCAATAGCGAAAAATGCCGCGGTCAGCGGAGTGCCGAAAAGAGCGCAAAAAGTGGCGCTCATGCCGCACATGACAAGCATTTGCTGCTCATGTTTGCCTAATTTCAGCGTACGGGCGATAAAAGAACCGAGGCTTCCTCCGATCTGCAGGGCTGCTCCTTCCCGTCCGGCAGAGCCGCCACACAGGTGGGTCAGGAACGTAGCGATAAAAATCAGAGGAGTTACGCGGAAAGCGGAGGTATCTTCCGCCCGGGCGGCTCTGAGGATCGAATTGGTTCCTTCGTCATTGCGGATATCCAGACTGTGGTAAGAAAAGACGGTGAGAAGTCCGGCCGCCGGAAGGAAATAGAGCAGAAAGCCGTATTCACCAAACAGATAGGCCGCTTCATCGATGAAGTAATGAAACAGCGCTCCGGTCAGACCGCATACTACTCCCAGGAAGGCGGCGATGGCGAGCCATTTCAGAAAAAAGGCGAAATGCCGGAATCCGTGACGCAGTTTAATATCGATTTTCAGGAGCATGAGTTCCCTGTAATTGTCACTGTGACGATTTAATTTGTTCATAAAGAAGTCCTGTTTCTGTCCGGACAGCCCGTTTTTATACTCATAGGAGCATTGGTCCGGGAAGCCGGTTTTCTGCGCGCGGCGCATTTTTATATGATAAGTTCTTTTTTAGGCGCGGTTTAAGGCGCGGTCGGGGGAAACGGCGTTCTGAAGCCGGAGCTGATACAGGCCCCGTTTCACTTTTTGGAAGTGGCGTCGGAGCAGAAGAATCCCCTCCGAATATATCGCTTTCATTTTATCATATGCTGTCTTTCTTCGACAGAATGAAAATAGACTTTCTTTTTTCGGGACCCCTGTATAATGAGGAATCCGGAAATATCTGTGATTTCATAATCCGATATCGCTTTTATCACCGACTACTGTCTCTGAAGGACGATTGAAAGTTTTGTTTGCAAAAACTTACGACGATTAAAAATTTTTTATGAAAAATAAATATTATTAAACTAAAACTAATTAAAGTCTTTGAAAAAGATAGGAGTGTATGCTATACTTGTCACATCTGAAAAGATAGAAGATAAATGAAAAGAAAGAGGGCTTTCCATGGATTTATTTCCGCTTTGGAACTCGTTGCGCATCGCGCTGATTTCCTCCATAATCGTATTTTTTTCCGGCATTTTCTGCGCTTATTATATCGCGCGGCTGCCGAAGCTTATAAAAGGAGCGCTGGACGTCATCCTGACGCTGCCGATGGTTCTCCCTCCTACCGTAGTCGGTTATTTTCTGCTGATGCTGTTTGCGCCAGCTACGCCGATCGGTTCCTGGGTCTATGAGAACTGGGCGCTGAAGCTGGTGATGAACTGGCAGTCCTCTGTCGCGGCTGCAGCGGTGGTGGCTTTTCCGCTGATGTACCGGACCGCACGGGGGGCTTTTGAAAGTTTCGACGTGACACTGCGTTATTCGGCCCAGACGCTGGGCCTTTCCAATACTTACATTTTCTGGCGTATCCTGATGCCGTACTGCAAACAGGGCATTATCGCCGGCCTGGTTCTGGCTTTTGCCAGAGGTCTGGGCGAGTACGGCGCGACCAGTATGGTCTCCGGTTATACGCCGGGTAAGACGGCTACGATTTCCACCACGGTTTATCAGTTGTGGTGTCTCAACGACAATCACGGCGCTTTCGTCTGGGTTATGATCAATCTGGCGATCTCTGCCGTCGTTCTGCTCGCGGTGAATCTCTTCGAGAAAAGAGACAAAGAGACGAGAGCGAAAGCTGCATCCGTCGGAGTCAGGGGGTAGAACATGTCACTGGATATGAAGATAAAGAAAAATCTCGGCGGGTTTCAGCTCAACGTGGAGCTTCACGCGGGCAATGAGACTCTGGCGCTTCTGGGCGCTTCCGGCTGCGGCAAAAGCATGACGCTGCGCTGTATTGCGGGTATTGAAACCCCGGATGAAGGTTATATCCGTGTGGACGGCGAAACGCTGTTTGACAGTGAAGAGAAGATCGATGTGCCGGTGCAGAAGCGTCATGTGGGATTGCTGTTTCAAAATTATGCGCTGTTTCCCAACATGAATGTAGAGCAGAATATCATGCTGGGGATGAAGAGTTTGCCGATGCCGAAAGACCAGAAGACGGCGGAGTGCCGCCGTGTCATCGAAAAATTTTACCTCGGCGGCCTGGAAAAGCACAGTGTACGCCAGCTTTCCGGGGGTCAGCAGCAGAGAGTGGCTCTGGCGAGGATCATGGTCTCGAAACCGCGGATCCTCATGCTGGACGAGCCCTTTTCCGCCCTTGACAGTTTCCTGCGCTGGGAACTGGAACAGGAACTGATGAAGGTTCTCGGCGAGTTCGAAGGCACGTCCCTGCTGGTGTCTCATAACCGGGACGAGGTCTACCGGATCAGCGATCACATTTCGGTGATGGCTGACGGTCATGTGGACTGCTTTGATGAGAAGAAGCGAATATTTGAAGATCCCTATACGTATCAGAGCGCGCTTCTCACGGGATGCAAAAATTTCTCCCGGGCGGAATATATCGACGAATCTCACGTACTGGCTTCCGACTGGAACAGTGCGCTGCGTGTGACGCGTCCGGTTTCGGGCGGCGTGAAATATATCGGACTGCGGACGCATTACATGCATCCGTCCATGGGGCAGCGGGAAAATGTTATCGCCTGCGATGTCCTTCAGGCCATAGAGGATCTCCATGAGATGATTCTGCTGCTGCAGTGCGGCGATTCGGATTCCTCTTATTCTGAGCTGCATATCACTATGGCGAAAGACGAGTGGAATGCGCTGGAAGATAAAGACAAAGTGTCGATTTATCTGGAGCCGGACACGATTCTGGTGATGGATAGATAATAGATTTATTGATTACTTATCGGTAGATAATGTGAAAAGGAGTACAGAAAATGAAGAAAAAAATTCTTGCAATTGCTTTGACATTTGTCATGGCGGTAGCTTTCTGCGCATGCGGAACAGAAAAAACGCCGGCATCCGCGGACGGTTCCGCTGATGCGGCAAAGGGATCCGGAGAAGAGGTTACATTATATCTCTCCGCTGCGGCGTCTATGACAGAGTCCATGGACAAAGCCATCGCGGCTTATGAAAAGGAAAATCCAGGTGTGAAGATTCAGGCTACTTATGATTCTTCCGGTACGTTAAAGACACAGATCACTTCCGGCGCGGACTGCGATATCTTCCTCTCCGCTGCACAGAAGCAGATGGATCAGCTGGACGGCGCCAGCGATCAGTGCGAAGGTGAAAACTACGTGCTCGAAGGTACGAGAAAAGACATTCTGGAAAACAAGTGTGCTCTCGTAGTGAAAGAGGGCAGCGATATCAAGAGCTGGGATGATTTTGAAGCAGCGATCAAAGCGGCAAATAGCAGTGATGATCTGACTTTCGCTATGGGCAATGCCGACGTTCCGGTAGGTCAGTACACTTCCAAGATTCTCACGTCTCTCGGATTAAATGAGCAGGATATGGTAAATAAGGGCATCATCACTTACGGAACCAATGTTAAGGCGGTAACTTCCGCGGTATCTTCCGGCGCTGCAGACTGCGGCATCATCTATGCGACAGACGCTTACTCCGCAGAGATGACTCCGGTGGGTTATGCGGATCCGGAGATGACAGGCGGCCCTTGTATCTATCCTGTAGCGGTAATGCAGAATTCCAAGCATCAGGAAGAAGCGAAGAAGTTTGTCGACTATCTCTTCTCTGAGGAAGCGATGGCATTCTTTACCGAAGTCGGATTTACGGAAATCGAAGCGTAAAGACGTAGCGGCCGCGGAGAGAAGTGCGGACGGAATAATGAAGAGAACTTCCGGAAAAGAAGTTTCTTTCTGTTGCTGCAGTTCGGGGAAACGATCACAATGATTTGTAAAAAAGGCTCTGAGCCGGTATATGCCGGTTCAGAGCCTTTTTTGCCTTAGGAGATCATCCTCCTTTTTTCCTCACATAATAAGCAAACGGTGAATTCCATCAAATCGGAAATTTGGTGAAATTCCGCATGGAAATCCTTTTCGCATCTTTGATGCGGCGCGCAAAACTTCTTGCAGGATTGTCCGTTTCGGAAGCTTATTTCTGCCGGAAACGGCGGATTTTTATTTTTCTGCACCGCCGGCCGGACTTGACAGCAGCGCCGCAGCGTCGGGCAGCATGGCGACGCTGCGCTGCAGAATACCCTGCATATAGGCGATTGCGATACCGTAATTCGTCATCGGCACTTGCTGATCGTCGGCGCATTTCTGGCGGTATTTCATCTCACGTTCGTTGAGCATACAGCCGCCGCAGTGGAGGATGAGACGGTAGGGTGAGAGGTCTTCCGGAAATTCTCTGCCGGAAGAGAGTTCGATTTCGATGTCTTTTCCCGTATAGTCTCTCAGCCATCGGGGGATTTTCACGGAACCGATATCGTCGCACTGCCGGTGGTGAGTGCAGCCTTCGGAGATCAGAACCCGGTCTTTGTCCTTCAGAGTTTCGATGGCTGCGGCGCCTCTTACTGCGGGCAGAAGCGTACCTTTGTAGCGCGCCATCAGAATAGAGAAAGAGGTCAGATCTATGTCGACCGGCGTCTGGTCGCTGACCTGGCCGAATACCTGACTGTCGGTGATGACGATGCGTGGTTTTTTGCCCAGAGCGGTCAGCGTATCCGGCAGTTCGTTTTCTCTGATGACGATAGCAGCTGCGCCGGCTTCCAGAATGTCCCGGATAGTCTGCTGCTGAGGCAGGATCAGACGGCCTTTCGGCGCGGCGCTGTCGATGGGCACAACCAGTACGGCGAAGTCAGAAGGGGACAGGAGATCGCCGACGATTCGCCGCTGGGATTCTTCTGAGGCGGTAAGCTGGGCGATACATTCTTTCAGATATGAGATTCCCGTATTAAAAGCTGCGCTGACCGGGATGAACTGATCGGCGGAGGGCGGAATTCTGCAGTCGGAACAGGCTGCTGCCGCTTCTGCCGCCGCTGTGGCAGCGCAGCCGTTTTCTGGCAGCAGATCTGCTTTGTTCAGCGCGATCAGATAGGGAATTTCTTTTTCGGCAAAGATATCGATCAGCTGTCTGTCCGCTTTTGTGATGCCGGCGGTGCTGTCGATGACGAGAACTGCTGCGTCGGTGCGGTTTAAGATCTGCTTTGTCTTGCGGACACGAAGCTCTCCCAGAGAGCCTTCATCATCGATTCCCGGCGTATCGATGATCTGAACCGGTCCCATAGGAAGGAGCTCCATGGCCTTGGTGACCGGATCGGTGGTCGTTCCTTTGATATCGGAAACGACGGAGAGTTCCTGACCGGTGACCTGGTTGACGACGCTGGATTTTCCCGCATTTCTGCGGCCGAAAAAGCCGATGTGGACACGCTCGGAAGAAGGCGTGCTGTTTAAACTCATGGATGTTACCTCCGATTCCTTGAAATGACGGCGGCGCGGAAGGGGTATTTCTGCGCCGCGCGCATGCGATAACGCTGTGAATCAAAAATGGGAAAGAAAATAGTTTTTCCATCTCCCGGAGAAAAAACGGCGATCAGAAACGGAAGTCTCTTTCTCCCTGCTCGATTTTTCCGAGGAAGTCAGTGGCTGTCCGGCGCACCTTTTCGTTCGGTACTTTTTTCATCTCTTTTTCGATCAGTGCAAGGCCGATCTCTCTGGTCTCAGGGGATGCGTAATCTTCCAGATATTCTTTCAGTGTGATCAGCGCGTTCGGGTGACAGAAGTTCAGAATTTCACCGGCTTTGCAGAAGCTCATAAATCGGTCGCCGGTCCGGCCGGCGCGATAACAGGCGGTGCAGAAGCTCGGGATGTATTCCATTTCCATCAGCCATTTTACGACTTCGTCCAGCGTCCGGGTATCGGAAATGTCAAATTGAACGGTGTCTTCAGGACGGATTTCTTCCGTATAACCGCCTACGCTGGTGCGGGAACCGCCGGAGATCTGGGAAATGCCCAGATGGAGAACCCGTTCCCTCGTCTTCTGGCTCTCTCTGGTGGATACGATCATGCCGGTGTAAGGAACGGCTACGCGGATACAGGCTACGATCTTGGCGAAAGTGTCGTCGTCGATAGCGTTGGTAAACGCGCCCGGATCGATGTCGTCGGCAGGGCAGATTCTCGGGACACTGATCGTATGCGGACCTACGCCGAAGACAGCTTCCAGATGCTCGGCGTGCATGAGAAGACCTGCAAATTCATAGCGGTATTTGTCGAGACCGAAGAGCACGCCGAAACCGACGTCGTCGATGCCGCCCTGCATGGCTCTGTCCATCGCTTCCGTGTGGTAATTGTAGTCGTGTTTCGGACCCGTCGGATGGAGTTCATGATAGCTGTCTTTGTGGTATGTTTCCTGGAAGAGAATGTAGGTGCCGATGCCGGCTTCTTTCAGTTTTTTGTAATTTTCCACCGTGGTCGCCGCGATATTTACGTTGACGCGGCGGATATCGCCGTTTTTATGGTGGACGGAATAGATCGTCTCGATGGATTCGAGGATGTATTCGATCGGATTGTTGACAGGATCTTCTCCCGCTTCGATGGCCAGTCTCTTGTGTCCCAGATCCTGCAGGGCGATGACTTCCCGGCGGATTTCCTCTTGTGTCAGCTTTTTTCTCGGAATCGTCCGGTTGACTGCGTGATAAGGACAGTAGGTGCAGCCGTTGACGCAGTAGTTGGAGAGATAGAGCGGTGCGAACATGACGATGCGGTTGCCGTAGAAATCTTTTTTGATCTGCTCTGCCAAAGCGTAGATCTCCTGATTTTTTTCTTCGATATCACAGGCTAAGAGAACGGAGGCTTCTCTGTGAGAAAGCCCTTTTCTCTCTTTTGCCTTCTCGATGATGGAATCGATGAGAACAGCGTCGGATTTGTGCTGTTCCGCATAGCTGAGGGTGTCTAAGATTTCCTGATGGTCGATGAAGTCGTCGGCGCACATGGATTTTGGATCATACATGGTTATTTTTCCTCCTCGTCGTTGAATATTTTGGAATAGACTGTCTTTGAAGAAATTCCGGGCAGCATGCCGATTTTTCCGGACAGGGAACTGATCACATTATCCGGTGCGTCGAGAACGACGCTGATGATCGACACCCCCCGTTCCCGGTAAGGAAGGCCCATACGGCCTACGATATAGGCGCTGTAATCCGACAGAATCTCGTTCATTTTCGGAATGGACGCAGTGTCTTCCACTACGATTCCGACCAGTGCTGCACGATGTGTCATGGTTTCCTCCTGATTTCTTCAAAAATGTAAAACAGAAAATAGCACGCATAGGAAGGTTTTAATCGCTGATTTTCACGATTCTGCCGGTTCGCCGCAGCGGGCAGAGTCGGAAACAGACGGATAACATAAGAAAAACCTGCGCATGCGGCACAGGTTTCAAGTGTTCAGAGGTATTCAAAAGAACTCCGGAGTTCGGATCGGATCCGCCGGAATCTGAATCTTTTTCTATATCCTGTGCCTTTCATCTCAGAGATGGCCGTCTTTCCGCCTCAGAAAGAGGCAGGACCGGCGCATGGCCTTCGATGTCAGTGCAAATGGTGTTGTATCGGTTTCGCCTCAGGGCGGGAACGCTCCTTCGGTGTCAACCGGGAAAGCAGAACTCTTCCGAAGGAAGGGAAGTCTGCTTTCGGTAGGTTCATTATAATCAGTTCTGTTGGCATAGTAAAGTATAATTAAAAAAGTAACGATGTTTTGCTCTGCTGACATTGACAATAAGGTAAAAAAACGAGAAAATTAAAAGATAATGAAAAACGACGACTGCGATTTTTTCATCGAAGTGACTGAGAGGTAAGTTAAAATGCATAAAATAGATACAGAAAAGTATATCGTATCCGCGCGGGAAGCGGGAACGGAAAAAGCGGAAGACAGGGAGGAAGCAGACCGCCTGAAGAATTATGGCTGGAGAAATGTCAGCGGGCCGCAACGAGATGAGATCATGGCGTATGCGGAAGAATATATGTCTTTTCTGAACGCGGCGAAGACAGAACGGGAGGCGGTGAAGGTGATCCGACGGATGGCGGAGGAACGCGGTTTTGAGGAAATCAGTAAAAAAGAGTCGCTGAAGCCGGGGGATCGCGTCTACGGCGTCAATAAAGACAAATCCATGTTTCTTGCAGTCATCGGCGAGGAAGCGTTGACCTCGGGATTTCACGCTGTCGGAGCTCATATCGACGCTCCCCGGCTGGATCTGAAGCAAAATCCTCTCTATGAGGACAGCGGTTTTGCGCTGTTTAAAACGCATTATTACGGCGGCATCAAGAAATATCAGTGGACGACGATCCCTCTGGCTCTCCACGGCGTCGTGGTTCTCACCGACGGAACAAAAATCGATATCTGTATCGGCGAAGACGAGAGCGATCCTGTTTTTCTGGTGACCGATCTGCTGCCGCATCTCTCGGCGAAGCAGAATGTGAAAAAACTGGCGGAGGGTGTTCCGGCAGAAAAGCTCAATATCCTTTTGGGTTCTATGCCGATGCCGGAAGCGGAAAGTGAGAACGTAAAAAATAATATTCTGTCGATTCTGAAAGAAAAGTACGGTATGGAGGAAGAGGACTTCCGAAGTGCGGAGATCGAAGCGGTGCCGGCGATGAAAGCCCGTTCTCTGGGCATGGACCGAAGTATGGTGGCAGCTTACGGGCAGGATGACCGGGTATGCGCTTATCCGGCTCTCACGGCGCTTTTCGGCCTTACTCAGGCGCCTCCGAAGACTGCGGTCTGCATTCTGACGGATAAAGAGGAAATCGGGAGCGTAGGCAATACCGGCATGGAGTCCCGCAATTTTGAATTGTTCCTGCTGGATCTGCTGGAAAAGAGCGGAATCGTTCATCCTTACGCGCTGCAGCGCATGCTGTCCGCATCTCAGGCTCTTTCCGCGGACGTTACCGCCGCGTATGATCCCACTTATCCGGAGGTCATGGAAAAGCACAACGCGGCGTTTATGGGCCGGGGCATCAGTATTAAGAAGTATACAGGGGCTCGGGGCAAGTCGGGCGCGTCTGACGCCAACGCGGAATTTGTCGCTTATGTGAGAAATATCTTCGAGAAGGCGGGAGCCGCGTATCAGTCCTCTGAATTGGGAAAGGTAGATGAAGGCGGCGGAGGTACGATCGCTTATATCCTGGCAAATCGCGGTATGGATGTGCTCGACTGCGGCGTGCCGGTGCACTCGATGCATTCTCCGTACGAATCCGCCAGCAAATACGACATTTATATGGCGGACAGAGCATATGGAGCGTTCTTCAGGAATAAATAGAAAAGTATGTTGAAATCTCGGCATACTCGGATCAGGCTGACTGATCGATGCCTGGTTCCGGTTTGAAAGTGATATGACGCAGGCGCGGGAACTGTTACCGCAAACGGGAGGAGATATTATGTCTGACAGAATCAAACTTACATGGCACGGCCATTCCTGTTTTAAGATCGAAGCGAAAGGGCACAGCGCGGTGATCGATCCGTATACCGGCGTACCGGGGTATCCGGAGCTCTCTCTTTCGGCGGGGGAAGTCTATACCTCTCACGACCATGATGATCACGGCTGGGTTCGGGCGGTGCGCATCGAAGACGAGCCGGGGGAGTCTCCATTTAAAGTGACCACGGTGGATTGTTTTCACGATCCGGAAGGAGGAGCGCTGAGAGGCGGAAATAAGATTACGGTCTTTGAGGTCCTGGGAAAGCGGATCGCTCATCTGGGAGATCTGGGTCATCAGCTCGGCGAAGAACAGGTAAAATCCATAGGAGCGTGCGACGTGATTCTCCTGCCGGTGGGAGGTACTTATACCGTCGATGCGAGGGAGGCGAAGCAGGTGGCCGACGTCCTGGATCCGGCGGTGATCATACCGATGCATTACCGGACCGGACGGTATGGTTTCGACGTGATCGCGGAACCCGAAGAGTTTCTCAGACTCTGTACAGACCGGAGAATCATCCGTGAAGATACCGCTGTCTGGGAAGTCGACGACAGCGGCGAAAGACGCGTGGTTCTGTTAAAGTTTGAGGCATAGGCCTGCTGTTATGTCAAAGGGAACGAGGGATACACTCTTTTTACAGGGCATGATCCTGGCCTGCGCCGGGATTCTCACAAAAATCATAGGCTTTATATACCGAATTCCGATGGCAAATTTTCTGGGAGATCAGGGAAACGGAATTTATTCCGTGGCTTTCGGGATCTACAATATCGCTCTTACGCTGTCCTCTTATAGTCTGCCGCTTGCGGTATCCAAACTGGTGTCTCATCGGACGGCGAAAAATGAACACCGCAACGCGCGCCGGGTCTTTCGGGATTCTCTGCTCTTTGCAGTTCTCGTCGGAGCGGCGGCATGCGCGGCGCTGTACCTCGGCGCGGACGCTCTGGAGGAGCTCTATCATCGTCCGGGACTGGCCAGACCCCTGCGGGTACTGGCCCCCACTACGTTTGTCGTAGCGGTGCTGGGAGTCTTCCGGGGATTTTTTCAGGGGCACGGCAATATGGTGCCTACGGCGCTCTCTCAGATTGCGGAGCAGATCGTCAACGCTGTGGTCAGCGTTATCGCCACATATCAGTTTATGATGATTTATGCCTCTTCAGCGGATGTCTACTCTTACGGAGCGGCGGGCGGCACGCTGGGGACTCTGGCCGGAGCCGCGGCCGCGCTGCTGTTGTTTTTCTGGATGTTCTGGCTCATGCGGGGGACTCTGCGCCGCCGGGCGGCGAGAGATCATTCGCGCAGAGAACGGGATTCCGCTATCGCCGGGGAGCTGGTGCTCACGGTGATCCCAATTATTCTCAGTCAGACGATTTATCAGATCGGTTACACGATAGATGATTTTCTCTTCGGAAATATCATGGCTGAGAAGGGATTCAGCGATGCGGTGATCAGTTCGCTGCAGGGCGTTTTCAATACGCAGTACAATCAGCTGATCAATCTGCCCGTAGCAGTCGCTACAGCCATGGCGGCTTCTACACTGCCGGCGATCATACGCGCAGGCGTACAGGGAGGCGCCGGAGAGGTCAGCCGAAAGATCGATTCTGTGATAAAATTCAATATGGTCATCGCATTTCCGTCGGCGGCGGGGCTGACCGTGCTGGGCGGGCCTATTGTAAAAGCGCTCTTTCCGAGGCTGCCGGAATATCAGGATCTGGCGGCGATGCTTCTGACCGCCGGATCGGCGGCGGTGGTATTCTACGCTCTTTCTACGATCACCACATCGATTCTGCAGGGGCAGAATTACATGCGTCTGCCGGTATTTCATTCAGGAGTGTCGCTGATCATTCACGTGATTTTGGTCTGGGGTCTGCTGAAATATACCGATCTGGGCGTATATGGTCTGGTCATAGGAAATGTGTCTTTTCCGGTGATCGTGAGTCTTTTGAACATGAGAGCTATGGCGAAGAGGCTGCGCTACCGGTGGAAATGGAAGACAGCTTTCGGGATTCCACTGACAGCGTCCCTCGGAATGGGAGCGGTGACGGCGATATCTTACCGTCTGGTCCGTATGATTCTGCCCGTGAGCTGGCTGGCTCTTCTGGCGAGCATCGCGGCATCGGTGCTGGCGTACGGTATGTTGATCCTGCGCCTGAAATGCTTTACGCGGGATGAGCTGCTGGAACTTCCAATGGGTACAAAATTAGTCCGCCTGATGCATATGAAATAATAAAAATAAAGAGACGCCGGCGGAGTCGGCGGGTTTCAAGAGAGGGAAAAGGGAAAATAATGTTAGAATTTTTAGAAGCGAGTTATGCCGGTAAGATCCTTGCGACACTGCTCACGTCTATGGTGCCTATCGTCGAGCTTCGGGGAGGAATTCCTTTCGGCGCGGCGCTGGGACTTCCGCCGGCGGCGGTCATGGGCGCGGCGATCATCGGAAATATGATCCCGGTGCCCTTCATCATTCTTTTCATCAAAAAGATCTTTCAGTGGATGCGTCGGTTTGAGCCGCTGGCAAAGCTGGTATCGCATTTCGAATCGAAGGCGGAGAGCAAGTCGGACCGGGTGACGAGATACAAGAAGTTCGGACTCTGTATTTTCGTCGCGGTTCCCCTTCCGGGGACCGGCGCCTGGATGGGAGCTCTCATCGCCGCGCTGCTGGATATGAGACTGAGGGATTCGTTTCCTGTCATCACGCTGGGGGTCTGTATCGCCAGTCTGGTCGTAACGGGGATAACTTATGGATTTATTTCTCTTTTCTGATGAAGTAAAGCGGGACCGCTCGAGAAAAACATGGAGCGGACAGATGGAGGGATGCCCATGAAAATATATCGGATTCTCATCGTGGAGGATGACCGTGTTATCGCAAAATCGATCAAACAACATATCGAAGCCTGGGGCTGTAGCGCCAGGACTGTCCGCGATTTCAGCGATGTCATGCACGAATTTGCGGAGTTTAATCCCCATCTCATCCTGATGGATATCGGACTTCCGTTTTTCGACGGATATCACTGGTGCAGTGAAATTCGCAAGGTTTCGCAGGTTCCGGTGATTTTTATCTCATCCGCTGCGGACAATATGAATATCGTTATGGCCGTGAGCATGGGAGGAGATGATTTTATCGCCAAACCGTTTGATCTCAGCGTACTGACTGCAAAGGTGCAGGCTATGCTGCGGCGGACGTATGATTTTTCAGGAGCTTCCAATCTCATCGAGCACAGGGGAGCGATTCTCAATATCTCGGACGCTACTCTGATTTATGAAGGGAATATCGTCGATCTGACGAAAAATGAATACCGGATTCTGCAGGCGCTGATGGAAAACAGGGGCAGAGCCGTCAGCCGGGACATGCTGATGAAGCGGCTCTGGGAGACGGACAGTTTTGTGGATGAGAACACGCTGACCGTAAATGTGGCGCGCCTGAGAAAAAAGCTGGAACAGGCGGGAATGCAGGATTTCATACAGACGAAGAAAGGGATCGGTTATCTGGTGTAAAGAAGTCCGGCAGGCAGACGATGATGTAAAAAACGGAAGGAAACGGAGAAATATCTATGGATCTTGTGACATCGATAGGAAAATATCTCAGACGGCATTGGCATACGGCGATACTCTGGGCGGGTATCGCCGTATGTTTTGCCGTCGTTTTTTATCTGTACGATCTTCCCCTGGAAGCGGTGCTTTATGCCGCGCTTTTGAGCGCGACGCTCCTCGCCGGATCGGCCGCGGCGGGTTTTTTTCTGCACTATCGTCAGCACAGGAGACTTTCGGAGCTGGAGTTCCGGATTATGGTGGAAGGGGGCAGTCTGCCGGAACCCAGGAACCAGATCGATGAAGACTACAATCGTCTGATCTCCGCGGTGCTCCGGGACCGGGCGGCCCGGATGTCTGAAGCGGCGGCTTACCGTTCGGACATGACGGAATACTATACGACTTGGGGGCATCAGATCAAGACGCCTCTGGCGGCGATGCGTCTTCTGCTGCAGAACGATCTTCAGGAGGAGGGTGTCTCGCCGGAACGGGCGTTGGAGCTGCTGCGGGGAGAACTTTCGGAAGAGCTTCAGAAAACGGAACAATATGTGGACATGGCGCTGCAGTATCTGCGTCTGGATTCGGCCAGCAGCGATTTTGTCTTTAAAGAATACAGCCTTGACGATATTCTGAAGCAGGCTCTGCGGGAGTATTCCGGGATGTTTATCCGAAAGCGAATCGCGCTAAATTACCGGCAGACAGGGATCACGGTAGTCACCGATGAAAAATGGCTCCTCTTTGTCATCGGTCAGATCCTCTCCAATGCGCTGAAATATACATATTCAGGTAAAATTTCCATATATACTCAGATGAGTGAGGCAGAGAGGCCGTCAGAGCTGAATGCGGAGGATGGAGGTCCGTTAGGCGAGGTACCCGTTCCTGGAGATGAGGAATCGCGCGGCGGGGGAACTGCGCCTTCGGAGGATTCCTGTCCGGAACCGGCGGGAATATTTCTGGTCATCGAAGATACGGGGATCGGAATCGCGCCGGAGGATCTGTATCGCGTCTTTGAAAAGGGATTCACCGGATACAACGGAAGAGAAAATAAAAAGGCCACGGGTCTGGGGCTCTATCTGTGCCGGCGGATTCTGGACAAATTGTCGCATACCATCGAGATCGAATCGGAGCTGGGGCGGGGAACGAAGGTGAAAATCGGGCTGGAGCGGTATGAGGTGAAGGGGGAATAAGGGCACGAGAGTACTGATCCCATGAAACCATCCGCCTGCACGCGGAAGAGAAAGCCGGTGTCTTGCGGAAAGATCCGGACTTCTACGGAGCGTCGATAGGATTTTTTGGCAGAGCGTGCTACCATGATGTCGGGAGGAAAAAGTTTATGAACCAGAAAAAGACAGGAGAGCTCATCCGCAGTCTGCGGAAAGAGCGGGGACTGACCCAGCAGCAGCTGGCCTGCCGGATGAGCATCAGCGATAAGACGGTTTCGAAATGGGAACGGGGGGTTTCACTTAGATAAAGATACCACACCATTCCCACGCTGACTTTTGCTCAACCGATA